>JASJBU010000060.1 GCA_030066355.1 Gammaproteobacteria bacterium | reverse complement strand
CAAACCACAAAAAAAACCGACTAGCCAGATTTTTTTCATTATCTCCCCGCAATATTTCTTATCTTTTTCCGCCCATTGATTCTATCAGTGAGAAGAAATATTGTCCTGTTAGGCATACCCGTAATTTAACTAGGGTAATTACCGTTGGTGCATAGGGAACCCCTGCGATTGTTTACTGGTATGCCTAACAGGACAATATTTCTTCTCACTGATAGAATCAATGGGCGGAAAAAGATAAGAAATATTGCGGGGAGATAATGAAAAAAATCTGGCTAGTCGGTTTTTTTTGTGGTTTGTTGCCCTTTCTTTTTCTCATCTCTCAATCAAATCCTGTTTATGCTGAAGATGAGTTGAACTGCGTGCTCTGTCACAAGCATCGTGGTTTAAGTCGAATCGATGAGGACGGACAATTCAGGCTGTTCTATATCAACGAGGAACTGTTCGAGAGTGGGCCGCATCGCAGGATCGAATGTAAAGACTGTCACTCTGACATCGACAGAATCCCCCATGATCCAGCGAAAAAGGTCGACTGCACACAAGAGTGCCATATCATCGAACCGTCGGGGCAAACGAAATTCTCCCACGAATCAGTCGCAGAAACTCTGGCCAAGAGCGTGCACGGAAAATTGGATGAAAACGGCAATCCAAAGGAGTATCAGGAGGATTACCCGGATTGTAAGAGCTGTCACGACCAGCCGCTGTTCAGGCCTTTTTCCATCTACAAGGGTGAGAAGATCGCCGGTATGTCAAAACGTGCCATTACCCGGTGTAAAAGCTGCCACACCAGCGGTAACTTCGCTAAGGATTTCTATGAGCATGTGACGACCCGCCTGCATAAAACCCGTTTCCCTATGGAGACAATCGAAGTCTGTGCCAAATGCCATCAAGACAAAGGGTTCAGGGAACGCCACAAACTGGATGATGTAGTCACCTCTTACAAAGAGACCTTTCACGGGAAACTGGTCGCACTGGGTTCGGAAAAGATGCCCGACTGTTTGGACTGTCATATCGTCGAAGGTGAAAATTCTCACTTGATCGAAGCCAAGCATGTGCTGACTTCTGCGGTACATGAAAACAATGTGGCCACAACTTGCCGGACCTCGGAATGCCATGTGAATGCCGGTCCGCAGTTGGCGAGCTTCCAGACCCATGTGACCTACGACAGGGAAAAGTATCCCATGCAGTTCTACATGCTGGTGTTCTTCAAGGCCCTGATGGCGTTCGTGCTCTATTTCTTCCTCACACTCATATTCCTGGAGTTGATGCGCCGTCTCTTCCCGAGCTTTACCTTTTTCAAGGAAAAACATACGGATAATTACGATCAGGTCATCGCGGAAATTGAAGCGGACAGACGCTCACGTGATCGGTAAGGTGAAATCCAATGGGCAAAAAAAAATACGAGCCGATTGTTATAAAGAACGGACATAAATTTTTCTACCGTTTTTCAGCACATCAACGGGTTCAACATGTCGTGTTGTTCGTCACGGTCATTCTCCTGGCCCTGACGGGATTTCCGGTGAGGCACGCCGAAGAGGCCTGGGCAAAACCACTATACGACATCATGGGGGGACCCGAGATCGCGCCGATCATCCATCGAGCGGCCGGCAGCGTCCTGTTGTTACTGTTCGTCTACCACACGATCTATTGGATTCACTACTTTTACAAGAAACATCTGGTCCCCTTACGCCAGGAAAGAAAACTGAATCCGAAGACCTTCACCAAGGCCCTGCTCTCCCTGGAGATGGTGCCTAACAAGAAGGATTGGATTGATATCAAGCAGATTTGGAAATACCTGCTCTATTTCACCAACCGGCCGCCCCGGCATGACAGGATGTCATGGCGGGAAAAATTCGATTATTTCGCACCCTACTGGGGTATCCCGATTCTCGGTCCGGCGGGCTTCGCCCTCTGGTGGCGGGACGAGTTCTCCCACATCATGCCCGGGTTTGTGCTGAATGCGCTTTACATCATGCACACCGATGAGGCATTGCTGGCGGTTCTTTTTCTCTTCTTTGTACATTGGTACAACGTGCACTATGCCCCAGAGAAGTTCCCTTCCGCGACAGTGTGGATCACCGGCTATCTCAATGAACACGACATGGTGCACGAGCATTATCAGGAGTATGTGCAGATCATGATCGAGAATGGTCTCGAAGACGAGATCAAACCTCAAAGCTTTGCCGGGGAGGACTATGAATGGTGAAGTTTTTCAAAAAACTGGTCTTCAGGGTCTATGTGCTCTTACTTATGGCCTTCACCGTATGGTATGGCTATTTCATGTACCCCTTGATCTTCGGCTTTGAGGGTAAGGAAGAGGCCGAGGCCTCGCTTATGGACTTGGGCAAGGCAGGTACCGAGGAGGAGAAACTCTTCGTCAAGTTGATTGCCAGCAAAGCGGAAAAGACCACTATCGATCTGGGATACCGGGTCATCGAGCAACCCTATATCGAAGGCAGGTTCCATCATATCGGATTTGAGATCGAGGAGGATAAAACCAGCAGCTGCATCGAATGTCATGGTGATATCCCGCACAACAAGTCCAAAGAGATTCGCAGTTTTCTCAATATGCATGCGTTTTACACTGCCTGTCAGACCTGCCACATTCGATCCGCAGACCAAGCTGCCCCGTTGACTTTTCGCTGGCTGGATAAAGTGTCCGGTGAGCAAGCGGTCAATCCCCGGGCCTTGGTGGATATCGAAGACAGCTATGCACATGGTGATGAAACCTATTTCCCTACGTACGGTGACTATGGCGCCAAGATTGCACCGGGCGAAGTGAGTGATAACACCTTCACTTTCATAAAAGGCATTCAGGACGAAGTGCTGGAAAACTTTCTCGAGAAACAACACAAACTGACCACCAAGCAAAAGTCACAGATGAATGAAGTGATCCACAAGCGGATCAGTAAGGAGCCGATTGCCTGTGATGAATGTCACAATCAAACAGACCCACATATCTCGTTTCGGGAGCTTGGTTATCCGCCGCGCCGTGTGGAAGAGCTCACGGCCAGTTCGGTCGTCGGTATGATCGAAAAATACAAAGAGTTTTTCATTCCTGACTTCATCAGCCCGATACCCATGGAGTGAGCACCCAACAACCAGGAACAGGCCTGAGGTTCAAATCCGGTTGGCGATGATCTCGATGGCGTTGGCGTCCGGATCGCGACAGAAAAGCGCTCTGCGGCCTGAGCGGCTCAGCGTGTAGGGGATGCCCGCGGTGTCGAGTTTTGCCTGCAATCCTTCAAAGTCATCGACGCCTATCGCCAGATGGCGGTCTCTCCCCCCATGTTCCGGTCGGCCATCCAAAGGATCGGGATTTGGTAGTTGCAGCAAATGGATCTGTGCCATGCCCACTTGCAGCCAGGCGCCCGGATAACCCAATTCCGGCCGAACCAATGAGACCTCCAGCCCGAGCAGGTCTCGGTAGAAATGCAGGGATTTCTCAGTGTTTGCAACGATCACGCTGACGTGATGCAGATGGCTCATGTCACGCTCCCTGGAGATGTGCTCGCGCACGACGGATCGCGGTTCTGACCTGCTTGGGTGCGGTTCCTCCGATATGGTCCCGCGCGGCAACCGACCCTTCCAGGGTCAGGACAGTGAAGACATCTTCTTGGATGCGATCGGAAAATCCCTGCAACTCATCCAGTGTCATCTGTGACAGGTCCCGCCCCTGTTTCACGCCATAGGCCACTGCCCTGCCAACCACCTCATGGGCATCGCGAAACGCAAGCCCCCCGCGTACCAAATAATCGGCCAGGTCAGTCGCGGTGGCGAAACCCTGCAAGGCAGCTTCGCGCATCGTCCCACGTCGACAGCTGACGGCAGGGATCATATCGGCAAACACCTTCAGGCAGCCCTTGAGATTATCCACGGTATCGAACAGCGGCTCCTTGTCCTCTTGATTGTCCTTGTTGTAAGCAAGCGGTTGACTCTTCATCAGGGTCAACAGGCCGATGAGATGGCCGAAGATGCGACCGGTCTTACCGCGAATCAGTTCCGGCACATCCGGATTCTTCTTTTGCGGCATGATCGAAGAGCCGGTACAGAAGCTATCGGAGAGTTCGATGAAGCCAAATTGGGCCGATGACCAGATGATCAGCTCTTCCGAAAACCTTGACAGGTGCATCATCAGGATGCTTGCAGCGGCGCTGAATTCGATGGCGAAGTCCCGATCGGAGACTGAGTCGAGGGAGTTTTCCGAGGGACGGTCGAAGCCCAATAGATTCGCAGTCAACTCACGGTCGATGGGATAGGTGGTGCCGGCCAGTGCCGCCGCGCCCAATGGCATGATATTGACCCGTTTGCTGCAGTCGACAAAACGTTGCCGGTCACGTTCCAGCATCTCGAACCAGGCCATCATGTGATGGCCGAAGGTCACCGGTTGGGCGGTCTGCAAATGGGTGAATCCGGGCAGAATGGTCTCCGCCTCCTGCTCAGCGAGGTCAATCAGGGCCAGTTGCAGGCGTTGGACCGCCGCAATGATTAGGTTGATCTCATCTCTCAGCCATAGACGGATATCGGTAGCCACTTGGTCGTTGCGGGACCGCCCGGTGTGCAATTTTTTTCCGGCACTGCCGATAGCCTCGGTAAGCGCCGACTCCAAATTCATGTGGACGTCTTCCAATGCAACAGACCAGGTGAAGTCGCCTCGTTCGATCCGCACTGCTATCTGTTCCAGGCCCTGGACGATGGCCGCCCGCTCCGTATCGGTGATGATACCCTGCGTGGCCAGCATGGTGGCGTGTGCGATCGAACCCTGGATGTCATACTTATAGAGCCGCCGATCGAATTCGACGGAGGCGGTAAAGGCTTCAACAAAGGCATCGGTCGGTTCATTGAAGCGCCCGGACCAGAGTTTAGTGGGCGCATGAGGATCGCTCATCGAGAATATTCCTGAAGGTGGACTAGCAGAACGGGCAATTATAACAGGCGGAGCATGAATGCTGCAGAACGACGCAATAGAGACGAACATCATTGATCCTGACAGTCCGTCAGGAGTGACGCATTTGCCGAACTTCTGTGCGATCAAGGTGGTGTTTGCCGTGGTGTTTTCGGCGGAGCTGCTGGCTGTCGTCTTGAGTCTGGCCTCGGTGGAAGACCCCGGTGTTTTCTTGCTGGAGTTGAGCCTGGTGTCACTAATGATCCAATGGATCGCCCTGACCAGCACGGCGCTGCTGTGCTTGATGAAAAATCACCTTCAGCGACTGCCGTACCATATAGCCGCGATGCTGGCTTGGGGGCTGTTGGTGATGATCGCCTTGCTGGTTGGTTTGATGTCACTCTGGCTCAACGAGCAGACGCCATTGTCCCTGGTGACGGATCAGCCGGTCCTGTTGTTGATGAAAACAACGGGAATCGCTGCAATCGTCGGGCTGGTGGTACTTCATTACTTATATCTGCTCTATCGCTGGAAGCAACAGGCAGCGGCGAAAAACGCAGCCAGACTCCAGGCACTCAATTCGCGGATACGACCGCATTTTCTGTTCAACAGCATGAATACCATCGCCAGTCTGACCCGGACCGATCCAGTAAAGGCCGAAGAGGTGGTTGAAAATCTCGCTGATCTGTTCAGAGTCTCTCTCGCCGCGGTGGATCGGCAAGCGACACTGGGCGAAGAGCTGGAGCTGGCTCGTCAATACTTGAGTATCGAAAAACAGCGTTTGGGGGATCGGCTTCAGGTGGTGTGGGACCTGCAGGCAATGCCCGAGTCAGCGTTGATGCCTCCGCTTGTCCTGCAGCCTTTGTTGGAAAATGCGGTCTATCATGGTGTCGAGCCGGCAGTGCAAGGGGGAAAGATCGTCATCACCGGTCGTTATCGAAAGAAACGAGTGAATATCAGTATCCGCAACAGCCTTCCGCAAAATTCACCTCCGGCTGAACGCAAAGGCAATCGCCTGGCCATGGAGAACATCCGTCTGAGGTTCAGCAGTCTTTATGAAGAGGAGGCCAGCCTGGTCGAAAGCCGAATCGAGGGAGAATATCAGGTGCGCATCGTCATACCCCATCCCTGGAGTCAGGAGTGAGGATCATTCTGGTTGATGATGAACCCCTGGCCAGGGATCGGTTAGCCGCCCTACTGGCGGAGTTGGGTGAAATCTACCAGGTAGTCGGCACAGCGGAAAACGGTGAGGAGGCACTGGAGCTTTTTTCCAATCTGGGCGCCGATCTGGTGTTGATGGATATCCGCATGCCGGTCATGGACGGCTTACAGGCAGCCCGGCGGCTGGCCGAGACTCACACTCCACCCGCAGTGGTCTTTACTACGGCCTATGAGGAACATGCCCTGCAAGCGTTCGAGACCCGGGCGGTGGATTATCTCCTCAAGCCCGTCCGCAAGCAGAGGTTGCAAAAGGCCTTGGATGCAGCACAAAGAATCACTTTGGCACAGCTCGAAAAGCTGTCACTGTCCGCTGAGACGGACGTACCCCAACTCAGCATGAGTTATCGGGGCGGGCTGCGGCGCATTCCTTTGGATCAGGTCTTGTATCTGCGGGCCGAGAGCAAATATGTCATGGTTTTCCACACAGAGGGAGAGATGTTGCTGGATGAGAGTCTGAAATCCCTGGCATCCAGATATAGTGACTGGTTTATCCGTATCCATCGCAATGCCCTGGTTGCGCGCCATGCCCTGCGCGGCCTGGAAAAATGTGAAGGGGGCGTGATGCGGGTCAGTTTACAGGGTAGTGAAGCATTGTTGGAGGTGAGCCGCCGTCATCTTCCCGGGGTGAGGCGTTTGATACGTGGTGAGGAGTAGTGCGGTGAGTCGTTTTGGGATGGGTTTCATGATCTTGCTGATGGTTGGCGCCTGTGCCACACGGTCCCCGGAAATCGAGCAGACCGGGATATCGGCCGACCAGCCCCTGGTCGAGTCTCGTCTGATGCGAGGCGTGATCAGTGACCAGTTGCTCACAGCCGGTTGTTTCGGGTGTCATGGACCCGAAGGGCGGAGCGGGGCTCCGGCGATTCCATCCCTGGCCGGTCTCTCCGAAGACTACTTCATCCAGGTCATGCAAGCCTATCAGTATGGTGGTCGCTATGCTTCGATCATGGGGCGCATAGCGCTGGGATATGATGCGGATGAAATTACCAGGATGGCCCGCTACTTCAGTCAGCTTCAGCCAGTGCCCCGAGCGCAACGGGTGGACTGGCGGCAGGTCAATAAGGGTCGACAGTTGCACCGGCTGTATTGTCTGGAATGCCATGGCGACCTGCAGGCAGCCGCAAGCCATGAGGCCAATCGACTCAACGGGCAATGGATGGATTATCTGCGCTGGACCCTGCAGGATTATCTGATCGGAATCAACCAGGCCGACGCGCAGATGTCCGAACAGCTCAGCGCATTGGTCAAGCGACACGGCGGAGCCGGACTGGAGGCCTTGGTCAACTACTTCGGCAGTGCCCGCCCTTGAGACGATAATCTCGCCCTAACGTTGCCTGTAGCCATGGCAGGCTATAGCATAGCGCCCATCGATCCCGATTGATAAGTAACCATCTCCCGTTTCTGTTTGCTGAGGCCCGGTGTTTTTATGTCCCAAATGACCATCCGCATTGCTACCCGAAAGTCACCGCTCGCCATGTGGCAGGCCGAATATGTGGCAGCGGCCCTCAAACAGGCGCATCCTGACGTTGCAGTCGAACTGCTGGGTATGAGTACCAAAGGGGATAAGATCCTCGATACACCGCTGGCCAAGATTGGCGGTAAAGGGTTGTTCGTCAAGGAATTGGAGCAGGGCATGCTGGACGGCCGGGCGGACATCGCGGTGCACTCCATGAAGGATGTCCCGGTGGAGTTGCCGGAGGGCCTGCATCTGCCGGTGATCATGCAACGTGAGGATCCCCGGGATGCCTTTGTGTCCAACGAGTTTGCCAACTTCAATGAGTTACCCGAAGGAGCCAGGGTGGGGACCTCCAGCCTGCGCCGGCAATGTCAATTGGCGGAAGCCCGGCCGGACCTGGAGATCCTGCCGCTGCGGGGTAATGTGAATACCCGTCTGCGCAAGCTGGATGCGGGGGACTATGATGCGATCATCCTCGCATCGGCCGGCCTGATCCGACTCGGCTTCGACACACGCATCGCGGCGAAGATCGGCCCCGAGCAGAGCCTGCCGGCAATCGGCCAGGGCGCTGTAGGCATCGAGTGTCGCGAGGATGATGAACAGACCAACCGCTTGATCGCCGCCCTGCATCATGCGGAGACCGCTCATTGCGTGACGGCTGAACGCGCGATGAACCAGCGCCTCAATGGGGGGTGTCAGGTGCCGATCGCGGGTTATGCCATGCTCGAGTCGGGACAACTCTGGTTGCGCGGCCTGGTTGGTGAAGCGGATGGTTCGCGCATTATCCGCGGCGAGGTGGAGGGCACCCCGGACGAGGCGCAGGCGATGGGTACAGGCTTGGCCGAACGTTTGCTGGAATGGGGAGCGGATGAGATCCTGGCGACCCTTTACCACGGCGACTAAGCACAGCCGTCTTGTCTGACTGCGACTTGCGGCGTGCCGGCATCCTGGTCACCCGACCTGCCCACCAGGCAGTGGGTCTGTGTGAACTGATCGAGTCCTGCAACGGCGTCGCCCTGCGCCTGCCGGCCCTGGAGATCCTGCCGCCGGCGGACCAGGCCAGGGCTAGCGCCAGACTGGGCGAGACCGCGGATATCGTCATCTTCGTCAGCCCGAATGCGGTCCGCTTCGGTCTGCCTTTGCTGAACGCTCAGCGGATCTCCGCTGAGTTGACATTGGGCGCTGTCGGCAAGGCCACTGCCCTGGCCTTGAAGGAGCAGGGATACCGGGTTGATCTGATACCCGACAGGCGCTTCGATAGCGAGGGACTGCTGGCACTGCCGGAATTACAGTCGGTCTCGGGAAAACGGATCCTGGTGGTGCGTGGCGAAGGGGGGCGTCCCTTACTGGGCGACGCGCTCAGGGAGCGGGGTGCCGATCTGGTCTATGCTGAGGTATACCGCCGGGTCTGTCCCCATGTGGATCCTACTCCCCTGCTCGAGCGATGGGAACGGGATGTGCATCTGGTCACCGCGACCAGCAATGATATCTTGTTGAATTTGCAACGGATGATCGGTGAGAAAGGTTGGCCGTTGCTCAGAAGGACTCCCTTACTGGTGATCAGCGAGCGGATGGTTGAGTTGGCGGAAAGTCTGGGCTTCGCAACCATCGTGCGGGCGGAGAATGCCGCTGATCGAGTGATTTTGACGCGTGTCTGTGACTGGATAAGCCACGCAGAGCAATGAAACGATAAACCTGGAATACATGCATGAGTGAGCGGGACAAGACAGCTTTGGACATGAGCACAGCACAGGACGCTGACCCAGCGGTTGAGGCAACTGATGAGATGGCCAGGGTGGCGCGCCCTTCCTCTTCGCGTCTGTCGATCGTGCTGTCACTGGTCACTTTGGCGATTGTCGCGCTGAGTCTCTATGGGGGATACCGCTATTGGAGCGGAATACAACAGTCCCTTCTGCAACTCGATGGTTCGCTTGCTGTAGCCGGCAAGGATCAAGCCATGATACGGGAACGCCTCGGTGAGGCTCAACGGGCCCTGCAGCAGCAGCAACAACAGCTTGCCTCCCAGGATCAGGCACTGACCGAACAGCGTCAGCTGCTGGAGAACGAACGGGCTGCCATGCGTCAGCAAGCTGCCCAGCTCCAACGATCCCTGTCGACCATGCAACAACGTCAGGGCGGGGGTGATAAACAGCAGTGGCAGATTGCCGAGGCCGAATATCTGATGCGGGTCGCCAACCACCGACTCTCCTTGATGCATGATCCGCTGACTGCACTGCAGGCCCTGGCCGCGGCCGATGAGCGGTTGCGCGATACCCAAGATCCGGGCTGGCATCCTGTCCGGCAACAGCTGTCCCGGGAAATGGCCAGTCTGCAGGCCGTACCACAAGTGGACAAGGAGGCTTTGACTGCCCAGCTTGCCACATTGGCGGAACAAGTGGAGCAACTGCCCCTGCGGGATGAGAGAGTGGCGTTACAGGCGATACAGAAGGCGGATGTGGTTCAGGGGCCTACCGCCTCCGACCGGACATTCGATCTGCAGCGAATTTGGCAGGATTTTTGGGAAGGCTTCAAATCGATGATGGTGATCCGACATCATGCTCAGCCGATCACGGCGATGCTCTCGCCGGAGCAGGGCTACTTCCTCAGGCAGAATCTGCGTCTCAAATTGGAAGGGGCGAGCGTTGCCTTGATCGGGAGGAATGGGGCGTTTTATCGGGATAGCCTTGAATCGTCCGCCGTCTGGGTTGAACGTTATTTCGCCACGGATTCACCCCAAGTGAAGAGCTTTCGCCGTCAACTGACGGAAATGCTTGAGCAGGAGGTGGCTCCTGGATTACCGGTGATCTCTGCTTCCTTGCGGGCGCTGCAGGCGCGCCGCGATGAATTGATGCAGGGGGGCGAGGAATGAAAACCCTGATTGCGCTGGTCCTCAGCCTGCTGCTGGCCGTAGTCTTCACCCTTTGGGTCAAGGAGAACAACGGCTATGTGCTGATCGGTTATGGTCATTGGACCATCGAGGGCAGTCTGGCGCTCTTCGCCCTGGCGGGCCTCACCCTGTTTGTGCTCTCCTATTGGCTGTCACGCACACTGATCAGACTGTGGTCCATGCCCTTACAGCTGCAGCGTTGGAACCGACGCCGCCATGCTGTCCGGGCGCGTCATTCCCTCACCCAGGGCTTGGTAGAACTGGCCGAGGGTAACTGGCGCTTGGCGGAGCGACATCTGACCCGCCATGCGGCCCAATCAGAAACCCCCTTGCTCAATTATCTGGCCGCCGCCAGAGCCGCTCAGCTGCAGGGACAGGATGAACGGCGTGACGACTATCTGCAGCTGGCCCATCAGAGCATGCCCTCTGCTGAGCTGGCGGTGGGACTGACCCAGGCGGAGTTGCAACTCGCCCACGAGCAGTATGAACAGGCATTGGCGACCCTCACCCACATACGCTCCCTATCGCCCAAGCATAACTATGTGCTGATCCTGTTGAAACGGCTCTATGTAAACCTTGGGGAGTGGGACAAGTTGGAAGAACTCCTACCGGAACTACAGAAACGCAAAGCGATCCTCCCTGAGGAATCCCGGGATCTGCAACTAAGGATCTACCGGGAGCGGATGCTGGCCATCCAGTCTGATCCTCAGGCCTTGGAGCAGTTTTGGCAGACTCTGCCCAAATCGATCCGCCAGGAGCCGGAATTTCTCAAGTCGTACATCAATCTCCAGGTGGCACAGGAGGCAGGACAACGCGTGACCCCGTTGATCGTTGATGCCCTACAGCGTTCATGGGATGCGGAACTGGTCTGCCTGTTCGGCAGAATCAAGACGGATGATCCCGCCAATCAACTGGCAATCGGCGAGGCTTGGCTGAATGAACGGCCCAAGGATCCGGATCTGTTGCTATCGCTGGCCAGGCTCTGCCTACAAAACAGACTCTGGGGCAAGGCCCGCAGCTACCTGGAGGCCTGTATCGGCATAAAGCCCAGGGTTGAGGCCTATCAGGAGTTGGGACTGCTGCTGGAACGGATGGATGAGCCGGAGAAAGCCTTGGAGTGTTTCCGCACTGGCCTGGGCCTCGAGCGCCGGGATACTGCGAGGATCTTCAAGGACATAGGCCGTCTGAGCTTGAATCATCAGCCCTCCGAATCGCGCGCGGTAGACAGCGCCTGACGGTCTGGCCCAGGTCGTATGCAGACTGTTGAGCTCAGGCCTCCGCAGCGGCCGCCCCGTATTCGAATGAGTCGGAATACAGTCTGGTTTCATCCAGGCCTTGGTTGAGAAAGGCGGTCTTGCCCGCGTCGATCATCGGGGGAGGGCCGCTCATGTAAACCTCGAAGCCGCTCAGATCCGTGTGATCCGCAACCACGCTCTCGTGCACCCAACCCGTCCTGCCCTGCCAGTCATCGGCCGGCTCAGAGAGCACCGGGATATAGCTGAAGTTGCTGTGTTGCTCGGCCCACTGTTTGGGCAGATCGGGTAAATAGAGGTCCTGTTCGGAGCGCACTCCCCAATACAGCTGGATGGGGCGGTCGACGCCGATCTCGAAGGCGTGCTCAATGATCCCCTTGAGCGGTGCGAAGCCGGTGCCGCCGCCCATAAGGATGATCGGCAGATCCGAGTCCTCACGCAGGAAATAGCTACCCAGCGGGGCTTCGATGCGCATGATGGTTTTCTCTTTCATACCATCGAAGAGGAAATCGGTGAATTTGCCGCCTTCCACATGGCGGATATGCAGCTCGATCAATGCATCATCATGCGGGGCGTTGGCAATGGAAAAGGCGCGTCGTTCCCCATCCTCCAGGATGAAGTTGAGGTATTGACCGGCCAGAAACTGCAGGCGTTCCCCTTCGGGCAGTTTGAGGTAGAGGCGTATCACGTCATCATTCAGGCGTTCTATGCGGTCCACCTTGCAGGGCATTTCGCGAATCTCCAGATCCTGGGCCTGAGAGATCTCATGAACCTGAATGCGAATGTCGGAACTCGGAACCCCCTTGCAGGTCAGACAGGCGCCGGCCTGGTTTTCGTCCAGCCCGGGCGGCGGGCCTTCCGGATAGCCGATGTCGCCGTCCAGCAGGGTGCTTTGACAGGTTCCACAAAAGCCATTGCGGCAGCCGTAGGGGAGATTGATGCCTTGTCTGACCGCAGCATCGAGAATGCTCTCTCCCGATTCGGTAGTAAATTCGTGGCCGCTGGGTTCTACGTGGACTTTGAAACTCATGAGATTCCCTGATTTGCTACTTAGGTTATACACTACAAAGAAGTTAGGGAGGGAATTCTCTCCTATTTTAGTCGGGAATTAAACCTGGGAGTCCATTGGGTTATGCGTGAGCTGAGTATCGTTGGATGCGGAGACATCGGCCGTCGAGTGGCAGGCGCTTGTCTGGCGCAGGGTGACCGAGTGATGGGATGGGTCAGGACAGCGGTCAGTCTGGAACGCCTCGAGTCGCTTGGGATCCACGCCAGGCAGGTGGATCTGGATAATCCGGTGGCGCAGATCCCCGAGGTCGAAGGCCAATGGCTGTTCTATTTCGCGCCCCCGCCATCCAGCGGCAGGCAAGACCTACGGGTCGCACGGTTGATCCAGGGCTTGCAGAATACGGGTTCTCCCAGTCGGGTGGTCTACCTCAGCACCACAGGGGTCTATGGTGACTGCCATGGTGAGTGGGTGGACGAAAACAGACCGCCCAATCCCCTGGCGGATCGTGCCTGGCGACGCCTCGATGCAGAAGACCGCTGGCGGGCCTGGAGCCAGGCGACCGGTGGTGAACTGGTGATCCTGCGGGTCGCCGGCATCTATGGACCGGGTAAACTCCCCACCCGTCGTCTGCAGGCCGGTCAGCCGCTGGTCAGTGAGCAGGATTCCCCCATCACCAACCACATCCACAGCCTGGATTTGGTGCAGATCTGTTTAGCTGCGATGCAGCGGGGGCGCTCTGGCGAGGTCTACAATGTCAGCGATGGGCACCCCGGCAGTATGACTGGCTATTTCAATCAGGTGGCGGATTTTCTTGGCCTGTCCCGGCCACCCATCATTGCAAGAGAAGAGGCACAGCAGCAGCTCTCCCCGGGCATGCTCTCCTATCTGCGAGAGTCGCGCCGTTTGAGCAATCGGAAGATGTTGCGTGAGTTGGGTGTGTTTCTCAGCTATCCGACGCTGGCTGAAGGGCTCCCCGCCTGCCTCACGGCGGATG
The DNA here is from genome assembly GCA_030066355.1 of Gammaproteobacteria bacterium. Lineage (GTDB taxonomy): Bacteria > Pseudomonadota > Gammaproteobacteria > Chromatiales > Chromatiaceae > JASJBU01. Next base: position 466 of record JASJBU010000060.1, on the reverse strand, counting down.
CTTAGATGCTGATCCAGTCGATCAGCTCGTCCCACAGCACCACATCCTTGTAGACCATGGAGGGGGCCAGCTCGAAGATCCCCAGGCCGTGCTCGGCGGAGCGGATATAGTTCTGGCTCTCGCGCAGATGGGTCAGCAGCGGGATGTCGTAGGCGCCGAGGAATTCTTCCAGGGCCTGGTAGATGCGCGTGTTCTCGCGGACGCGATTGGCGACCAGTCCAATCCGGGTCTGGCCGCGTGTGATACGACCAGAGTGCAGCAGGTGCTCGATGAAGCGCGCCGCGGCACGCATGTCGATCGGCGACGGCAGGACCGGCACCAGCAGCGCGTCGGCACGACGCAGCAACTGGGTGACCTCGCTGCCGTAGGTTCCGGCCGGCGCATCGATGATCGCCACCTCGGTGCCGTGCGCCGCGCGGGCCTCACCACTGACTGCATCGACGCCCTCAATCTCCGGGACCCCTTC
>JASJBU010000059.1 GCA_030066355.1 Gammaproteobacteria bacterium | reverse complement strand
TCTAATTTTGTCCTCAGCAGCTTACCGGTCAATCGCTAGATTCGATTTATCCGAGTAAAAGCCGGAAAGAACTTAGGGTGATCCTAATCGTTAGCCAAGGATCGGGTCAAGAGACATTCCGTTTGACGAGCTTGGGTTTCGGTCTGTCGGTAGAGGTGAGAGGCTGACTGTTGTTGAGGCGGTTGGCCATATTGCGGAGGGCCGTCAACTGTTGTGCGACTTCGGTATATTGCTCTTGTAATTCAAGAATGCGGTACTGCAGGGTATTGCGTGATTGACCGATCTTCTGCAGATTCGAGAGCCGTTTCTCCATCATTTCTTTGTGGTCACGGATCTGTAACACGAGGGGTTCTAATGTAGAGGCGATCCAGACCCCTATCTCTGCATCTGCGCGATGGAAGATATCACGAGCACGATTGACCAGGGCCGAAAAAAAGCGTTTGATCACAAAGTTTTGTTCCATCATCGCCGTAACCGGACTGTTTCGGAAGACCTCTGCTTCCTGGTGTAAAAGTTCCAGCTCTACCCGGTATTTAACGATGGAGAACATTTTCGGCTGTACCACTGAAAAGCCGTGTTCATTCTGAAATTTCCGGTAGATTGAACGGATCAACTTACGGGTTTGTTCGCTTTGTGTGACGATACCATGCATGGTCTCTCGAATATCCTCGAAAAGATTTTTCATGGTGGATTTCATCCCGGTGGTAGTCCAGGAGTTACTCATCTCGCGACGACTGCGTTCTATGATTCGGTCGAGCGTTTTGAGATCGAGGATCGCCCGCAGCTGGTCGGATTGCTGCTTCAGTTCCTTGCGGCTCTGTTGGAAACTCTCCACATCATGCATGTACTGAGATTGCTCTTTACGGGTTTTTTCCATCAAACCGGTAATGACATCATCGCTCTTCCCGCTCAGCTCCTCCAACTCTTCCAATTGTCGTTTGGTGTTGTTGAGTTTGCCGGACAGCACGCTCCGGCTGTTGTCGAGCATCTGTCCGACTTCAGAACCAACATTGTCCAGTATGATCTGCTGTTTGATACTGAGAACATCACGTCCGAGAAAACTCTCCAGATTTACCAGTCCACTCTTTTCGAGCAGTTCCTGGTCATTTTTTACCTTGGCCAGAAGTCCTTTCTGGGCGGAAATCGGAAATACAGCGTTTTGCTCGATCCCCAGCATTTCTGCGGTAGTGGCCTGTTGGTTTTGAATCACGCCGTGGACATCTGAGGTTGCACGCAGATCATCCCAGAGCGTATCGATCTTGTTCAGCACTACCATCAGGCCTCGCTGACGACCGCTTTGGAATCCCTTGATGTGATGCTGCCAGATTTCCATATCACTCCGGGTGACGCCGGTATCGGCGCCCAATACGAAAAGGACTGCCTGGGCCGCCGGTAACATGTTAAGGGTTAACTCCGGTTCTGTGCCGAGTGCATTGAGTCCGGGTGTGTCGAGGATCGTCAGGCCCTGTTTCAGTAAGTGGTGCGGGAAACTGATCAGGGCATGCCGCCATTTGGGGATCTCGACTGTCTCTGGTGGGGTTTTCTGGTGCGGGTGTAAGTCTGGGCTATAGAGTCCCAAGTGTTTCGCTTCGTCCAGCGGGACGGTTTTTGTCTGGATGACTTCACTGAGCGCAGCTTCCATCTGCTCTACAGAATCGGTTTCCAGCGGGTAGTGTACCCATTGCCTGATATCATCCCTGAGTTGCGACAGGGTGATATCCTGCAGTCTGGTCTCGATCGGTAATAACCGGACATAAGCTTCGTCTCGGTCGTTATCGTAGAACACTTCTGTTGGGCACATGGTTGTGCGCCCCGCATCCGACGGCAGCAGGCGACGCCCGTAATCCGCAAAGAAAATGGCATTGATCAGTTCGGTCTTGCCGCGGGAAAATTCGGCTACGAAAGCGATGGTCAGCTTGTCACTTTTCAAGTCCTTGAGTGACCGAGAGACAATGTGCTGCATCTCTGGTGTTGACATGTCATTGTCTTCCAGCCAGGGACCGTACTCTTCAATGGTATCGATGACATTGCTCTTCCATTGATCGTAGGCCTGCAATTGTTGCTGAAATCGTGTTTTATCCATTATTTTTTCCCGGCTAACTCGAGTGTTAGCAACTTTCTAGGGCTTTGGTGCAGATGTCCTTCATGGTTGACCCGGTATTTTTTGTTCAAGCATGTCTTTACCTGCACGATCTGGTAATTCACCACAGGGTATCGGCAGTTGAGTAGGTGACTTTAATCGTAAGGATTTTGATCGCGACGATTTACCTGATTCTATGCTGATCCTAGAATGAGGTAATCCAAACTTTTTTGATAAAAACTTGATCAGTTTTTTATTTGCCTTACCGTCGACGGGGGGTGAAGATACAGCAACCTTATAGAAATCCTCAGCATATGGAGCGATAAAGGCGTCACGGGAGGTGTTGGGCTGAATGCGTAGCCTTAAAATCAAGTCATTACCTTCCCATGAATACCAAGTCACGAAAAGGGGCTCCCGGTAATCGCTCTGAGTGGAGGTAGTAGCAGCATCTTTAAAAGTACGAGACCGATCATCACCAGCATCGGGGATAGATCCAGCCCGGATATGGGAGGAAGGAGCTTCCGGGCAGGGCGCATGACAGGCTCAGTCAGGCTGAAGAGGATGCCAGAGACAGGGTTATAGGTCCCAGGATTTATCCAGCTGAGGATGACTTGAATCAATACAGCGAACAGAAAAATATTGATGATCAATTCTATCAGTTCAGGTATTGACCAGAATAAAGGCCCCAATAGATTGATCGATGCTCCACTGATAAGGATTATTAACAGCAGCTCTAGATATTTCAGACCCACGGCCAGGATCAGTGCAGAAAGATCGATGCCACCTAGCCCTGGTATGAATCTTCGTAGTATACGCAATGGCGGGGTTGTGATTTTCACGAGAAATTGTGAAATAGGATTATAGAAATCGGCCCGCACCAATTGCAGTAGAAAACGTAAAAGAACAACAAGGATATAAAGTCCAAAAAGGGTCTTAATCAGAAAGACCAGGGGGTTGGTGAAATAGTCGCTGCCCATGATTGCTGAAATCCTGGTTTTTTATTCAATACGATTATCTATCGCTGTTTAGTTTCTTCTGTTTCGCCAGCAGGCTGGATAGTTCAACGGAACGCTGTTTCGCCCCATCCAATGCATGAGAGAAGAGCTCTTTGAGTCGACCCTGCTTTAGGATGGATAGTGCCCGTTCCGTAGTGCCGCCCGGCGAGGTGACCTTTTCACGAAGGATGGAGGGTGGGTCGTTACTCTCCATGGCCATGCGGGCAGCACCCAGTGCTGTTTGGAGGGTGAGCAAGCGAGCCGTAGGTTCGTCTAGCCCCATACCCTTGGCGGCGTCCTCTATGGCTTCCATAACCAGGAAAAAGTAGGCGGGTCCACTTCCTGATACCGCTGTGACGGCGTCCATCAGGGCTTCATCTGCCACCCAACGGGTTAGACCCACTGCCCTGAGTATACTTTCCGCAAGATTTTTTTGCGTCTCACTAACCCCCTTTCCGGCATGTAAGACGGTGGCTCCAGCCTGAATCATCGCGGGGGTGTTCGGCATGGCGCGCACCAGAGTGACCTGCTCCCCCAACCATTCACGCAGTGATCCTTCCTGCACACCGGCTGCAATGGATATGATGAGCGGTTGATGTTCCTGGATCGAAGAGGCTAACTCACGTGCCACCGATTCGAGGACCTGTGGTTTGACAGCAAGAACCACAACTTCCGTGCCAGGTATGGCAGTATGGTTATCATGTTCAGTGTGGATCCCCAGGCGTGCAGCCAATTGTGCGAGTTTTTCCCGGTCTGGGTCGCTGACGGTAATGCAGTCTGGATTATAACCATCAGCGATGAGCCCATTGATCAGGCTAGTGGCCATGTTACCGCCACCGATGAAAGTGATGTTGTTTGATTTCATCTGGCTAAATTGAGTTTAGTCAAGTTGTCGGTTTCAGTTTTCCATATTATACAGCCGAGGGCCAAATATCGCGGTACCAATACGCACTAGCGTGGAACCTTCGGCAATGGCCGCTTCCAGATCGGACGACATGCCCATGGAAAGCGTATCCAGTGGCAGATCTTCGGTCCTCAGCTTGTCCCTGAGCTGCCTGAGTCGCCTGTACGGAATGCGCTGAGCCTCCAGGTCGGTAGTCTGTGATGGTACAGTCATCAGGCCCTGCACGCTGAGATTCGGTAGGTTCGCATAACGTTCTATCATTTCACCCAGCTCGTTGGGTGAATGTCCGTCTTTATTATTATCATGACTGATATTAACCTGGATACAGACCTTGAGGGGGGTGAGGCTTGTTGGGCGTTGCGCGCTCAAGCGTTCAGCATGCTTGAGGCTGGCGAGACTGTGAACCCAGTCAAAATGTTCCGTAATGGATCTGGTTTTGTTGCTTTGTAACCTACCGATGAAATGCCACTCCAGTTTCAACATATTGAGATCTTTGATTTTTTTTACTGCCTCTTGTAAATAACTTTCACCAAATGCCCTCTGACCGAATCTGAAGGCTTCACGTATCTCATCGGTTTGACGGGTTTTGCTAACGGCGAGCAATTGGATTTGCTCCAGCGGTCGGCCGAAAGAACGTGCGGCCTGAGCAATACGGTGTCTGACGTTTGACAGGCGTTCTTCAAGGATTTGGTGATTGTGATTGGACACGAGTTGTACAGTTGAATTGTAGTGGTAATGAATAATTCTCCATTTCAGATTGATATAGTAACGTTTATGTATGCGGATTCAGAGACCTTTTTCAAGTGTTTTTTCAGGATCATTTACTGGCACGCCTGACTAAACTTATCGATTTATTTGCCGATAGGATGGGCCAGTGCGTCCGATGTAAGGTTATCACTTGGGGAGAATGAATGGACATTGCTGAACTATTGGCATTCAGTGTCAAGCACAATGCCTCAGATCTACATCTCTCGGCGGGTCTTCCCCCGATGATACGCGTTGATGGGGATATTCGGAGAATCAATGTCCCGGCGTTGGAGCACAAAGTCGTACATGGCTTGGTCTACGACATCATGAATGACAAACAACGGAAGGACTTTGAGGAATTTCTCGAGAATGATTTCTCCTTCGAGATACCTGGCTTAGCTCGCTTTCGTGTCAATGCATTCAATCAGGCCCGTGGTGCAGCAGCAGTCTTTCGAACCATACCATCCAAGGTATTGACATTGGAGGACCTCGGTTGTCCTCAGATCTTTCGAGATATCGTTGATGTACCCAGAGGTTTGGTTCTGGTAACTGGGCCGACCGGTTCCGGTAAGTCGACCACCCTTGCCGCAATGATGGATTACAAGAATGACAATGACTATGCACATATCCTGACCATCGAGGACCCGATAGAGTTTGTGCACAGCAGTAAAAAATGTTTGGTCAACCAAAGGGAGGTACATCGGGATACCTTGGGTTTTGCCGAGGCTTTGAGGTCGGCATTGCGAGAGGACCCGGACATTATCCTGGTCGGTGAGTTGCGAGATCTGGAAATCATCCGGCTGGCGATTACCGCGGCAGAAACGGGTCATTTGGTGTTTGGTACTTTGCATACCAGTTCTGCTGCCAAGACTATCGACCGAATTATCGATGTCTTTCCGGCTGGAGAGAAATCAATGGTGAGATCTATGCTCTCAGAGTCGTTACGGTCTGTCATTGCACAGACCCTGTTGAAAAAAATCGGTGGTGGCCGTGTCGCTGCATGGGAGATTATGGTCGGCACCCCGGCTATCCGTAACCTGATTCGTGAAGATAAGGTGGCACAGATGTATTCAGCGATTCAAACAGGTCAGGCCGCAGGTATGCAGACAATGGATCAAGCCCTGAAAGAACTGGTGGAGAAGGGTATCATCAGCCGACTTGACGCGAGGTCAAAGGCTCAGAACAAGGATCAATTCTGAGATGGTGTTGGTTATTTCGTAAGCAGCAGAGTGTAAGGGAAAGGGTATGGAATTCAATTCACTACTGACAATGATGGTCAAGAAGAAGGCCTCCGACCTGTTCATCACAGCAGGGCGAGAGCCATCCATGAAAATCGACGGTCGGATACACCCGGTCAATAAGACTAAAATTACACTTTCGCGGGCTAGAGAATTGGCATTGAGCATCATGAGCGATGCACAGCAGCGAGAATTTGAGGCCACGAAAGAGTGTAATTTTGCAATCAGCGCAAAGGGCATAGGTCGCTTTAGAGTGAGCGCTTTCATACAGCGAGATGCGGTCGGAATGGTGTTGCGGCGTATCGAAACCCGCATACCGACCATGGAACAGTTGTACTTGCCGCCTGTCTTGAAAGATTTATCCATGGCCAAGCGTGGCGTAGTGCTGTTCGTCGGAGCAACAGGTACGGGGAAGTCGACTTCCCTGGCTGCGATGATTGGTTACCGAAATGCCCGAGGCAGTGGGCATATTATAAGTATCGAAGATCCGATTGAATTTATTCATGACCATCAGGGTTGCATCATCACCCAGAGGGAGGTTGGTCTGGACACTGAGTCATATGAAGTGGCTTTGAAAAATACCTTGCGTCAGGCGCCGGATGTGATTCTCATCGGTGAGATTCGGACGGCAGAAACCATGCGGCATGCCATAGCATTTGCGGAAACTGGCCATCTATGTTTTTCAACCCTGCATGCGAACAATGCCAATCAGGCTTTGGACCGTATCATTCATTTTTTTCCGGAAGAAGAGCGGGAACAGGTATTTATGGACCTCTCCCTGAATATGAAGGCGATTGTCGCTCAACAGTTGATACCTAGGGCAGATGGCAACGGCCGACGTGCGGCCATCGAGGTTATGCTAAATACGCCACTGGCGGCGGAACTGATACGCAAGGGGGAAATTCCCAAACTCAAGGAACTCATGAAGCGTTCCAATGAGCATGGAATGATCACTTTTGATCAGCATCTCTACAAACTTTATGAAGATGGAGAGATCAGTTATGAGGACGCGTTGGCCCATGCTGATTCTGCGAATGATGTTCGGTTGATGATCAAGTTAGGTGCTAATCGGAATAATGATTTCCTGGCAGAAGGTCTGGATGGTGTCGGGTTCCTTGATGGAAAAGGCTGAGTCTTGTTGAAATATCAATAGCGCAGTGAATATTGATTAAGCCAGGAATTCGCGGGTGATCGCATATTGCCGACTTGCCTCATTATCAACTTCACCCCGATCATTCATGATCATTTCACAATTTCTCGCCATACGCGACTGCATGGCCGCTTTCCAGGCCAGGTTTTCTTGTTGAATGTGCTGTTCCTCTGGTAGTAGACAGGCTGTTAGCGCAGTTGCGACAAAATGTTCGGCCTGTTCTGACCAGTTGGCGTCGCGTCCACAGGAGGTGTATTTCTCAATGCCATACGCCTTGACATTTTTGTATGCGGTCTCGAGCTCTACTTGATTCCGGTTTGCATCATTGGCCGTCTTCAGGCCTTGGGTGATTATCGGGTTGGTGCTTAGATGGCTGACGTTGGCTACGAAGCGCGCACCCAGTACACGTTGGCTCTCCAGAGATAGATCATTCACAGCCTCACGGAGTTGCTGGTCGTTGTTGATTTCTAAAGGTGGCATGTCTGTTTCCTCATGGTTTTATCGTTGTCATACATCCTGGGATGCATGCAACTGAAGTCACTTATGGTCCAGATCAATTATCACAATCTGTTATGCGAGTGTGAGAAGAAGTACTGTATGTTAGTATGCGCTCACTAACATGAAGCATTCAAAACAAAGATGAAATGGCCTCAAATTTACCGGCATTGGCCCAATCAAGGGCTCGCTTGCCCTGGAGATCAAAGAGGTCAGGGTTGGCTTTATGGGCCAATAAGACCTTTACGGTTTCAAGGTGTCCACTTTTAGCTGCCCAAATCAATGCAGTCCAACCTGCCGTGTTTTCAACTTGATTCACATTCGCGCCTTTGTCCAGGAGAAAGTCGACCACATCGTCGTGATTGTTGGATGCTGCCAGCATCATGGCTGTATATCCCCCTTTATCGGTGAGATCTACAGTAGCTCCAGCGTCCACAAGTTGCTTGGCAACCTCCAAGTGGCCATTCAGTGCGGCTTTCATCAAGGGTGTCCACTGGCAGATGTTTCTGATATCGAGTGCAGTCTGCCCTTCGAGCAACTGGTTTAGCATGCTAAGATCTCCTGCTTCAGCTGCACTGATTAATGACGGATCATTATTTGCCATGTTTGAGGTATCGGTCTCAGCGCAGCTGGCGATAACGAGTGATAAACAGCAAAAATGGAGTGCAATGACCTGCATGAACTTCCTTTGAGTGTAAAGTCAGGCTAGATTCTCTACATTCACAGGACGGTCGGCATTGAGTATTCGCAATTGACTTGGTGCTTAAACCAGAATTGTGCCGACATTTCGCAAGTGTTTTATACAGTGTTATTTTGATTTTTCAGGTTTGATGAAGGGATTTGGAAAGGGTGTTATGTTCGATCGTCCGTCTATTTCAGTAATTTTACCTGGACCGTGTTCTTCAACTTCGTCAATTCGAATCACGGCATGAATTGGTACACGAGTGCGGTATACTCCGGCAAATTCCTCTTTGAGTTTTTCGGCTGATGGATCAACCACGATTGATGAGGTTTTTTCAAATATCAAATCTTCAATCTCAACAAAGCCATACAGATCGCCTTGTCTGACTGACTTCGCATATATCTCGTAAACTTTGCCCTGATTGATAAAAACGATTTTATAGATGCGCATGGGGATGATGTATGCTTCAAATAGCCCGCTGAATCAAAGCGATTGGAATATCCATACTAATCTGGATTAAGTTTTTATACTAGCTGACGCAATTCACTCATACAAAGTGTTGCTTTGTTCATGTTTCGTGACCGCCTTATCATCCGCTTCAGTTATGATCAAGTGTTATCGTTGGCGGTATGCTCTCGGCGTATCAGTGTTATTACCAACTCAAAATTTCAAAATTCTAATTTAGGAAAGTAAGAATGGCAAAGGCAGATATTGGTCTGATCGGATTGGCCGTTATGGGACAAAACCTGGTTCTCAATATGGCGGATCATGGTTATCGTGTCGCAGTATACAACCGCACCACCAGTAAGGTAGATGATTTCCTCAAGGGTCCTGCTCAAGGGGCCACAATTGTAGCTGCTTACAGTCTTGGTGAGTTAGTCGCAACGCTTGACTCACCGCGAAAGATTATGTTGATGGTAAAGGCGGGTGATGTGGTAGATCAATTCATCGAAATGTTGGTGCCCTTGCTGGAGCCTGGTGATGTCATTATTGATGGCGGCAACTCCCACTATTCCGATTCAACTCGGCGTACCAACTACCTGCGCGAGATGGGACTGCGTTTCATCGGCACGGGTATTTCGGGTGGTGAGGAAGGTGCACGTCATGGTCCGTCAATCATGCCGGGTGGCGATCCGGAGGCTTGGCCACTGGTCAAAGATATCTTTCAGTCGATTGCTGCCAAAGTCGATGGTGAACCCTGTTGCCAATGGGTGGGGCAGGATGGTGCCGGACATTTTGTGAAGATGGTGCACAATGGGATTGAATATGGCGATATGCAGCTCATCTGTGAGGCGTACTCGCTAATGGAATCTGCTCTCGAGCTGACCTACGAGCAGATGCATGAAACATTCGCAAAATGGAATACGGGGGTTCTGGATTCCTATCTGATCGAGATAACCGCGGATATTCTGGCGAAGAAGGACGAGGATGGATCACCGTTAGTGACCAAGATTCTCGATACGGCTGGACAGAAAGGCACTGGGAAATGGACGGGTATCAGTGCTTTGGATTTAGGTGTGCCGCTGACTCTTATTGGTGAAGCCGTGTTTGCCAGGGTGTTGTCTTCATTAAAAGAGGAGCGTGTCCGTGCAAGCGGGATAATTGGTGAACGGCAGCGTTACACCTTGTCTGGTCATGAGCAAGAATACATCGAAGCCCTGCATGATGCTCTCTATGCTTCTAAGATCATCTCCTATGCACAGGGTTTCATGCTGATGCGAGAGGCCGCCAAAGAACAGGGTTGGGAGTTGAAATATGGTGAAATTGCATTGATGTGGCGTGGCGGCTGTATCATCCGCAGTAAATTTCTGGGCAATATCAAGGCGGCTTTTGAAAACAATCCCCAGTTGGAGAATCTCGCACTGGATGGATTTTTTACTACTGCACTCCGTCAGGCTGAAACGGGCTGGCGAAAAGCTGTCATCCTGGCAGTGCAGCAGGGGATTGCTGTTCCAGCCTTTGCCTCGGCCCTATCATACTTTGATGGTTACCGTAGCGAGCGGTTACCCGCCAATCTACTGCAGGCTCAACGTGACTACTTTGGGGCTCATACCTATGAGCGTCTGGACAAACCCAGGGGTGAGTTTTTTCACACAGATTGGACCGGTCATGGTGGTAAGGTTGCCTCCACGACCTATGAGGTATGAGCCATGTCATCGACCAATGATGCTTGTACTTTCGTCATCTTCGGCTCCACGGGAAACCTCTCCCGCATCAAGCTTATGCCCGCTCTCTATCACCTTGAAGCCGCAGGCAGACTTCCGGGCAATTGCCGGATTTTGGCAACTGGGCGAAGGCCTTGGGATCGTGAGCGCTGGGTGGAAGAGGCCCGTGGTATGTTGGATGGCAATGTACGCAACCGGTTAGATACCAGCGTACTCAACAGGTTTGAAGATCGCCTCGACTATTTTCAAGGCGATATCTCTGATCCCGGAATGTATGATGCTTTGGCGGACTACCTCAACAATAATCCGGATCTGCCATCCAATATCGGGTTTTATCTGTCGATTCGGCCTGCCGAATTTGGTGTGGTAACAGAGAATCTGAGCCGCACCGGGCTGCTCATGCAGGACAGCGGCTGGCGTCGAGTGGTGATCGAAAAACCCTTTGGATACGATCTGGACAGCGCACAGGCGTTGCAAACTAGATTGTCACGTCATTTGCATGAGGATCAGATTTACCGCATTGATCATTATCTGGGCAAGGAGACGGTACGGAATGTCTTGGTGTTTCGCTTTGCCAACCTGCTGTTGGAGCCGCTGTGGAACCGCAACTACATCGACCACATACAGATTACCCATTCCGAACAGTTGGGTGTGGGCAGTCGCGCACCCTATTACGACGGCGCGGGTGCCTTACGCGATATGATTCAGAGCCACCTGCTGCAATTGTTGACCCTGGTGGCTATGGAGCCGCCGGTATCCATGGAGTCTGAGGCGTTGCGCGATGAAAAGGTCAAGGTCCTAAAGTCGGTCCGGCCGATACCACCCAATGCTGTGCATTCACAAGCGTTTCGTGCCCAGTATGCTGGGGGTAAGTTGAAAGGGGAGAAGATCAAGGGTTATCTCGAAGAGGATGGTGTGCCGGCCGATAGTGTGACGGAGACCTATGCAGCGCTCAAACTCTATGTGGACAATTGGCGTTGGCGAGGAGTGCCTTTCTATCTGCGCACCGGTAAACGAATGGCTGAAGGGGTGTCCAGTATCATGATAAGGTTTCGTCAGGCCCCACAGCAGTTTTTTCGTGATACCCCGATTCAACATATGGAACGCAACTGGTTGGTTCTCGGAATTCAGCCGTGTGAATGTTTGAGATTTCAGTTGACCGCGAAAGAACCGGGTTTAGAGATGGAGACCCATCAAATCAGCCTGGATGCCGGCTTTCGCTCTCAGGATGAGGACTACACAGATGCCTATGAAGGTCTCTTGCTAGACATCATGGAGGGTGATCGATCCCTATTTCTGCGATATGACGAAGTGGAATATGCCTGGCGTATTGTTGATCCCATCCTGCGCGTATGGTCAGTGGAACGTGATTTCATCACAACCTATCCCGCAGGCAGCTGGGGGCCGGAGGAGAGTCGGCGTCTGTTTGAAAAAGAGATTGATGCCTGGCGCCATAGTCTGGATTTGAATTTATAGATCTCCATCACATTGGAAAATGTTTTTCTGTGGAGGCTTGGCAAGCGAATTGCACCACAACTATAAAGTTTTGGTCCTGGCTGCCGAAGACTTGGCGATTCGGTAAACTCAGCCAACCATCGCACTTTTAAAGTGCAGTTCGAGCGAGATTGCACCCTTTTATGACAATTTAATGAATGATGGAGAGATATCTTGCCGTTTCTGAAAATAACTGTATCCTGTTCGGCGAAAATCCATGACAGTACAAAGTAGTAGCGTGACGCAGTCCCCAGCAAGCAGTACGAGAAGCCTGTTGAACCTATGGTTGACACTGTTCGCCATCTGGTTGGTGGCTAATGCATCCTTGGCCCTGGATGTGGTGGCAAGCGGAGTTGTGATATCCAGTATCTTGGCTATTGCATTTTCCTCGTTTTCCAGCGCCTATGCAGAGATAAAGCTGACACCCAAGGCACTCCTCAATTATTTCCTCTATCTTGGTGTTTTCTTATGGGAACTGCTGTTGGCGAATATGAATGTGGCGCGCATTGTCATGTCACCAAAAATTTCTATTCAACCGGGTATAGTGAAAGTCCACACTCGATTGAAATCCCGCACCGGTCGTTTGGTTCTGGCCAATTCAATCACGTTGACACCCGGAACCCTGGTAGTGGATATCGATGATGACACCCTCTATGTTCACTGGATCGATGTGACAACCCAGGATTCGAAAAAGGCCACGCAGGAGATCGCGGCAAAATTCGAGAAATACCTTGAGGAGATCTATGGCTGAAACAATACTGAACCTGGCCATGGTGCTGATCGCTTTTTCGATACTTTTTGGAGTAATCCGATTGATCAAGGGCGATACCGATACCGACCGAATTATTGCAGTGGATCTGCTGACCATCGTATCCCTATCAATCCTGGTCTTGGTTGCGCATCTAACAGATCGTTTCATCTATATTGATGTGGCAATCGTCTATGGCCTGTTGAGTTTTCTGGGAGTCTTGGCTGTCGCCCGTTACCTGGAACGTGGCTTGTAATTTCCAAAATTAGGTACCTACCATGATTGAATGGATGACACTGTTGTTATGTGCGGGAATCCTTGTGAGTGCCGTATTGGCGGTTACATTGACCAAGCCGGTCAGTGCCGTAATCTCTGCGGGTCTTACCAGTCTGTTTGCCTCGGTGACGTATGTGTTCCTTGCTGCGCCCGATGTTGCCATGACGGAAGCTTCGATCGGCAGTGGGTTGGCCACGGTCATTTTTCTTTATGCAATCAATCGTACTCGCAAACAGGAAGTTGAACCCGATGATTGAGATAATTGGTAGTTTAGTGATCCTGATGGGTTCGATCTTTCTGTTTGCGGCGGGTCTGGGTGTGTTACGTATGCCGGACAGTTATAACCGTATTCAGACGGGCACCAAGGCATCCACCCTCGGCACCATACTGATATTGATTGGTCTTGCCATCTACCACCCTGCCTGGATCGGCAAGATACTGCTGTTGATCTTTTTTGTGTTGTTGACAAATCCGGTTTCCTCCCACGCATTGGCTCGTGCATCTCATCATCGCGGTGTCCACAAGACGAAACATACTGTCGTGGACAAGTTACACGAGGCAAAAACGTTAAATGGATCCGAGTAGATGATTAAGCGCCTTTTCATTTTTCTGGTATTGATCCTGTTCGCCTACATGTTTCTTGATGTGGCTGGCAACTATCAAGAACCTGGGGAACTCTCGCCGCTGGCGACCCGTTATGTGGACAAGGGGCCTGACGAACTGGGCGCTGCCAATTTGGTGACTGCTGTAGTGGTGACCTATCGCGGCCTGGATACACTCGGTGAGGTCACGGTGTTGTTTCTATCGGCTGCAGTCGTCGGACTCTTGTTGGGGGTGCTGCCAAGGCAACAAGAAAACGCGGCAACTCAGGAACGGGAAAAGGCGGACTCCAGTGAATTGGTAAAGACCATGGTAGAATATCTGTTGCCGATCATCTTCGTGTTCGGTGCCTATATCTTTCTCAATGGTCATCTGACCCCAGGAGGGGGATTTCAGGGCGGTGCGGTGGTCGCCTCAGGTGTTTTGTTGATGTTTTTAGCCTTGCCATACGCCAAGTTGCGTCATGCCTTATTGAGCATCTTAGAATCTCTTTCACGTTTCGGGTATGTATTGGTAGGCATCTTCGGGCTGGTGTTGGCCGGTGGTTGTCTGGACAACCGATTTCTTCCGCTCGGCGACTACGGTGAACTGCTCAGTGCCGGTGCGATCCCACTCATTTATATCTTCATCGGTTTGAAGGTGGGTACTGAACTCAGTGCCGTGTTGGAACATTTCAAGAGCG
>JASJBU010000017.1 GCA_030066355.1 Gammaproteobacteria bacterium | reverse complement strand
GGGGAAACCCTGCCGGCCACGGACAGGTCCCTCAACTTTCGTCTTACCGTGCGTGACGGAGAATCGGGTGTCGCGGAGGATGACGTGACCCTGGTGGTGGAGACCACGCAGGGACCCTTCGCGATCAACGGGGGGACACTCAATACTTCAGGCTCCTATGCGGGCGGCACGGCACAGACGATTGATTGGTCAGTCAACAATACAGACACCGCCTGTCCTCTGGTCGATATCAGCCTGTATTCGTTCAGCAGTGATGGCTCGAGCTATTGTGACGCGAATGATGACGCTGCCTTGAACCTGGGAACTCATGCCAATTCAGGAACCGCCACGGTCACCCTGCTGGACAAGGCCGTATCCAGAGGACGTGTGCAGGTTGCCTGCAGCGACAATGTCTTCTTCGCCCTTTCCGCCGCGGATATCGAGGTGACTTCCACGGCGGGAGAGGTGGCTGACGATTGTCAGGGGGTTGACGGTGTGGTTGTCGCCCATGGCACGGTATTCAACGACGCGGGTGAAGGGACCACAGTGGTCGACAGTGATGGCGGTGGAGGCGGTGGCGGTGGCGCGCTCTTGCTGCTGCCTGCCCTGTTGGGTTTTCGCCTGGCGGCGAGCCGGACAAACCCCAGTCGCAGGGCCAAACTGCCGGGGGCCTGAAAGGTCTACTGGGTCTGCTTCAGGCAGGCGTCGAGCATTAGCTTGTTGTATTCGGTGGCATATTCCTGCGCGGCCTGCAACAGTTTCAGATGGGTATCCCCGAATACCATATCAGTGGAGCCTTCCAGATAGCGGATACCGCAGACCGATTTGATCCGCGAGGCAGATTCAGTGGGCACCCCGGGCATATTGGGGGCGCGGGTCGCCATGGCCAGCAGCCGCTTGTCGCCCCGTTCTATGGCGAGTTTGGCATCGCGGCTCGCCTCGGCATCCTGCAGCCAGGCAAGGGATGTCACCGCATCCCGCTCCTGGGGTGAGAGGGTCGAGAGGTCGATCTGTTCTGTCTCCTGGCAGCCACTCATACTCAAGATTATCGCCAACACTGGAATGATGCGTTTCACTCAAACTCCCCGATTCTGTATCTTTGCGACTCCGCGCTCCAGCGCCCATAGTAAGGCCCCGCTCAGCCCGCCGTAAAGATGTGCATCGACAATGACACGACCTTTTGCAATTGCCTCGCTGCCCGGGATGGGACCGCTGACCTGTTCCCAGGCCAATTTCACGCACACCAGTGCCAGCAGCAGCCCGTTCGCGCCGGGATGTTGATCGATCTCCCTGAGCAGCGCCCAGATCAACAAGCCATGCAACACGCCGGAGAGGCCCCGGTACCAGTCGAGCCCGGGGTTCAGCAGGTGGAGGCCGGCGGAAGTGCCCAGTGTAAGGAGGATGAGCCCGGAAAAACAGGCCGTAAAAGGCATCATCTTCCTGAAGAAGAGCTGGACGATCAGCCAGAAGCCGAGCAGGTTCATCAACAGGTGGCCCCAGCCGAGATGTGTCAGATGGCCGGTCAACAACCGCCACAGTTCTCCGCTTTCCACTGCTCGGCGTTGATATTCCAGATGCATTTGCAAAGGGTCCTGGCCGAGCATGAACAGCAAAGAGACGGCGCTGAGGAGGAGCGGGCAGAGCCGGGGATGTTTGAGCGGTTTCAACAACGGGCGGGATCAGGCTTGGCCGCACACCGGACAGTGGGGATCGGCCCTGAGTTTCAGGTTGCGCCACTCCATGCGCAGGGCATCGAGGATCAGGAGGCGGCCGGTGAGATTGACGCCGGCACCGGTCAGGACCTTGATCGCTTCGGTGGCCTGGGTGCTGCCGATGATGCCGACCAGCGGGGCCAGCACGCCGTTCGCGGAACAGCTCTCGTCCACGGCGCCGCCTTCAGGGTAGAGACAATGGTAACAAGGGTCTCCCGGTTGTCCGCTGAACACGCTGACTTGCCCCTCCATGCGGATTGCCGCACCCGACACCAATGGGGTGCAGGCAGAGCGGCAGGCCCGGTTGATGGCGAACCTGGCAGTGAAATTGTCCGTGGCGTCGATCACCAGGTCGGCTCGGCTGGTCTGTTCCGCCAGTTCTGACTCACCCAACAGGTGATCGATGGTTTCGACCTGGATATCCGGATTGAGCGCATGCAGGGTCTGGCGCGCCGATTCCACTTTAGGGGAATCGATCCGTTCCGTAGTGTGGATGATCTGGCGCTGCAGATTGCTCAGGTCCACTTTGTCGAAATCCACCAACACCAGGTTGCCGACCCCCGCCGCGGCAAGATACATCGCCACCGGGGCGCCGAGCCCGCCCAGGCCGATGATCAACACCCTGGACTCGAGTAGATGCTCCTGCCCTTCGATGCCGATGGCGGGCAGCATGATCTGGCGGCTATAGCGCAGCAGTTGTTCGTCATTCACGGAACGGATTTCGCTGAGGGTCAGAGATATTTCCGCCAGTGCTCGGGGCGGTCGTCGCGGCAGGTGTGGTCCAGGCGCTGATACCGGTCGGCAAAGATCTTGCGAGTGCAGTTGAAACTGCCGTGCAGACAACCGTGATTGGCGCGCTGGGTCTCTTCGGTGTAGTAATGGAGGGCCCGCTTCATTCGATAGAGCAGACTGTTGTCGAGGTGCAGGCCGATCTCCACCAGGCCATCTTCGATCTGCTCTAGGGAGATGTCCATGAGGTGATAGCTGACCGACAGGTGAAGCGGGTCAGTGGGAGTAACCTGATGAATTCCTTTGATGTCCGCCAACAGGAGCGCAGCGGTCTGCGCCTGGTTGGGATCCGGGTGGAGCTCGTTGAAATAGATGTCCCGGTGTTTGATGAATTCAGGATTCTCGGCGTCCATAAGCTATTATCCTAACCCCTGTAAGGAATTAATCAAGACGCAATGCTTGATGGAATGCGAATCGTCATTGACTTCGTGTCAAACAGGTGCTCTGTTGATTTGTCCTGTCATTCCGGGCGTTTACCCTCACTGATCCGTTCCTGACCGGACAGGTCCCGGAGGGTTCTGACATGATCAAATCCGGCCTGTGTCAGGAGCCTACGCACTGCGCTTCCCTGATCAAAACCGTGTTCCAAGAGGAGCCAGCCAGCGGGTTTGAGGCGGTTGAGGGCCTGCGACGCGATGATTCTGATATCGTCCAGGCCGTCCGCACCGGATGTCAGGGCGCTGATGGGCTCCCGGGGAAGGTCGCCCTGCTGCAGGTGGGGGTCCAGGTCAGCGATGTAGGGCGGGTTGCTGAGGATCAGATCATAGGTTGTACCGGCGGGTAGTGCCTGAAACCAATCGCCCTGCAGCAGTCGGACGTTTTGCAGAGCCAGGTTGGCAATATTCTCCCTGGCAATTTTCAATGCGGCCTCATGCCTGTCAGTGGCATGCAAGGTACAGTCGGGACGTTCACTGGCGACGGCCAGGGCGATGGCGCCGCAGCCGGTACCCAGATCGGCCAGCTTGGGGGATGGCGACTTTTGCAGATGTAGCAGCGCCTGTTCCACCAGCAGCTCGGTTTCGGGACGGGGGATCAGGGTGTCCGGACCGACCTTCAAGGTCAGCGACCAGAATTCGCGTCTCCCGGTGATGTGCGCCACGGGTTCACCCTGCAGGCGTCTTGTCAGCAGGCTCTGATAGTCTTTCTGGGCTTGCTGCGTGAGCGTTTTATCGGGCCAGGTGAACAGATAGCTGCGGGGTTTCTCCAACACATGGCAGAGCAAAACAGCGGCCTCCAACTGGGGGCTACTGTGTGGCAAGGCTTCGAGTCTGGTAGAGGCCTGCTGCAGAGCCGCATGAATGGTGATCATGCCAAGTACTCTGGAAGCTCTGTGGGCGCGAACGACTGCACTCAATCATCGCGGGCATGGCCCGCTCCTACCCATCGGAATAGTGCGTTCATGCCTCACCCATGGCGGCCAGTTCCTCGGCCTGATGCTCCCTGAGCAGTGGGTCTATGACCTGCGCCAGACCGCCGGCCATCACCTCGTCGAGCTTGTAGAGGGTCAGATTGATACGGTGATCGGTGAGCCGGTTCTGTGGGAAGTTGTAGGTGCGGATGCGCTCCGATCGATCGCCGCTGCCGACCTGCAGTTTGCGGGCACTGGCCTGCTCGCTGGTCACCGCCTCCTGGGCCTGGGACAGCAGCCTGGCCTTCAGCAGGGACATGGCGCGAGCCTTGTTCTTGTGCTGTGAGCGTTCGTCCTGGCACTCCACCACGATGCCCGTGGTCAAGTGGGTGATGCGCACCGCCGAGTCGGTCTTGTTGACATGCTGGCCGCCGGCGCCGGAGGCGCGGTAGGTATCGATACGCAGGTCGTTGCTGTTGATCTCCACGTCGTCCACCTCTTCCGCCTCGGGCAGGATGGCGACGGTGCAAGCCGAGGTGTGGATGCGCCCTTGGGATTCGGTCTCCGGCACGCGCTGCACCCGATGGGCGCCGGACTCGAACTTCAGCTTCGAATAGACCGCATTGCCGCTGATGCGGCAGACGATCTCCTTGTAGCCACCGTGTTCGCCCGGACTCTCGCTGATGGCCTCGGTCTGCCAGCCCTGGGCCTCCGCGTAACGCAGATACATCCGGTACAGGTCGCCGGAAAACAGGGCCGCTTCGGCCCCCCCGGTGCCGGCACGAATCTCCAGATAGATATTGCGCTGGTCGTTGGGGTCCGGTGGAATCAGCAGCAGTTGCAACTCCGGTTCCAATGCGTCACGGGTCTGCTCTGCCAGTATTAGCTCCTCGCGGGCCAGATCGGTCATTTCCGGGTCCTTGAGCATCTCACGAGCCGCCTCGATGTCGCTTTCCGCCGCATGGTAGCGTTTGAAGCTATCAACCACTGGCTCCAGTTGGGCATATTCCCGGCTCAGGTCACGAAACAGGTTTTGTTGGGCCTGGGTATCGGGTTCAGCCAGCAGGGCGGTGATTTCTTCGAATCGCTCGGCGATTTGCTCCAGCTTGCCGCGCAGAGATGGCTTCATGAATTGCTGTCGATTTTCTTCAATTGAAAGAGAGTGTTGGCGGCCTCGAGTAGTTCGAACTGACCGTTGAAGCCGGCCTGGCGCAGCTGTGAGCTGGGGGTATGCAGTAGTTTGTTGGTGAGGGTGCGGGCCAGAAACTGCATGGCCTCTTCCGGGGATTTGCCTTTATTCAACTGTTGCAGGGCCTTGTGCAGAACCTCGTCCCGCAGGTTCTCCGCATGGCAGCGGTAGTCCTGAATCAGCTCCACGGCATTCAGGGAGCGCAGCCAGCCCATGTATTCGTCCACGTAGCGCTCGATGATCTCTTCGGCTTGTTCCGCGGCCTCTTGGCGGGAGCGCATGTTCTCCTGTATGACTTCCTGCAGGTCGTCCACGCTGTAGAGATAGATGTCGCTGAGGTCGGCCACCTCGGGTTCGATGTCCCTTGGTACTGCAATATCCACCATGAAGATGGGACGGTGTTTGCGCTCCTTCAGGGCGCTCTCCACCATTCCTTTCCCCAGCACCGGCAAGGGGCTTGCCGTGGAGGATATGACGATGTCCGCTTCATGCAGATGGCCGCTCATTTCAGTCAGCGAGATTGCATAGCCTTCAAACTGGGCCGCCAGGGTATGGGCTTTTTCCACGGTCCGGTTCGCAACGATGATGCGGCCTATACCATTCTGATGCAGATGCCGGGCGGCCAGTTCGATGGTCTCACCGGCGCCGATCAGCAGGGCGGTCTGCTCGGAAAGGTCGCTGAAGATCTGTTTGGCAAGACTGACAGCGGCGAATGCGACCGAAACGGGGCTGTTACCGATCGCCGTATCGGTGCGGATCTGCTTGGCAACCGAAAAAGAGTGTTGAAAAAGTTTGCTCAGTAATTTGTGGGTCGTGCCCGCATCCGTCGCGGTCTGGAATGCAGACTTTACCTGGCCGAGGATCTGGGGCTCGCCGAGAACCAGAGAATCCAGGCCGCAGGCGACCCGCAGAAGATGCTTAACCGCCGACTCGTCCAGATGACTGTAGAGATAGGGGCTTACCCTACCCTGAGGAAGGCCGTGAAATTGACTGATCCAGTCCGCGATGGGCGCGTGATCTTCCTTGTTCAACGTGCAATAGACCTCGGTTCTGTTGCAGGTGGAGAGAATCACAGACTCCTCGACCGCAGGGTGCTCCCCGAGACTGCGCAGGGCGCCGGCAATGATGTCCGGGCCGAATGTCAGTCGTTCCCGGATATCGACAGGTGCGGTTTTGTGGTTGAGACCCAACGCAAGTATGGACATATAATTTTTTTGGATGAAAGCGTAGAAGGAGAATTGTGTTACATCAACGTATTGAATTCAAGCTGGTTTTTAAAAAGTGAGATAGCTGTCCATGTCTGGCTCAAGTGGGTATTCATTAACCTGGATCAATGAAAAGTACTTTAGTTAATCGAGTGAATGGGGTCGTAAGAAATTTGCTGGCGAAGGTCTAGTGGAAAACCCTAGTTGCGGGAATCCTCATATACTGATACAAATAGCGCGCTATGACATTAAGTTGTTCATTAGTAACAGGTAATTCAATTATATATCAAGGCGACGACTAGAGTTAAGCCGTCGGCCCGGAGGACCACTCTATGCAAGTCCGTAAGCTTGTCGCTGCCTTGGCAGCTGTTCCCGTTCTGTTCACCGCCCAGGCGTTGGCCGGGGTCTCCAAAGATCTCCCGCTGCCTTCCAGCACCCCGACCGCGAATGAGATCGCCGATCAGGTCTACTTTGTCAACCATTTCTATGCGGTGAAGAACTACGGTATCACCAACAATAATAAAGATCCGAAAAAGAGCCGTAAGGCAAAACCCGGCAAGATCACAATTCTTGTGAACAAGTCTGCAGGTAAGAAACCTGACAACATCACCCTCGAACGTTACCTCAACAACGACTACAGTGACGGTTCGACAAATGCCCAGGATATCGCGATTTTCCGTTCCGGCAAGCTGAAGGGAACCGGCATGCTGATTACGGACTTCACCGATGACAACAAGAGCCAGTCTTACTCGATCTGGCTGCCTGCCTTGCGTAAGATCCGCCGTTTTGCCGAGCCTGCCCATGACGATGCCTGGGGTGGCAGTGACTTTACCTTCGGCGACGTGACCTTGCGTAAACCGCAACACGAAACCCATGAGCTGTTGGGCACGGAAACCTTTAACGACTGCCTGGGCGCCATCGGTAAGGCAGAGGCCAAGAGTAAGTATCTGCCAAACCCGCCGGATGCTGCCTGCGATCACAAAGGCAAAGAGGTCTACAAGCTGAAGAGCACGACCAAAAAGTCGAACTGGTGGTATGACCACCGCATCAGCTACATCGATACCAAGAGCTTCGCCGATTACCGCACCGAATATTTCAAGGGTGGTGACAAGATCAAAGTGATCGATCGCCACTGGATCAGCATGGGCCTGGATGATCCGCGAGCTTTGCAATGGGGATATTGGTACGGAAAGACCTTGGGTACCGGTCATGAGACTTGGGCGGTTATTCCGGACGGTATAACCCAGGTCAATCAGGACTGGGATCCCAGTTTCTGGTCAGAGTCTACTCTGCGTAAGATCAAGCGTTAGTGATTTGTCAGGGGTGCATATCACATGCACCCCTGATCACTTTATCAGGCTTGTATTGATCAAATCGGGCCTGTCGAAACTGGATAAGAAGAACAGCTTCATTCCAGTCTGTCGTATCGAAAAGGTTTTGGGAGGATAATAAAATGTTCAAGCGTTCCACGCTATTTCAATCCATGCTGCTCGCAATGGTACTGCCTGGTGTTGCCCTGGCAGAAGTCGAAGTCGGTGGTTATCTGAAAAATGAGACTGCGGTCTTTAGTAAAGACGGTCAGGTCACCGGTTTTGCTGATAACACCTATGACGAAGAGGGTCACGACAAATTCGACCTGATGAAATTCGAAAACTCCGCAAGGATTTTCCTGAACGGTGATATTGGCGAAGAGAGTTCCTGGCACGGTGATCTGAACCTGATCTACGATTCAGAAGCGGTAGATGGTTACAAGGGGCACGAACTCTACACGCAGAACGACTATCTGCGCGAACTCTATGTCGACACCAACGCCTTTGGATTCGACTTTCGCATTGGTAAACAACAGGTGGTGTGGGGTACCGCGGATGGTATCAAGCTGCTCGATATCATCAATCCCACAGATTTCCGTGAGTTGAACCAAAATGCCATGGAAGATGCCCGTATCCCGGTCTGGATGATCAATGCGGAACGCAATATCGGTGATAGCAGCAATATTCAACTCATCCTGTCACAGGCAAAAGAGAACAAGATCCCCGGCTTGAACAGTGATGGTGATCAGGGCCATCCCTACCTGATGAAAGGCGTGGACTCCATTACCGGTGAGGTCAATGGTTTCTTGAACATCATTCCCAAGCTTACCGATGTGGCCACCAGTTTCAATATCGGTGCTGCGAACGGTATGTTTGGGCCGTCGCCAGCAGGCTTGGTTCCGTTCGCAAATATGTCAGTTGATCTGTTCGCATCCACATACTGGGCAATGGATGCAACGGGCGTACTGACCCCGACAGGCCCGATCACAACCACAACTGACAGTGTTGTGAATTTCGTAAACTTCGAGACCGGTGCATTCGAAGGTAATGGTTTCGTGCTGCTGAATGCAATTGCCCAGCAGGGCCTGCCGACGCTCATGGGTATGGATCCGATGTATGGCAACAACGGTGAGACCAATCTCATGAACGAATCGGGTACGGCTTGGACATTGGCTGATTTGATGACAACCAGCACAACCGTATCTTGGGATTCGCGCAATCCTGTCGCCTCTTTCGAATACATGCCTAATGCTTCGTTTGCTACCTTCAACAATTCATCCGGCAACCTGTTTATGGCGGAAATGTTGGGTAGCACAGATGGGTTGCATGGACCGGCCAGATCCGAATATGTGCGTGATTATCCGGATGCTGAGGAACCGAATTTCGGTTTTCGTTTTAAGCAGTCTACCGATGCAGGCTTCAATTATTCACTCAACTACTTTTACGGATTCAGTCACAATCCCTCCGTCAGTTTGAGTTGTCGAGATTCCGAGACTGGAGCGAGCATTCAGCATGAGTTGCGTCGGCCCAACGCAAACTTTGGCGCTGGTGGAACGAGTTTTTATTCTTCGCAGTATGACGTAGATCAAGGTTATGTATCAGTGGCCGGTTCGGATGTCATAACGACTGATCAAGTATCAAACAGTTACGATGGCACGATTGGTGTGGGTTACACCCTGGATGCTGATGGTAACAGGAAGTATTACGGTGGATTCAGTCCGGTGACCGGTGGTCTTGCTGCCCTGGGGGATGCTTCGCACAGCGAAAATGGCATCGTCATGACTTTCACTGAGACAGTGGAACGCACCAACAATATCGGTGCATCTTTTGACTATGCACTTGATACCGGGCTTGCTCCTATTGTGCTACGCGGTGAATTCCTCTACACCAAGGACGAAATGCAGCCAGTAATCGACAAGCGCCTGCTGGGTATTGGTTATCTGCCCGAAGCCTTGGTCTCTGAAGAACACGATATGTTCAAGTATGTTATTGGCGTGGATGTGAATGTGTTGACCAATATGATGGTCAGTGGTCAGTTCATCCAATTCAGAAATTTGGATTTTGTGGATGAACAGCGCACATGCACCACCCAAACTGGCGCAACGTATGACTGCTCTCGTTACACCGGTGATCTGGCTACTCTGCATCTGAGCAATGGATTGCAGAAGGGTGAGGAGAACGAAGACTTCTATTCCCTGTTCTTCTCCAAGCCCTTTGGTGAATCTCAGGAACATCGCTGGAACAACATCACGATCATGGAAGAGGGGGGTGGTTACTGGAACCGCTTCGATGTGGAGTACAGTTTTTCCGATACATTCATTGGCTCGGCGGAATGGAACCACTACTGGGGTGATGAGAACACCCTGTTTGGTCAGTTCGACGAGGCATCCAATCTACAGTTCGGCGTGAAGTGGATCTTTGAATAAACTTCAATGACATCATTGAGCTAGTGATGAGGCTGGAAGCCGGAGTTTGCCTTCGGTTTTCAGCCTTTTTTATTTCTTCTGGCATAGGAAAATCGCCATGAGTGATTCTTCATCTACATCAAACAATTCCATGGCAGAACGCTGGGCTGAAGGTTATGCGAGTTTTGTGATTCGTTTTCGCATGCCATTGATGCTGATTCTGCTGGTTGCCACGATTATCGCTGCCTTATTCATCAAAGACCTGGACGTGCGCAACGATCCGGATACTTTACTGCCACCGAGTAATCGCTATGTGGCCACCAATCTCTATGCCGAACACAATTTCGGCATGGGTAACCTGATGGTGTTCACCCTGAGGATCAAGGATGGTGATGTCTATCAGGGCTGGTTCGTCAATAAGGTGCAGGAGATTCATCAACGACTGGTCGATCTGCCGGAGGCCCGTGCCGCCAACTTCATCAATATCGCCGCCAAGAAGATCAAATACATGGGGGCGGACGAGAATGGCCTGGTGTTCAAGCGCCTGATCCCCACCGAGGGCATCAGCGATGATCCGGTAACGGCCAAAGAGCAATTGGCCTTCCTCAAGGAAGGTATAGAGTCCAATCCTGTGATGGGTCCGATGTTGGTGGGTTTCGAGGATGCCGCTGGAAATAAATGTGAATTCAGCGAGAAGGATGAAAAAAACTGTATCGCAAAGTCGCTCTATATCATTGGTGACTATACCGACAAAGTAAAAGAGATTTATCTGCCTTGGGTGCGGGAAGTGCGCGCCATGATGGATGAGTATGGAGAGGACGAACGTTTCGAGACCCTGGTCGCCGGGGAACCCTACTTTCTCGCTTGGATGCTGGCCGACTTGGTCAATAAATGGTGGTTGTTCGTCATCTCTGTTGCCATTGTCATTGCTGCGCTCTGGTTCGAGTTTCGCAACTGGCGCGGTTCACTGTTTCCCATGATCGGAGTGGGGGCGACGATCATCCTGACCTTGGGCTTGATGGGTTTTACCGCCTTTAAACTCACCACCATGATGGTGTTGACACCGATGCTGCTGTTGGCGATTGGTATCGGCCACTCGGTGCAGGTGACGCGCCGGTTTATGCAGGAGCAGGCCGCCTGCGGCGATTGTGAAAAGGCCGCGCATACCGCCATTTCGCACACCATTGTCCCGGCCACCCTGGCCATCATCACCGATATGGTGGGGTTTCTCACCCTGGCGACCGTGGACATCTCGTTTTACAAGGCCTATGCCTACTTCGGTGTGTTCGGCATGCTCACGCTCCTGTTTACCACAACCACGCTGATCCCGTTGCTGATGATCAGCTTTCCCTGTGACACAAAGGAAATGGATGCAGGGGAAGAGCGGGGTTGGGAGACCAAGATCGGTTCCTTTATCTCTGGTATGATCGCCGGCCCGGGTAAATGGATACCCATTGGTTTTGTCGCGGTCCTGATCGGTATTTCCGTCCACTACACAGACATACTCAATGGCACCAAGGAAGACCTGATGCCAGGTGTAGAAAAGGGTATCAATTATGCGAGGGCGGCATTCAAGGAGAAGTCGATCACCATTCAGCATATCGAAAAATTGAACACGATCATGCCGGGTGTAATCTCAGTTTCCATTCCCATTCGTGGCAAGGAACCAACAGCGCCTTTGTGTGAAGAGGAATACTTTACCGAGTCCATCTACGATATGGAGGATCCGGTAGAGAAGATGGCGGAGTGTAAGGCCCAGAAAGAGAGTCTGGGTTGTTGGGATCCGGATCCCTGTGGAGCACAGGGCGTCTTCAACGTTGCCGAGGTTCTGGCGGATATGGAGGCGATGGAAGAGTGGATGCGTGCCCACCCCTTCATCGGTTTTACCGGCTCTTACGCACAATACATTCGTTTGGTGAATATGCTGTTGGCGGCAGAACCGGGGACCCAACCCAGGATCGAGGATCTGTACATACCGACAACGGCCAAATTGCAGTCGATCGATCCGGATGACGATCGTGGAGGCGACGACATTGTCCAGCTCTACAATGGGCTGCTGGAGACCATGACGGAGGAGGGCGATATGGACTCCTTCGTCTCTTCCGACTGGAACGAAGGTGTGGTGATGGGGTTTATCAACACCATGGATCCGGTCGAGGCTCATCAGGTCACCATGGATATCCAGCAGTATATTGAAGAACACAAAAACGATACCGGTTTCAGCAAAGTGAATTTCGGGCTGCGCTCAGGACCCGTTGATGACCTCTCCGGCGACACCAATGAGCTTTCAGTTGATGGTCCGGACTATGTCAGGCCGGCCGTTGGTGGTTTCCTAGGGGCAACCGAAGCGACCCGTGAGGTTGCTATTGAAAACTGGTTGGTGGGCCCGTTGCAGACTGCCTTGGCGGTTTTCTTGATTGCAGCGGCGATCTTCCGTTCCCTGTCGGTCGCGGTCATCCTGATGGTGATGCTGTTCATCACACTGTTTGCGCAATACGGATTGGGTGGTTATTTTACCAGTGTGCAGAATTGGTCCGGCAACCTGGCCTTCCATCTGTTGGTGGCATTGAGTATCGCCATGGGCTTGGGTATCGACTATGGTATCTATATGATGTCGCGGCTCAAGGAGGAGATGGAGGCGACCCTCGGTAACTGGGAGCAGTCACTGGTGAATACGTTGAATACCACAGGTTCTGCGGTCATCATTTCCGTGATCGTGCTGCTCGGCTGTTTTATCCCCCTGCTGAATACCGATCTGGCGAATACCTGGGGATTGGGCGTCTATATCACGGAGGCTCTGCTGATCGATGTGGTTACTGCATTGACCCTGCTGCCGCTTTTGGTTAAGTGGCTGAAACCGAAATATGTCTTCGGACAAAAATAAGGCGGGGATGCCAGAAAGGCCAACCTCTGGTTGAGTCGAAATTTGAAAGCCGGCTTTGAGCCGGCTTTTTTTCTGCCTATCGTTCTTGGATCTGGTGTCCTGCTTAGGGGCTCATTGTCACTGAGCAGGATTGCCTTCAAACAGACGGCGCAATCTTTGACTCAATGAAAGGTTCTTGATGGGACAGCTCAGTTGAGTTGGGTCGGCTGGGGGGAGAGCCTCGTCCCAGCGTTTGATCACATGCCCGTCCGACAGCTTGATCAAGCGGCTGGATGCATTCTTGACATCGGGATCGTGTGAAGAGATCAGAAAGGTCGTGTTGAAATCATCATGCAGTTTCTGGAGCAAGCAGACCAGTTTCTGCGCGGTTACCGTGTCGAGATTGGCGGTTGGCTCATCGGCTAGGACGATTTTCGGGTTGGTGGCTAGGGCCCGTGCCACCGCGACCCGTTGTTGCTGGCCACCGGAGAGCTGATTGGGCCTGCGGCTGCCCAGCTCACCGAGGCCGACTGCATCGAGCCAGTGAGCAGCGATTTCCAGGCTCTCCAGCTTGCTTTTCCCCTGTAATCGGCAGACATAGGCGACATTCTCCTGCGCAGTGAGGACCTGGATCAGATTGTAGGCCTGGAAGACGAATCCAATGGTCTGTAACCGGAATTGGGTACGCTGGTCAGCACTCATCTGAAGAATGTTTTGATTGTCGACGACGACTTCGCCGGTGTCGGCCGATTCCAGGGCTCCCACGATATTCAGCAGTGTGCTTTTACCTGAACCGGACCGCCCGGCGAGGACCGTGAAATCATTATCGTAGATTTCTAGATTGACTCGATTGAGTGCCGGGAATGGGACCTTACCAATCCAGTAACATTTGGAAAGGTCCCGTACGCTGATGATGCTTTGAGTTATTGTGGTGTCCATGTGTCTTTATTGTATCCGTATAGATTGGGTCACTGGCAGTTGGGCGGCTTTCCAAGCCGGATAGATTCCGGCTATCAATGCTGCGACAAAGGTGGTTCCCAATATCCTGATGGCAGAGTCTTGGGTGAGCAGCGGTTGGATGACAGGATCCATGTAGAAAAACTGAAAGGCATTGGAAAAATGGGAAAGATCGATGCCCTGATCCCCCAAAAAATAGACAATCAAGCCGCCACTCAGGTAGCCGAGCAGACTGCCCAGGAGGATGAGGATGACCGCTTCCAGCATCATCATCAAGAAGATCTGGGATTTCTTAGTGCCAATGGCAACCATTATCCCCAGCTCTTTTTGTCGATCGTGCAGGGCGATCAGCATGGTGTTGAGAATTTCGGTGAGAACCAGGAGGATCACAACGAAGATGACAACCAAGCCATAGGCGTCACTGAAATTCAACCATTGACTGACCATTGGATCCAGCTCCTCCCATCGTAGGATCTCATATCGATCGGTCGATAGGTGCTGTACCAGGAGTCTGTGCAGCGCATCAGTATCATCGTGATGCTCGGTGCGTAAAACGATGTCGGTGACGCTGTTTTGCAGAGCAAGCCAATGCTGTGCCGTATGCAGTGGTATCACCGCAAGGGTCCGATCGATCTGGGGAGCACCGGTCGCCAAGACACCACGCAGATAAAAGACCTCTGAGACCATCTCGCCATTGGCTCGCTGCGCCATGAGGATGATCTTGTCACCAAGTTTCGCACCGATGCTTTGCGCTACATTCCGACCCAGCAACAGGTCATCGGCCATACCCGGACTGAGCCAGCGTCCTGCACTGATGTTTTCGTGTATGGAGGTGACCCAGGTCTCCTGTTCTGGATCCGTTGCCATAATCTGCACACCGGCACTGCTGCCGCCCAGGGATGCGAGACCTGAGGTACGGATGCGTAGGGTCCAGCCGATGATTTCCGCATAGTCAGTGTAGCGAAGTATTTCATCGGGTTCGGATATGCTGTCTTGCAGGCTTTGCGATGCCTCGAAGCCTTGGCTGTGGATCTGAATATGTCCGGTGAAGCTGAGGATGAAGTTGGTTTTCATCTGATTCAGCCAACCGTCATTCAGGGCGCCCAACAGTGTCAGGGTGGAAATCCCGAAAACCATGGTTATGAGCGTGATACCGGTACGACGTGGGTTCCGCAGGAGATTTCGTAGTGAGAGCCTAAGGTAATAGCCGATTCCCAGGCGCGCCGTGTCAGCCATTGCGGATCGCCTCCACCGGTTGGAGTTTCACGGCTCGCCAAGCGGGATAGATGCCGGCCAGCAGAGAGGCACTCAGGATGCTGATGACCGTCATACCGAGATGATCGAGGTTGAGTTGCGGGTGGATGACCGGATCCACATAAAATCGACTGGTCGAACCCAGCAGTACTGACAGGTCGATACCGGTCTGATTGGTGAGTAGGATTACGCCAATACCGAGCAGGATCCCCAACAGCGAACCGATCACACCAAGCAGGGCGGCTTCCAGTAAAAGCATGAGCCCTATCTGCCTGCGGGCAGTGCCGATTGCCATGAGGATGCCGAAGTCACGGGTTCTTTCCAGCATCGACAACCACAAAGTATTGAGTTCACCGGCGATAACGATGAACAACACGATGCCGACGAACAGATAGAGGAAACCATTGTGAAGGGTGATCCACTCCTGGACCACCGGAAACATCTCACTCCAGGGCATGACCTCCAGATCCAGCTCTGCCAGTTTAAGGGATAAAGACTCAGCGATCTCATCGAGCCTATCATCCGCGACCCGCAATACGATGCCGGTGATCTGTCCAGACATGTCCAGCATCTCCTGTAACGCCCGGAGACTGGTCAAGGCCATGCCCCGGTCAAGACCCATCTCACCGCTGGTGATGATGCCCACGAGGGTGAATTCTTCGGCGACCAGTGCGCCGAACCGATCGTATCCCACGATCACGATCGGGTCACCAAGGTCGACCCTGAGGTTCTTGGCCGTCGTAGCACCCAGGATCAAGCTGTAGTCATCCCCTGCCTGGAGAAAACGACCATTGCCGATCCGTTGGGCGAGTTGGGTTACCTGCGCTTCGCGCTCTGCCTCCATACCGATCAACATGACACCTTCGGTGGTCTTCTCGGAGGTGGCCAGGGCAAAGGTTTCCAGGCGGCGGGACCAATGGGGAAGTCGGGCGGTCTCTAATGCTTCGATTACCCTTTCAGGTGCTGATAAATACAAAGAGAGTCGCGGATGCTCGAAAAAGCCTTGTCGGTGGATCTGAATGCTGCCGATGATGGCGTCCTGGAAATTGGACAGCATATTGCGATGCAGCCCGTCGTTGAAGCCCCAGAGAAAGATCAACGATGCCAGCCCGGCGGCAATGGCTGTGATCGTTAGCAGGGTGCGGCGCAGGTGGCCGATCAGGTTGCTGATGACGACTGCAACGATAACGGGTTCGACGATTCGCTGCGTGTGACTCATGATCAGCAATCGATCATTTTGGCGATTTTTTCATTGGAGTGAAGGCAGCTTCGTCCAATTGAGTGTCAAAATCGATGGACTTCAGGGTAATGATGGTTCTTTTGCCTTCCTCTTTGAGAGATTCCATGCTCCAGCGGGTTGGTATGGTTCTGTCATCCATCTCCTGGTAGCGATCAAAGGAGAGCTTGCGGGCGGGGTTGCCGCGTCTGCAGATATAGGTGACATCGATCGGCATGCCATCGCTGCGGATACGATGCTCGAGTCTCAGCCAGGAAACGGTGGTTTCCGCATGGGGTACGGATTCAATACTGATCACTGTCTGGTCACCCGTACCCTGTCGCCCGGTGATCCGGTGCGTATAACCGTTGATGAGAGCATCGGCTTCAAGCAGGTCCTGGTTGTTGAAGTCGGAACCCATCCAGGCATCGTGCATCATGGCGGGAGAAATGGCGATCTGTCGGCGGAGTTTCGGCAGATACATGGAGAGCTTGTTATCGATTTTGAGGAAGACCGTACCTTTGGTTTTGCGGGGTGAGAGGATCTCCATGCGAAAACGTTTCTTCAGGTTGTCGTCCATGCTCTTGAAGGTCATGGTGCGTTGCCAGTCGGGACGGATGATATCGACCTGGTACTCGGCTGCGGTCGCGGCTGAGCGCATCAAGGCTTCACTCTTGTGCAGTAGTGCCAGTGCTTCAGCATCGCTTTCGGCATGGGCCGCGAAGCTCAGGAGCAGAATCAAAAGCAGGGTTGCAATGGGGTACAGCTTCATTGGTTCAACCGGTTGTTACATCAAATCGTGTTGAATAAATTATAAGCAAACAATGATATAAATCCAGTTTATCACTTGACTGGTAAATTGAGTTCACGCTTTATTGCAAACCAACTGCTCAGCTCAGGTTACCTGGGAGACGGTGGCTAGCGGCTGGTGTGGAGCTGGTTCATGGCCCGTTGGAGGTTCCCGGCGATGATGTCATCCAGGCAATCAGCAGCGGACTCGAGATTCTGTTCGATGGATTCTCGGTCTTCTTTGGATGGCCGGGTCAGGACATAGTCGACGACGGCCCGGCGGTTATTCGGGTGATCGATGCCGATCCGCAGGCGATGAAAGTCGCGGTTGCCCAGGGCGTTCATGATATCCCTCAAACCATTATGTCCGGCGTGTCCCCCACCGGTCTTGAGCCGGATAGAGCCGGCAGGCAGGTCCAGTTCGTCGTGTGCCACCAGGATCTCCTG
This sequence comes from Gammaproteobacteria bacterium, assembly GCA_030066355.1. Taxonomy (GTDB): domain Bacteria; phylum Pseudomonadota; class Gammaproteobacteria; order Chromatiales; family Chromatiaceae; genus JASJBU01. Next base: position 2,869 of record JASJBU010000017.1, on the reverse strand, counting down.
GGGGAGGATCCTGAAGTAGTTGGCGAGGCTGGCCACGGATTGGCCGCTGCGGTTCATGAAGGTCAAAGGTTTCAGGAGCCGGCAGTCATGACCGTGCAGGTTCAGGCGGCAGACCTGACCGTGGTGTCTGGATTCCGCTTTGAAGACGGCATGGTGGCGTCTGGCCAGCAGATCGACAAACCAGAAACCGGTATTGTGGCGGGTCGATTCGTATTCAGGGCCTGGATTGCCCAAGCCCACGATCAGCTTGATGGGGGGGGAAGACATCGGGATTTGACTCAGGGAAGACAAGGTGCATGGAGGGGTAAAGCCCTCCATGCCTGAAGAAGGTTATTCGGTGACTTCTCCCTCTTCGCCTTCTTCGCCTGACACATGTTCTTCTTCACCCATATGCCCACTGTGGATGTTGACCACGATGAAGTCCTCACCTTCGCTGCTCGGGAATTCTACGCCGGCAGGCAGCTTCATCTCGGAGAGATGAATGGCGTCGCCAACATGCATCTCAGACATGTCGACCTCGATGAACTCAGGCAAGTCCTTCGGCAGGCAGGTGATCTCCACATCGGTGAGCTGATGACTGGCCTGACCGCCGGCCTTGATGCCCGGACATCTCTCTTCATTGATGAAGTGTAGAGGCACATTCAAGCGGATCTTTTCATCGGCCTGGACACGCTGAAAATCCGCATGAAGAATGAACGGTTTGGCCGGATGACGCTGCAGGTCTTTGAGGACCACCACCTGCTCCTCATTGCCCAGTTTCAGGGTCAGCAGGTTTGAATAGAAGGCCTCATCCTCAAGCTGGTGGACCAGTTCGTGGTGGGCCAGCGAGATCATGGTAGGCTCTTTATGGGCACCGTAAAGGATGCCTGGGAGCTGGCCGGAACGACGCAGGCGGCGGCTCGCACCTTTCCCTGCATCGCTCCGTAGTTCGGCGTTAACGATAAAGTTTGCAGACATTGCAATCTCCTGAGTGTTTGATTTGTGCAGAAATCGCCTTCCCGCGACCAGGATGACGAACGACTTCACTGAGCTTCAGCGAGCGCGCGATTCTACCAGAGCTGCAGCTTTTTTCCCAGTAGACTACACGGCCAGGCAGCCGGATAAGGCAAACAGGTAAAAAACCCGACGGTTCATTCCCTTTGCTTGGAGTGTTCAACCTATAATGTGCGGGTATTGGTAGCCTGACAGGACATAGCACTGGCCTCTTTTTTCAAATCTTTCGCCACCGTCGGCAGCAATACTATGCTGTCCAGGATTCTGGGTTTCGTGCGCGATCTGGTGCTGGCGCGGGTTTTTGGCGCGGATGCCGCAACCGATGCCTTCTTCGTCGCCTTCAAGATCCCCAATTTTCTGCGCCGATTGTTTGCCGAGGGGGCCTTCTCCGTGGCCTTCGTGCCGGTGCTCACCGAATTTCGCACCAAGCGGACCTTCGATGAGTTGCGCGATTTCGTCGATCGAATGGCGGGCACCTTCGGCCTGGTATTGCTGCTGACCACTCTGGTCGGTGTGCTGGCCGCACCAGTATTGATCATGGTCTTTGCCCCGGGTTTTATCGGCGAGGATGAGGGCAAGTACCCGCTCGCCGTGGAGATGCTGCGCCTCACCTTTCCCTACCTGTTCTTCATCTCGCTGACCGCCTTTGCCGGTAGCATCCTCAATGCGCACAATCGTTTTGGGGTACCGGCCTTCACCCCGGTACTGCTCAATCTCTCGCTCATTGGCTGCGCACTATGGTTGGCTCCGGTGCTGGAGCGGCCGGTGGTCGCTCTGGCCTGGGGAGTGCTGATCGCCGGATCTGTGCAGTTCCTGTTTCAGATCCCCTTTTTGCGGCAAATTCGTTTGTTACCCAGGCCGCGGGTGGCGTTTCGGGACCGGGGTGTGATGAAGGTGATGCGCCTGATGGTGCCTGCCCTGTTCGGAGTATCGGTCAGCCAGCTCAATCTGCTGCTGGACACCCTGATCGCATCCTTTCTGGTCAGCGGCAGTATCTCATGGCTCTATTATTCCGATCGCCTGATGGAGTTTCCGGTGGGTATCCTGGGGGTGGCCCTGGCTACAGTGATCCTGCCGAATCTATCTCGCAAGCATGCGGAACAGTCGCCTGAGGAGTTCTCCGATACCCTGGACTGGGCCCTGCGGTTGATGTTGCTGCTAGGTATCCCGTCCGCTGTAGGGTTGATGCTGTTGGCCGGGCCGATGCTGACCACGCTGTTTTACTCTTCGGCGTTCAATGCAGAGGACGTGACCATGGCGACCCGCAGCCTGATGGCCTATGCGCCGGGGCTGATGGCGATCATCCTGATCAAGGTGCTGGCGCCCGGTTTCTACGCCCAGCAGGATACCCGCACCCCGGTCAAGATCGGCATCATCGCCATGGTGGTAAACATGGGGCTGAACATTCTCCTGGTCTTTCCACTGGCCCATGCCGGGTTAGCCCTGGCCACCAGTCTCTCATCGGCACTCAACGCCTATCTGCTCTATCGCGGCTTGACGGCGTCAGGCATCTACCGCCCCAAGGCCGGTTGGACAGGTCTGGGTTGGCGCGTGGCTGCGGCCGCTTTGGCCATGGGTGGGTTGCTCGTCTTGGGCGCGGGAGAGGTCGCCTTGTGGTTTGAGATGGGTGTCTGGGGGCGTGTCTGGTTCCTGGCCTTGTTGATCCTTGCGGCCATCGCCGCCTATTTCCTTTCTCTCTTCATTTTGGGTGTGCGACCCCACCAGTTCAGGTCTCGTAGCTCGAGCTGACTGAATCCTATCCTCTAGCCCGCATTTCTCAGCAGGATCACGGGAGCAGGCGCAGGATTCGTGTTCGTCAGCGCCGCTCTGGAGCGAAAAGCGTAGCCATAGCTACGGTTTGAGTGAAGAGCAAGCT
>JASJBU010000067.1 GCA_030066355.1 Gammaproteobacteria bacterium | reverse complement strand
GGAAACAATGAGTACGCGGACCGGGATATGTTCAAGACATACTCCGGGAGTTCCATTTATTCACCGGTTCCCGATGGTGCAACGGTGATGGTCTACTCGCCTGCAGACGCCAACGGCGGTGCGATGCAGACCAGTTATGATCCATACAGCAAGATTTCAGTCGGCGGCAGTGGTGGCGTCATCTATAACTCGAGTGGCACCCCTGTTGGTGAATTCGGTTCCAAGACAATCAATGCCTCGATTGACACGAGTGGTGATTTGACGAGCTGGAGTACCGTCTCATTGAGAAATACCTATACCAATCCAGTGGTGATCGCAAAACCGCCGACCTTCAATGGGGGTGATCCCAGTGTCGTGCGGATCAAGGATGTCTCTTCGACCAGTTTTAAAATGACCATGCAGGAATGGGATTACAGGGATGGTAACCACACCAATGAGGATGTCTCCTATATCGTCATGGAGGCGGGGAGTCATACATTGCCTGATGGTATCGATATCAAAGCAGGAACCTTGACGATAGACGAAGAAACCGTTGATGGAGGAACCTGTCGCTCCAGCCTCGCAGATTCACTAAGCGTGAGTTTTTCGGGTTCTTTTACCACTACACCGGTTGTTATCTCTTCAGTGACGACCTTCAGTGGTGATGAATCCGTTGCCTCCAGAGTTTGGAATATTGGCACCAGTGGCTTCACAGCCGCCATACAGGAACAGCAGGATCCTGTGACGGTGGGGCACAATCCGGAAACCCTCTCCTATATCGCATTCGAGCCGGGCGCACTGGTTGATGCCACCAACGAGTGGTCGCTTGAAGTTGGGTCCATTTCAGGCGTCACAGAGAACAAGGCCAATGTGGTTTTTTCTTCCGTGCCTAATGGTGTACCCACCTTTCTCGCGGCGATGCAGACGATGAGTGAGAATGATACGGCCGTCTTGAGACTGGATGGGGTCAGTAGCACCGGCGCTACCTTACATATCGAGGAAGAGTTGTCCTGTGAGAGCGATGTGTCACATACGAGTGAAGACGTAGGCTATGTTGCCCTGCGCGGCGCGGCGGAACTGAATATCGCATTGGCTGTTACCGAAAAACCCACGGGATTGCTGCAGGATATATCCGATGGGGTAAGGCTTGGCGTCTCATTTTATCGATACAATCCGGATGCCAATGATATCTATAACCAGAATGTGCAGGGTGGCACCATACGTTTCAAGATCCCGATCAATCCATTCGTAAAAAAACCCAGTAATACCAGTTTGCCTGCGGCTGAGGTTGGGTATACAGAACTGGATGGTTACATCGGTGCCTCGATCGACGATATCGTCGATGCGGTCAATAAATATCCCCTGGTTTGGGGAACAACACCGATCGCCGAGAACTTGTGGGAGGTTATTCAGTATTTCGAGCAGGACAATCCACACTACTCGGACGTTGTCACGGGTTTTGCCGATTTCGACCTCGCCGATGAGTCCAATCCAGAGCGGGATCCCTTCTACTATCCAGAATACAATACTAAGCTTTTTTGCGCGAGCCCAAGCGTGTTGATCTTTACTGACGGTTATCCCTACAAGGATGCAGACATACCCTCAGAGATTCGAGACTATGATGAGGATAGCCATAGCGATGACGTGGCGGATTCGGATATCAATGCACAGGGCAGGGATAACCTGGATGATGTGGCCTATTGGGCCTTCTGTGATACAACATCCGGCGATTGTCCATCTCCCGGTACGCCTGAAGATGGCACGCGAGATCTACGGGATGATTTGGCCGAAGATCAATATCTGACAATTTATACGGTCGGCTTTGCCGATGGTAATATCCGTCAGGTCCTGCAGGATACTGCTGACAATGCCGGTGGTCTGGCCTATGCGGCTGAAGATGGAAAAGCCCTTGAGGAATCGCTCAAACAAGCCTTTACTGCTGCGATGTCCCGTTCTTCATTCTCCTCGGTGGCATTGAATACCACGGGTAGTATAACCACAGACTCTGAACTCTATCTGGCGGTCTTCGATGCCGAGAATTGGACAGGTGATATCGAAGCCTATCCAATCAATACCGATGGTACAGTGGCAGACACACCAAGATGGATCGCCTCAGATCATCTTCCCACGCATACGAATCGCGTGATCATCACCTATGACGGCTCATCGGGTCAGCCATTCCAGTGGGATAGCCTCACCGGTGATCAACAGACAGATCTTGGCACCAGTGAGGTACTGGATTATTTGCGTGGTGACACCAGCAATGAGCTGGCCAATGGAGGGGCTTTCAGGGATAGAGCCGGTTTGCTCGGGGATTTCGTCAATTCCGCCCCGGTTTGGGTCGGCGGGCCGAACTTCCGTTATCGAGATACCGGATATAGCGCATTCAAACAGACCTACAGCAGCCGTACGCCGGTGATCTATGCCGGGGCCAATGACGGCATGTTGCATGCCTTCCTGGCGGAGACTGGTGAGGAGTTGTTCGCCTATGTGCCCGCCAAGATCTATGAGGATCTCGCGGATCTGACAGATCCTGATTATACCCATCAATATTATGTCGATGGATCACCGATGATCGTCGATGCCTACTTCTCCAGTGGTTGGCATACGGTGTTAGTCGGCGGCTACAATGCCGGCGGCCAGGGGCTCTATGCCTTGGATGTCACCGATCCCAGTAGCTTCGACACGGAAACGAATGCGGCTGCGAATGTCCTATGGGAGTTTGATGACAGCGATGATGCTGATCTGGGATATACGTTCAGTCAACCCAACATTGTCAAATTGCAAGGTGGCGCGTGGGCGGCCGTATTCGGTAATGGATATAACAACACCGTCAGCGACGGCTCTGTCAGCGCTACGGGTAATGCAGTGCTCTTTATCGTCAACCTGGAGACGGGCAGTGTCACCAAGTTGGATACCGGGAAAGGCACGGTAAATGATCCCACGGGTGATTCACGACCTAATGGGCTTGCGACAGTGGCACCGGTGGATGTGAATGGGGATGGTAAGGTTGATTATGTGTATGGCGGTGACCTGTTCGGTAACATGTGGAAGTTTGACCTGACCAGTACCGATCCAGCGAGCTGGGCATTGGCGTTTGGTGGTTCACCCCTGTATACAGCCTGCGCCGCAGCGACCTGCAATTCGACGAACTCACAACCCATAACCACACGCCCACAGGTCGGAATACATCCCTCGGGCAAGGGATACATGGTCTATTTCGGCACCGGTAAATATATCGAGCATAGCGACGACAGCGGTATCGCTCAGGTCACTCAGAGTTTTTACGGTATCTGGGACAAGGATGTGGCCACCCTGACCTCCTTCAATCGCGATGCACTGCTGCAGCAGGTGATAGTGGAAGAGGTAAATATCACCAGCTACGGTTTCGATGATTGGTATCGACTCAGCACGGACTATACGATTGACTGGTCCACTCACCTCGGGTGGTATATGGATCTGATCAACACGCAAGATGGTAATACGGACAACAAGGGTGAACGACAGATCTCAAATTCGATCCTGCGCGACGGTAAGATCATATTCACCACCTTGGTGCCCAATGAAGATCCTTGTTCGGGGGGCGGATATAGCTGGCTGATGGAGTTGGATGCCACAGACGGCACCCGATTACATTACCCTCCCTTCGATGTCACTCATGACGGGGATTTCAATGAGGACGATTATATTACACCCAGCGTCGACATGGATGGTGACGGAGATATTGATGCTGATGACCGAGTGCAGATCCCGCCAAGCGGTAAGAGATCCAAGGAAGGTATCATAGCGTCACCCGGTATACTGACCCGGCCGGAAGAAGGCGATGAATTCAAGTATTCACCCGGGACAACGGGCAATATCGAGGTGATCAGAGAAAATCCCGGGCCAGGGGCAACTGGCAGGCAGTCCTGGCGGGAACTGGAAAACTAGGTGATGAACCCGGCCCTCGGGAAGGCCGGGTTGCTTTACAGTGCCAGACAAAGCCGGCGAGGTGGCAAGGCGTAAAGAGACTACAGATAGGTATCAGGTGATGTATATGTTTAAAACTAAGGGGTTCACTTTGATAGAGTTGGTGATCGTGGTCGCCATCATAGGGATACTCGCGGCCATTGCATACCCCTCATACCTCGCACAGACGAGGGATGCCCGGCGTTCGGATGGACAGGCCGCACTGGCTGAACTGGCGCAGTTCATGGAGCGTTTTTATACCGAGAACAACCGCTATGACGAGGACCTGGCCGGTAATGCGGTGGCATTGCCGTTTGCCGAGGCACCCAAAGACGGTTCGATAAAATATTATGACTTGGAACTACAGGCAGTAGCGGTCAATACCTTTACCCTCAGGGCGGTGCCGATCGCCGGTGGGGCTCAGGATGGAGACGATTGCGGTACCATGACCTTAACCAATACCGGGGCACGGACCCCCGTCGACTGCTGGTAGACAGTTACTGATATTCGTAGGAATTCATTGAGTGACTGCCAGACCTATTCGATTGGTCACAGCAAGACCCTGCTAAGACCCCACTCCGGGATCTTTCATCTGTAGACTTTTCGGCAGGGAAAAGGTGACTTTTTCCTCCCGTCCGCTCAGCTCTATAACCTGGTCGGCCCCTGCGTCCTTGAGTGTGTCGATCACCTCTTCCACCAAGATCTCCGGCGCCGAGGCCCCTGCGGTGACTCCGATTCGGGAACTGCCTTGAATCCAGCCCTCATCGATATCGCTCGCCCCATCGATCAAGTAAGCTCGGGTCCCATGCTTTTCAGCGATTTCCCGCAAACGATTGGAGTTTGAGCTGTTGGGTGATCCCACTACCAGGACAAGATCACACTGTTTGGCCAGTTCCTTGACCGCATCCTGACGGTTTTGGGTTGCATAGCAGATGTCATTCTTCTTCGGACCGATGATATTCGGAAAACGCGTTTGCAGTGAGTCGATGACCTGTTTCGTATCATCCATCGACAGCGTGGTCTGGGTGACGAAGGCGATCTTTTGCGGATGGCCCAGATCGAGGTTCGCCACATCATCGACCCTTTCAATCAGATGGATCTTTGCTTCGTTGCCTTGTTGTCTGCACTGCCCCATCGTGCCCTGTACTTCAGGATGGCCTCGATGACCGATCAGGATGACATGATAGTCGTCTCGGCAATAGCGGGCGACCTCTAGATGGACTTTCGTGACCAAGGGGCAGGTTGCGTCAAACACCCTCAGTTTTCGTGCCTCCGCCTCTTGCCGTACCGCTTGAGAAACGCCATGGGCGCTGAATATGACCGTGTTGTCGTCCGGGATGTCGGAGAGATCGTCGACAAAGATGGCGCCGCGCTCTCGCAGACTCTCTACCACGAATCGATTGTGTACCACCTCGTGCCTGACATAGATGGGGGCGCCGAGCATTTCCAAGGCTCGCTCGACGATTTCAATCGCCCGGTCGACGCCGGCACAGAAGCCTCTGGGATTCGCCAACAAAATATTCTGCATAATCTTGCGTTGTTGTGTGTATCGGGTGTTTATAACAGAAATTCTATCTGCAGTACCTTGACTCGGAATGTGATGGCATGACCGGACAACGGATGATTAAAATCGATCACCACGTCATCACCTTCAATCTCCTGAACCTGCCCCGCCACTTCGTCACCGCCTGGCGTGGTGAAGGCGATAACCTGTCCTGCGCTGATCCCCATATCCTTGGGAAAATCACTGATCGACATCTGTTGGATTTTTTCCTCGTTTCGGGGCCCGAAGACATCATCCCCCGAAAGCAGAATCTGTGTGTCGGAATCACAGGCCAAACCGATCAATGCTTCCTCCAGCGCCGATTCCATGGTGCCGTCACCCAGTGTCAAGGTCAGGGGATCTTCAGTAAAGGTTGATACGACCTCGGTACCATCGGCGAGTGTCAATGCATAGTGCAGGGTCAGTCGGCAGCCAGGAGTGACGAAACTTTTGTCTCCTTGCATCAGCTTTCAGGCTGCTGGCTGATCAGTCTGGAGTTGGCGCAGGGTCGGTACGCCGAGGCCGAAGCGGTCTGCATGCTCCAATACTCGACTCAAGCGGGCGGGTGCACTACGCCCCATGCATTGATGAGCCGGGTCTCCATCGAATGCCTTCAGCATGGCGTGAATCAGCGCTTCCGCATCGAAACGGGTATCAGTCAGGGCTTGCTGGATCTGGATGACCTCACCGGCGATCGTTCGGGCGAACTCACGATGACGGGTCCAGAGTTCCCCGACTGTGCCGCCGGTCTTCAATCCCGCAATGTTACTGGTCAGGATATAGAGATTCTTCAAAACTAACTCGAATAGTAAGTCGTTCTCAGAAGACAGCACCCGGGTTGGAATGTCAAGGCTGGACAATGCCTGACTTACCAGGTTGGCCTGGGGGCCGTATACCGGCGAGGGTATGATGACTTTAGCCTCAATGCCCGGTTTCTTTTCAAACCAGACCGATATGATGGTCGGTTCTGGAAAGCCCTGCCAATCATTGGGCAGGAGTTCGTTTTGCAGCAGACAGAGTTTATCGCTCCAGCTTTCTGGCATTTGGGACAGAACGGCATGCAGATCGTTTTCACCGACCGCAACCAGTACCATCTGCGGGTTAGCTATCAGCTCATGGGTTTCGTTGATTGGTATTGCACGGTTAATGGGATAGACAGGATAACCTCTGCGCAGAAAGGCTCTCGCAAACACTCCACCCATTTCACCGGTGCCGATAAGCACGATTGGTTTATGCATCATGATACGCGTGTACTCGTGACTGAAATTTGATTCTGACCAACGGATTTGCAAATATTCAATTCGGGGCTATCATATATCTTACATAAGGGATTAACAAAGGGATATAACATGCTGATTATTGATAGAAATAGATCTATAAATCTGCTGCCTGTGTACGAAGTGCAAGAGGTTAGCATGAAAGAAGCGCTAGCTCTTCTCAAATCCAATCAGAAAAATGCCGCTGACATTTTACTCCCTCAGGTCGATAATCATTCACCCAGAGTTCAAGGGTCCTCTGAAAGTTTCACGGTATAGACCATCCAGCGCAATGGCAATTTATGTGAATAGAGCCTGACATTGCAAGGCCAGCACCTGGACCTGGCAACGAGGGGTCTATTCTGCTTGTTACACCACGGCATTTTCTATATGCCGACTTGATGGTCAGAACCTCAGGACACGACTGTTTGTCTTGTCAAATCAGGGGAGGATTTCTCGGGTCAAGCACTAACAATCCAAGTCACCAGTCATTTTTTCGATAGCCGTAAACTGTTCAATTGTACGGACACCCGGCAGTTCCTGGCACCTCTCGCTGTATGGGCAAGGCAGCGGTTCTTCGAGAGGCTCCTCACTAACGATCGATACTGTAAGCCTGCGGATGACAACTGCTGTGCACTAATGGCGATTATTTATCACTCGAAGCGCGGGCAAAGGTGCGATGGTCAGCCAACCCTTTGAATTGTCCTCGATCGTCGTACAGTTTCGGTTTATTGGGCACAGGTGTGATTCGATCGAATTTCCAGCGATATTGTAAGTATATGTATGGGATTGCTTTCACCTGGGCGGTTTACATATTAACATGGGAATTTGGGCATTTTATGGAGTTATTTGATGTTAATTGAAGGGCCGCTGAAAATTGGTGTCCTCGATCAGCCTGATCAGCCGGGTCGAGAGTTACACATCGATTTTACCAATGAGTTTCAACAACTTGAGCAGCAGAGCCAAGCCCGTGCATTTGCGGACTATCTGCTGTCGCTCGCCAAGAATATCGCTGCCCTACCGGAAGAGGATCCGAACCGGGCGGGGATGCTGATCGTTCAACAGATCTCGGAACAGCTGTCCCCGCATATTCAGTCGGGTGACCTGGAGTTGGATGAGACCATCATCGTCGAGATGGGCAGGGATTACTCAAGCGATTCCCTGCTGAACCTGTTGGCTGAATGAACCCCTCACCCTATATCCTCGAGGGTACATCGGACAATTTTCAGCATCTGGTCATCGAGAATTCCCGCAAGGGATTGGTCATCGTGGACTTCTGGGCCCCATGGGCCGGCCCCTCCCTGAGACAGCGGGAAATTCTCTCTGATCTAGCCCGATCCAACGAAGGGCGTTTCCTGTTGGTCTCGGTAAATACGGATGAACAGAAATCCCTGGCCGAACGCTTTGCTGTGCGCAGCCTGCCGAGCTTCAAACTCTTCCGGCATGGCGATCTGGTGGCTGAATATCATGGTGTCCAGCCGGAGGCGGACTATCCGCGGATCGTTGGAGCGTATGTTACGAAAAAGCTGGATTCCGTGAGCGCCGCCGCAGTCACTGCCTGGCAGTCGGGTAACACCGAACAGGCCCTGCAGATGCTAGCCGAGGCAGCTGTGGAATCTCCGGAGATGCTGGCTTATCCAGCCCTGATGGCCAAGATCCTGTTGCGGGAAGGTCGTGAGGAGGACGCTCATGCATTGCTCAGCGCACTACCGGAAGATGCCCGGGATGCCGAAGAGGTGAGCGGACTGTTGGCGCATCTGGATCTAATCCTTACCGCGCGTCACGTGGAGAAGCCCGGTGTGCTGCAGCAAGACGTTGAAGACGATCCGCGGAATGCCGAGGCGCGATACCGGTTGGCGGCCAGTCTGCTCGTGGCGGATGAGGTAGAGCCCGCCTTGGAGCATCTCTTATACCTGTCCCACCATCATGCAGGTTATCGAAACGGTATCGCCCGCAAGGCGATGCGGGCGGTGCTCGACATGCTCGATCCGGAGAATGAAGCGGTTGCTCGCTATCGGCGTGAACTCTATCGCCTCAATTACTGAACCGATGAAGTCAGACGCACCGCATATCGGCTTCGTGAGCCTGGGTTGTCCGAAAAACCTGGTGGATTCCGAACGTATCCTGAGTCGCTTGCGGGCAGAGGGTTATGAGCTTTCCGCTACCTATCAAGAAGCCGAACTGGTGGTCGTGAATACCTGCGGTTTTATCGATGCGGCGGTGGATGAATCCCTGGATGCGATCGGCGAGGCCTTGCGGGAGAACGGCCGGGTGATCGTGACCGGTTGCCTCGGCAAGGACGAGCAGCGTATTCGGGATGCCCATCCGGAGGTGCTGGCGGTGACCGGGGCGCATGCTTACGAGGCGGTGATGGAGGCGGTGCATGCGCAGATCCCCGCACCTCACGATCCCTATACCAGTCTGCTGCCTCCCACGGGGGTCAAACTGACGCCTCGCCACTATGCCTATTTGAAGATCTCTGAAGGCTGCAATCACAGTTGCACCTTCTGCATCATCCCGGATCTGCGCGGTCCTTTGGTGAGCAGACCCCTTGGTGAGGTGATGCAGGAGGCCGAGCGGCTGGTGGCCTCTGGTGTCAGGGAGCTGCTGGTGGTTTCTCAGGATACCAGTGCATATGGGGTGGATCTGAAATATCGTCCGGATTTCTGGCAGGGTCGCCCGCTGCAGACGAGAATCCGTGATTTGGCCTATGCCCTCGGGGAGTTGGAGGCCTGGATCAGATTCCACTATATCTATCCCTATCCCCATGTGGATGATCTGATTCCGCTGATGGCAGAGGGTCATGTTCAGCCCTACCTCGATATGCCCCTGCAGCATGCCAATCCCCGGATATTGAAGTTAATGCAGCGCCCGGCCGCCGCGGAAAAGGTGCTCGAGCGCATCGCCCGATGGCGGAGAGAATGTCCCGAGCTGACGCTGCGTAGCACCTTCATCGTGGGTTTCCCCGGCGAGACCGAGGCGGAGTTCGAGCAACTGCTCGATTTCCTGCGCGAGGCCCGGCTTGATCGGGTGGGCTGTTTCACCTACTCAGCGGTGACGGGGGCGCAGGCCAATCAGTTGCCCGATGCGCTACCGGCGGAGCTTAAAGAGGAACGCCGGGCGCGTTTTATGGAGGTTCAGGCGGCGATCAGCCGGGAGCGGTTACAGGCGCGGGTGGGTCGCGAGACCATTGTGCTGGTGGATGAGGTAAAGGAGAAGCAGGTCATCGCCAGGAGTTCGGCGGATGCGCCGGAGATCGATGGACGGGTCTTCATGCCCGGCGCCTGGGATCTCGAGGCAGGGGATTTTATCGAAGTCAGGATCACTGCCGCCACGGCGCACGATTTACGGGCGGAGCCATTGGCTGTCGAGGCAGATTGATTCGGGGGGGTCTGCTTGGTGGCGCGCCTCCCTGCGCTTGTCTGCCAACCAGCAGATGAACTTGTCTTGGCTTTAGAATGCTGCGCCGCTGGATCTGCCGAGCTTTTTCAGGATCAGGGCGAGGGGACAGAAACCGGTGAATGCGGATTGCAGCAGATTCAACCCGACGAAAGCGGTAAAGAACAGCCAGTAACTGTGATGGAAAATGGGGCTTCCAACACTACCCAAAGCCAGGCTCAGCAGGATGGCGAAGCCTGCGAATGCGAGCACAATGCGATCGATATTCATGAACTTGCCTCAAATGGTGACGATTAAATTGAGTCGCCATCAACAGCCAGCGACCGAAAAGAAAAATATTAGCACAAACTAATATACAGTCAATACTTATTTTTTAGCTATGAAAAGTATGGAAATCAACCTCGAACAACAAGATCAGATGGTTGCAGTGCTGTTGAAATCAGCGGCATTCGGTGGGTCGAGCGAGCCAGTGGAACACCTTCAGACTCACATCTCCCACGTCATCTTGGCGGGGGAGTTTGCC
>JASJBU010000066.1 GCA_030066355.1 Gammaproteobacteria bacterium | reverse complement strand
GGCGTTGCGCCGACGTTTACGGGCCATGGAACGGGACGGCCAGCTGGTGTGCAACCGTAACAGGCAATACTGCCTGGTCAACAAACGGGATCTGATCGTCGGGTTTTAGAAAACCAAAACCATCAGAATGGCCAATCACTCGGCCGACGATCAGATCCCGTTTGTTGACCAGGCAGTATTGCCTGTTACGGTTGCACACCAGCTGGCCGTCCCGTTCCATGGCCCGTAAACGTCGGCGCAACGCCTCCAGCCGCTCTTCGTCCTGCAATCCCAGGCTGTCCGCGACCTTCTGCAGCTCCATTGGCACACCATGTTCTTCAAGTGTCTGCATGATGAACTCACGGCTGGGGATGGGATTCTCGTACTTACGCGCTTCACGTGAATGATGAGGATCTTCCTTGAAGGCGATAGGCTTCGATTTGCTTGATTTACGTCTGGCCACCGGTTTGATGTCTGTTATTGATAAAAAAACCATATTAACAGGTTAAGAAGCCGAGCCCCTAAGATTATGGTCAATAACCGTCCTGATTCATCGCCGAGAATCAGAAAATTGCCGATCTAGCCGTTCGAGTGAATCGTGTTTAAGATGGCTATGCCTGCTAACACATGAGCTGTTGATGGATGACTTAAAGTAGGAGAGAGTTGCAGCGTCAGTCCACCGGGCAAGTCAGTGGAACCTTCAGGCCATCAGCATAGCAGCGGTGACCTGTTGCTTATCCGGAATGACACTCAGAGGCTAGCACGTGTTGCTCCAGAACGCTGCCAGGATCATGAGGGATGTTACGAAGTATGCGTCTCTACCATCTGCATGTTCATTATCCGTACCACAACCCGTGGGAGCGCAGACATCAAGCCTGCCCATCCGATTAGGCCAATACTTGGAACCGCTGATCGCTCTGTCAGACGCTAAGCAGACCTGACGAGCTCCAACTTGTGTTGCTTGATTTTTTCGGACACCATATAGCTCTCGAAAGCGAGAACCCACCGGCTTTCCCCATAATCGAGTCCCCGTAATTGCTTGAAAACACAAACTGGTAACCTATCATAGTGGTTCATAACCGTTGCTTGTTGCTTGCCCCTCAGGGCATACCTGTTTCGAAGTCTGTTGATGCGTATCGAAGTTTCACCACTTGAAGCCCGAGTACTGGGCAGCCTGATCGAAAAAGCGATCACCACACCCGAGCAATATCCGCTCTCTTTGGGTGCACTGACCCATGCCTGCAATCAGAAGAGCAGCCGGGAGCCGGTCATGCAATTGAGTGATAGGGAGGTGCAAACGGTGGTCGATGGACTGTTGAAGAAGCACCTGATCAGTGACCGCAGCGGATTCGGCAGCCGTGTGACGAAATACCAACACCGTTTTTGTAATCTGGGCTTCGGCAGCCTGGAATTCACCGAACAGGAGTTGGGTATCCTCTGTGTGCTTCTGTTGCGGGGCCCGCAGACACCGGGTGAACTACGCACCCGTACCAATCGACTATGCAGCTTTTCAGATGTACACGAGACAGAATCCGTACTGCAACAACTCATAAACCGGGAGGATGGACCCTTTGTTGCACGCCTCGCTCGCGAGCCCGGCAAACGGGAGTCACGTTACACCCAGCTGTTCAGCCCAGCCCCGGAATCGACTGTGACCCTTCCCAACGAAACGGATGATCAGCCATCCCATTCCCAGACCGATCCAGCGGATCGATTAGCACAGCTGGAGAGTCTTCTACTGCAGATGCAAGAACAAATAACGAATCTACAGACGCGCATCGAACGCTTGGAAGAGTAGACCTGACTTGCGATCCTGAATCGGTACCCTCAGACCCCTACCGGCAACTCACTTAATTTCATACTCCCGCCACGCTAGCTGGTTCGTGGTTATCCAATGCTATCCGTCCTCAAGTTCAACCACACCCTACCGATCTATTCATACAAATAAACCTGAATCCATTTTTCAGTAAGAACCTAGGGTTAGTATGATGAAACATCTCTTTAGTCTTCCTCTGCTGGCATTTACCGCCTGTTTAACTGCCGGTGAATTCAGTGTCGATGTACCGATGCAACTCAAAGACGCCCACACCTATTACATCTCTGGCCAGGTTGGGGAAATCACCCCCAGCGACTTCATGGTCGACACCGGGTCAAGTTACATGATGATCAACGAGATCACCCTGGCGCAGCTGAAGCAGTCAGGAGAGGCCCGATATCGCCGTGAACTCACTGGAATATTGGCGAATGGGGATGAGATGCGGGTACCTATCTATACCCTGCCGAAGGTACGGATTGGTGAGAACTGCGTCTTGGAGGATGTGGAAGCGGCCGTATTTCCCGGCGATACGCGACAGATTCTTGGTTTGAGTGCTCTGTTGAAAGCGGCCCCCTTTATTTTTTCTACTGAGCCCCCGAAACTGCAGCTCAGCCACTGTCTGGTGACCGCGGAGTCCGGCAGCCAAACCTAGCTGGCTGCCGGTCCTGAAGACCTGCCAAGGCCCTGTGTTCCAATAGGGTTGGGAAACAGCGCCGGCGATCTTCGCAACTCGAGATTACTTGCCTTCCGGGGCCTTCTTCTCTTCACCCTGCATCTCGAAGGCACTGAATTCAGCCGCATCGATCTGTCCATCCATGTTGGCGTCAGTTGCCTGCCAACCTTTCTGCAGCGCTTCATGTGCTGCGGCTTCCTCGGCTGAGATGTAACCATCAGCGTCTGCATCGAGCTTGTTGAACTGATTCTCACCGGCCATCGCGGCGGTAAAAAAGCCGGCAGCCATCACAGCAACAACAGTCTTAGTCATCTGAATTTTCATCATTATCTCCTCTAAGGACTTTCGATTAAGGTGTTTCGATCCAAGAAATTCCTCAATCAGGAATCTCTGGCAATATGAGACAACTTTTTAGAAGCAGAAACGGTGCTGCACTTCACATTAATAGGATATTCTTTCATGCCAATGTACAAGTTATGATAAGACATTTATTATTTTTATATCAATATCTTGCAATGATTTTTTAAATTATTTATCAAATATAACATCATACCAGCAAAGCTGTTGATTCAACGATGTTTCAGCAATATGGTTCAGGTGCTAATGCCCACAACAAAGATTTTGCTTGTTACTTGGTATTGACAAGCGCAGAGTAATTCAGAAGCAAAACGAGGAGGATTCCATGCATAATCGTGACAAAGCCCTGACTACCCCATTTAAATCCATTCATAGCGTTACTCTGTCAAAGGCGTTCATTCTATGCAGTCTTCTGATGACGACCGGTTCGGCAGTTGCGGAATCGGAAAAGCCTCTCTTTTCCCGCTCACCCCATTCAATCAATGCGAACCTGCTGATGGCTGATTCCCGCACAGCTGCTTGGGAAGTTGACCAAAAACGCCCACACAATCAATCCGAGCGACCCAGAAAAGCTCATGACGGAGCAAAGAATCGTGAATACAGAGATCATAGAGTTCGAAGCGAGCAGAGTATTGGATCACATCATCGAGAACGGCGTCATCCCCGTTACCAACGCATCAAGCCCAGGGAACTCGATCATAGAGAAGTGAGGGAATATTCGACCGAATCACGCCATCACATCCGGCCCTATCCTCGCTACCCAAGAGCCAGACCACCCGTCGTCAGGCATCCCAGACACCACCACCCAAGAGAGTGGATTGTCGTTCGACCCTACCGTCATATCTATCCACGCCACAGGCACCATTTTCACGACAACCACATCTGGGGATTGTTGAGCTTTACCGCGATTACCCTGGCCATCCTGGACAACCTGAATGACCAACAACAACGGGAGCATGAACGGGCGCTCTACGATGCCACGACGACTCCCTTGGGTGAAACGATTTACTGGGAAGACGGCAATGCATCCGGAGCCGTCACCACCACCCGGGAAGGTACCAGCAGCAACGGACGCTACTGCCGTGAGTACCAGAGCAAAGTGAATGTTGGGGGGAAAGTCGAGAACGTCTACGGTACTGCCTGTCGTAATCCTGACGGCTCCTGGGAGATCGCGCAATAAACCAGCATACGATTCTCCCCGATTGATCCGTGTGATCGTCATACGATCACACGGAAAAACACGATATCAGGCAAAACCGTGACGGGCCTTGCTCTTATCCTCCTGTTGTTTGAACTGCAGGAAGCGTGGCAGAAACTTGTCCCAATCGATGAGATGTGAGTCCAGCTCCGGACCATCGATGCAGGCGTGCTTGCGTACCATCTTGCCGTCGATGTTCACCGGCACCATACAGGCGCCGCACATCCCGGTGGCATCTACCATGATGGAGTTGAGGCTGGCCACGGTCTTGACCCCATAGGACTTGGTGAGATCGCTGACGGAGCGCATCATCAGCGGCGGACCGATGGTAACCACCTCGCCGATCGCAAGACCGTTTCCCGCCTTGGCCGCTTCCAGCAATTGCTCTAGCGGCCCGGTGACGAATCCCTTGACGCCGTAGCTGCCGTCGTTGGTGGCATAGATTACTTCCAGTTGATCGCCGAACTCTGCCCGCAGGTCTTCCACCCGCTCGCCAGGATCGGTCCAGAACATGACGTCGGAGGTGCGAAAGCCGGCAATGAGAGTGACGTGGTTACCCAATCGCAGGTGCTCGCGCATGATCGGGTAGACCGGCGGCAGGCCCACTCCACCGGCGGTGAATATAACAGTTTCGCCATCCTCATAGCGGTGCAATTCGCTGGGCAGTCCGAGGGGTCCGGCGACGCCCGCCAGGGCCTCACCCACCTCCATGCGGTTGATCAGGTTAGAGCTGCTGCCGAGACCCTGGATGACCAGGGTGATGGTGCCCTCTTTCACGTCCCAGTCCGCCAAGGTGAGAGGAATGAGCTCGCCCTTTTCCGCTTGCAGCACGCGCACGAACTGGCCCGCCTTGGCGGCCTTGGCCACCAGGGGTGCGCGCACCACCAGCTCCACGATGCCCATGCCCAGATCGGTCTTGGCGAGGATTTCCGCCCGCGCCTGACCCTGCTTGGTGTAGTGCTCCGCCCGTGCCACCAGCGCCTTGATCTCACTGGCGTTGAAAGGAACCCGTTCGTTGATCTCCTGCAAGGCGGCCTTCTTCCCGTCGCCCGCGGCATTGATGGCCGTTGAGCCGCCCCGGGCCGCATCGCCTCCGGTATAGACATCCTCCACCGAGGTCTCCTGGCCGGTGACGATCTCGATGGTGCCCCACTTGCTGGTCTTGAGATCCGGCGTTGCGTCCTTGACGATGGGATTGGAGTCGTTGCCCAGGGCCATGATCACCAGGTCGGCCTCGATCTCCTCCACCCGCCCGGTGGCTGCGGGTCGCCGCCGCCCGGAGGCATCCGGCTCGCCCAGCTCCATGACGTCGAGCAGTGCATGGGACACGAAATGGGTCTTGTCGTCGCCCCGGAATTCCTTGGGCGAGCGCAGCACCTTGAGCTGGACATCCTCTTCGAGGGCGTGGTGCAGCTCCTCCACACGAGCAGGCATTTCCGCCTGAGTGCGCCGGTAGACGATGCTCACCTGACCACCCAGGCGCTTGGCCGTACGGGCAGCGTCCATGGCGGTATTGCCGCCGCCGATTACGATTACCTGTTTGCCCTTGGTCTCGGGCAGGGGCGTTTCCGAGCCTTCCCGATGACCCTGCATGAGGTTCACCCGGGTGAGAAACTCATTCGCTGACATGATACCCAGCAGGTGCTCACCGGGGACACTGAGGAACTTGGGCAGGCCGGCGCCGGTGCCGATGAAGACCTTCCAGAATCCGGCTCGCTTCAACGACTCGAGGGTGGCCGTTTTGCCGACCACGAAATTGGTCACGAACTCTCCGCCGAGGAGACGGATCTTTTCCACCACGTCGTCCACCAGCTCATTGGGTAGGCGGAACTCGGGAATGCCGTAGCGCAACACCCCACCGAGCTCGTGGAAGGCCTCGAACACGGTGACCGGGAAACCTTCCTTGGACAGCAGATAGGCGTTGATCAGGCCGGAAGGACCCGAGCCCACCACCGCGATGGGCGGCCTGTCCGCCTTGGCCCAGGGACTGACGACCTCGCCAATATCGTCGACCGGATCCCGGGACAGTTTCATGCTCTGCGGCAGATACCACTCCAGCTGGCCGATCTCGATGGGACGCTTGTTCTGCTTGCAGACCCCCTGGCACTGGAGCTCTTGGGGACAGACCCGGCCGGTGACGTTGGGCAGGGGATTGGCCTCTGTGATCAGCTCCATGGCACGCCTGAATTTACCCTCGCCCATGAGGCGCAGGACCTCCGGGATATGAATCCTCACCGGGCAGCCGCCCTTGGGCTCTTCCCGATCCGGGATCACTTCACCCACCTGGCAGGGGCCGTCTTCACACTGCTTGTCCCGCAGTACCTCCAACCACACCAGCAGTTCCACCTCACGGGCGCTGTATCCCAGCCCCATGTAGCCGAGGTAACCCTGGCTGACCAGGTCGAAGTCTTTGCAACGCTCCGCCGGCGGGCGGATGTAGGGGGAGATGCCATTCTCGGCGGGCCAACCCTGAGACAACCCTTTGAACATGGGGTAACGGTCCGACAGGTGGTGATCCAGGGCACGGACGAACTTGCGCTTGTAACCCAAAGGCACGTTCCAGATGAAGCGCATCAGCATGATGCTCATGGCGTCGTCCTTGGTCAGCAGCTTCCAGAAGGATTGGATGAAATCCTTGCCCAGTTCCGGCTGTTGGAACTCCCAGGCGATGGCGTTGGTGCCTTCGGTGATGAACACCTGGTGGAAGAACTGGGGCTGTTCGTACAGCCGTCGCTTGAGCAGGTCGATCTGCTTCTGGAACACTTCTACGGCCTCGGTGCTCTCCAGTGCCTGCATGGCCTCGCTGGCGGCGGCCAGGTGCTGGCGGGTGGCCTCCATCTCCTGGTTGGCCTGGAAATAGCGGTCCACGTTTTCCCGATGGTAGACATAGGTGGGCTTGGCGGCGGGTTCGCCGCCGGTGGCGCCCGAGTTTGCTTCTAGATGCTCTGACATGATTTGGTCTCCGCTGGCACTTCAACCCTGATGGTGGAAGCGAATGATCTCCGCATCGCAGTTGTTGGCCACTTTCTTGGCTCGCTGGATCAGCTCGGGGGTGAGCTCGGTTGACTCCAAGGCACCCGGCTTCACCCGACCCACCTCCTTGGAGGCACCGTCAACCATGATTCGGGTGAGCTCGAACAGCTCACTGAGATCCTGGTAGCAGGTCTTGCAATTGGTACACAGAGCCATGTCATCCTCCGTGATCTCCACCAAGGGCATGTCAGCGGCCGGGCCAGTCTCGGCGGGTGCTGCCTCACTGGCAGTGGCAGCGACGTTCATGGCGAGTCCGCCCAAGGGTGGTGCGCCTGCGGCAGGGGCCCCAGAGGAGGCGGCCAGTTCGGCCATACCCCGGGCGATGGAGTCGATGGAGGCCTCTTTCTCTGCATTGGCCTGCTCATACTTGGCACGCCATTCTTCCACCTCGTCACTGTGGGTCTGCTCCATGCGGTCGATGTGCAGACCACTCAGGTACTCCAACATACGCCAATGTCGGCGCCGTTCCTCGGTGAGTGACACCATGGCAGTGGAAACCTCCATCTGGATCAGTCGCTTGTTGGCATCCGTGTACCAGATGAACGGGGTCTTTCCATGGCGGTCCTCGGCGTCCAGGTCGATATACTCGTGCAGAGGCGCCAGATCCGTCTCGCCCTTGATCTTTTTGAAGTGCTTCTTGAAGCGGCCCTCGTTGATGCCGAAGTCAGCCGGGGTGAGGGGGATCTCCATGAGCTGGGCCTTGCCGTCATCATCCAGGTACTCCAGGGTACCCTTGGTCCAGTCCTTGCCGATGTCCGGGTTTCCCTCCAGGGAGAAGCGTTCCGCCAGGGTATCGCCCTTGCGCGGGTCGTGGACGAACACCGGGCTCATGCGACTCTCCACCGCCAGACGGGCGTGACGGTTGCTGGCGTCATCGGCGATGCCGTGCTCCGGCATACAGGCGGTGTAGGTGTCGAACACCGCTGGGGACTCGTTGTAGTTGAGGAACTCCATGAGATTCCTCATGAAGTGCCCCTGGAGAGAAGAGTTGGTCTGCACCACCAGCACCTTTGGGTGAAAGGCGGCGATCAGGCCCAACTCCTTGCGATCCTCGTACTTGCCCCGATGGGCCACGCCGAAACGGGTCAGATCCGAGTCCTGAGCGGTATAGCTGGCGGTAGAGGCCTGACCGCCGGTATTGGAGTAGGCCCCGGTATTCAACACCACGACCTTGAGCGGAGTGTTTGTGACCAACAGCCGTGACAGGGCGCCGAAGCCGATGTCATAGGTGGCCCCGTCGCCGCCGACGGCAACGACCGCGGGCATGAGATCGAGTTCCTCCTGAGAAAACTGCTGCCAGCGGAAGGTACGGAAGAACCCATCGTGCACCTCGGGGTCGTATTGATCCGCCAGGTCCAGCCTGGCCGAACGCAGCGCGGCGAAGTCGTCCGCTTCACTGGCACAGAGCCCCTCGAAGATACCCTTGGCGACCGGAACCGTATCCTGGAACAGGCTGTTTACCCAGGGCACAGTGTAGGGGTTGTAGGGAAAGGTGGAGGCGTAAACGCTGCTGCAGCCGGTGGCATTGGCGATGGCGGCCCCGGCCGGACCCATCCCCGTTGGCCCACTCTCATACCGGTAGAGCCGTTTCTCCAGGTTATCCGCGGTGTCTTGCATGCGCTGGCGGCGGTTCGGGTCCTGCTCATCCGGTTCCAGGGACACCAGCTTGGCCTTCAGGTTATCGAGGAGATCCTCCAGTTCAGCGATGTGCCCGCGGCGCTTCTGCTCGTGCAGCGCCCGATTGGTGGCGCTGAGCAGGCGCAGGGAGGTGACCTCGCCGCAGCCGCGGCAGGCTCCATGGCCACCGGTCATGGCGTAGTAATTCTCGTGATCCAGGATGAGGCGCTTGGCGTCACCGCCGGGCTGTATCGCGTTCTCCGTGAAGCGCGGCGCCGTGTTGGGCATCTTGCTCAGAAACTGGAAACTGTTTTGCAGGGATACCTGCACCCCGCGAGTTTGATTTTGCACCGTCAGGGCACCGGGGCCGCAGACGTCCACGCACTCCCCGCAGCCACTGCACTTCCAGGGATCGATGCTCACCGAGTAGAGCCCGCCGCTGCCCGGCTTCTCTTTTTCCATGGCATCGAAGAAAGGCCGGGTCTTGACCACGGGGTAGACGGCCAGGACCTCCACCATCTTCTCGAAGCTGCGCCTCAGGGTGGGGTTGTCGATGCCGATGCGCGCCACCTCCTCGGCGGCGATGTCCTTGAAGGACTTGTCGTCCTTGGCGGGTAGCTTGCGGTAAGCATCGCGAATGCTCTTGGTCAGGGGGAAGACCTGGGCGTTCAAGAGCTGCTTCTGTTGGTCGGTCACGTCCACCTCGTTGATGGCGGTCAGCAGCAGGTCGTGAATCTCATGGACGGTATTGGGGATGGCCCCGTCGGGGCAGGCCAGGGCGCACTCCATGCAGCCGGTGCACAAGTGCGCCGTGTAACGGGGCACCGTGAGCTTGAACAGGCCCTTGTCCCTGGCGGCGGCACTGCCCGAGGGCATGAACATACCGACACCGGGGATGACCGGGGCTTCGGCGATGCTACCGTCCTTGATCCGATCCATCATGGTCTTGGCGTAGTAATCCGCGTCAAACATGCCGTTGGCGCTGGCGCTGCCTGTGGACTTCAGCATGGAGGCCGACACTTCGACGCCCGGTCCGGTGAGCACCTCAGCCAACTGCTCGGCATTGACAAATTCTGCAGCCTGGTAGTCCACGGCCTGGGTGGCATCAAGCCCCTCCTGGACCACGGCCATGTTGCTTTCCACCACCACTTCACCCTTGGCGCCGAACTTCTTGGTCACCTGGCCACGGACCTTCTCCAGGATCTCGGCCACGGGAGCGCCGGAGGCCACTCGCTCCACCTTGCCGCAAACCGCGCCGATGAAGGCGATGCCCATCATGCGGATCTCCAGATCCGGCGAGGGAGCGTGCTTCTTGGCCACACCGAAGGCGTCCACCACGAACAGGCGGATGCCCTTCTCCCGGATGGTGCGGCGGGCATGGGCCGGCAGCTCCTTCCAGGCCTCGAGGGGGGTGCTGCCGGACTGGATGATCAGGGTGCCGCCATCGATCAGGCCCTTCAACGGGTTGGTGTGACTGAAGACTTTGTGGTCCGGGGAGACCACGACCTCCACGTCCTCCAGTTCCGCATTGGTGATCTTGATGGGTTCCGGGCTCAGGGAGATGTAGTAGTTGGTGGGCGCACCGCTTTTTTCGGAACCGTATTTGGGCGCGGACTTGGAATACATACCCGTGACACCCGCCAGGATGTCAGTCAGCAGTTTACCCGTGGCGATGGTCCCGTAGCCGCCCACGGAGTGGAAGCGGATGCGCAGGGCCCCGGGCGGCAGGAGCGAGGGGTTGGGCTCCAGATCGAAGGCCATGAACTCGGTCTCGGGATAGGCGTCCCGCAGCCGTTGCTGCAGCCCGGCCGTAGCTGCAGAGGGGTTCTCTTCGAAGAATTGGGAACCCAGGTAGAAAAACGGCACGTTGAGGACGTTCTCCATGTTCTTGAAGGCGGCGACCAAATGCCGGGGCTGCAGGTCGTGGGCCCCCAGGCCGAAGATGCCGGTGCTGATCTTGGGGATGCTGGTGATGGGCGG
>JASJBU010000065.1 GCA_030066355.1 Gammaproteobacteria bacterium | reverse complement strand
CCAACAAGAGGGCCCCTAAGCCCAGCGAGAGCATGATCAGAGCCCGCTGGGTGGGCAGGGAGAAGCCGGCAAGTGCGGCATAGCTGGCGGCTGACAGGAGCGCCAGCCAAGCCGCCGCACGCGGCGCGGCCAGCCACAGCATCAAGCGGCTGGAGCGACGCCAGACCCATTGTCCAAGGAACAATGCCAGACCGGCCACCATGCCGATATGTAGCCCAGAGATGGCGACCAAGTGGGATGTGCCGGTCGAGGTAAAAACTCGCCAGTCGTCCGAACTCATGCCGCTGCGATCACCAATCGCCAATGCCTTGACCAGCGCCACAACACGGGGATCTTCCGTGCGATGCTCGATCTCCATACCCAAGCGTTGTCTCAACCTGTGCAGCCGACCACCCTGCAATGGCGAGTCCTGAAGTCGATTTCCCTCCCAAGGCCTCACATAACCTGTTGCCTGGATCCCCTGTGCGAAGAGCCAGCGTTCATAATCGAATCCACCCGGATTCTGATAACCTCTGGGTCGTTTCAACCGGACCTTGAGACGCCAAACCTGACCTGCCTGGAATCGCTCATTCGCGTCATACCAACTGAGCCGGATCTTGTCCGGTGCTTGCTGCTCATCATGCGGCGTCTCCAGGTCCAACACCGCCATCTCAAAACGGGTAATCGCACCTTTGCTGGTTGGAATGGATTGAATCACCCCGAGCATGGTGAGATCCCTTCCCTCCAGATCAGCGGGTAATCGGGATGACATCTGCAGGTAGGCAAAGACCGTTGCCCAGAATATACCGCCCAGCAAGGCGGAGAGCGGACGCAACGACCTGATCGACCAGAAAAGCGGCAGCAGGACGCTGAGCCCCAACCAATGGGGCTCAGGCAGGACCGGGAAGAGTTGGATGATGGCCGTTCCGGCCACGAAGCAGAGTAACAGCAGGTTCATGGAAATTCCGTTTCCGGCCTTCTCAGATGGCGTCTCGGCCGATTTTTTAGTAGCTATGTGTAATTTAGCATGCTTCAATAACCTTAGTTGTAGGAAGCACTTAGCACAATTCCACAAACAACATGCCGAAACAGCTGATCAAACGCATCACCCCAAACCGCGAAGTCATACGCCAGCAGAAACACCTGCGGATCTTCGGTGAGCTTCTGCATGATGCGAATCTCTGGCATATCAACCGCCGTTCTTCCGCCGGTGCCTTTGCCATCGGCCTGTTCATGGCCTTCGTTCCCGTACCCTTTCAGATGATCCTGGCGGCCGGCGCGGCGATCCTGTTGCGCGTGAACCTCCCCCTCTCCGTGGCACTGGTCTGGGTCACCAACCCCTTAACCATCCCACCTATGTTTTTCTTCGCCTATACGGTGGGCACCTGGTTCCTGGGTGTTCCTCCCAGTGCGAACGAATTCGATTTCAGTCTCGATTGGTTCAAAAGCGGTGGGCTGGATGATATTTGGGTTCCTTTTTTGTTCGGCTGTCTGATCTGCGGCGCCACTTTCGCGATCATCGGATACCTGGCGATTCGAGGACTCTGGCGTCTGCATGCCGTGCGCCAGTGGAAACGGCGCACAGATCAGCGCCACACCAGACGCAAACTCAATGCTCAGTAAGCGCGCCATCGACCAGATGCCAGACCCGATCCATACGGGCCGCCAGTTCCAGATCATGGGTCACCACCACGAAACTGGTCTCTTGTTCCTGATTGAGTTCCAGCATCAGCTCATGGACCTGGTCGGCTGAACGGCGATCCAGGTTACCGGTAGGTTCGTCCGCCAGCACACAATCCGGCTGGTGAACCAAGGCTCGCGCCAAAGCGGCGCGTTGCCTTTCACCTCCCGACAGCTCTGTGGGCTTGTGGAGAATCCGTTCCTTCAGACCCACTCGCTGCAACATATCCTCTGCCTGGTGCTTGGCATCCGCCACCGAACCACCACCGATCATCAGGGGCATGGCGACATTCTCCAGGGCAGTAAATTCCGGCAGCAGATGGTGGAACTGATACACGAAACCCAGGCTGCGGTTGCGAAGACGTCCCCTGTCTTTCTCACCGAGCCCGAAGATGTTCGTGCCCAGCAGCTCGATGCTGCCCCCATCCGGCCGATCCAATCCGCCGAGACAGTGCAGCAGGGTACTCTTGCCGGATCCCGAGGCGCCGACTATAGCGATCCGTTCACCCCTGTTGACCGTCAGATCCACCCCGCGCAACACCTCCACCTGCAGATTGCCCTGCTTGAAGGTACGCTTCAACCCCGCTGCCCGGAGTACGGGTCCCTGATTATTCATAACGCAACGCCTCCGCAGGATGGGTGCGCGAGGCGCGCCATGCGGGATAGAGGGTAGCCAGCAAGGTGATGGCGAAGGCGGTACTGCCGATGAAGAGGATATCCTGTAGGTGCGGATCGGAAGGCAATTGACTGATGTAGTAGATACTGGGGTCGAGAAAATCGATATTCAGTTGGCGCTCCACCCAGCTTACGATGGCCTCGACATGGTTGGCCAACAAAACCCCCCCGACCATTCCCAGCAGATTACCGATGAAACCGATGGTGGCGCCCTGAACGATGAAGATGCCCATGATACTGCCGGGCGAGGCCCCCAGGGTCCTCAGAATGGCAATGTCAGATTGTTTATCGGTCACCACCATCACCAGGGTCGAAACAATATTGAAGGCCGCAACTGCCACAATCAGCGACAGAATAATAGACATCATGCGCTTTTCTGTCTGCAGTGCGGCAAAAAAGTTTCTGTGCTGCATGGTCCAATCACTGATCCGGTAGTAGCCGCCCATGCTCATTGCCAGCTCCCTGGAGACCTCCGGTGCATCGTACAGATCGGTCAGTTTGAGCCTGACTCCGGTAACACTGTCCTGCAGACGCATCAATTTTGCCGCATCCTGCAGATGCACCAGGGCCACGTTCCGGTCGTAGTCACCCATGCCCACCTCGAAGATGCCGGTTACAGTGAAGCGTTTGAGGCGCGGCATGATACCGGCAGGCGTCACATTGACCTGTGGTGTGACCAATGTGATTCGATCACCGGTGGTCACGCCCAGCACGAAAGCCAGTTCCCGACCAAGGATGATATGGTAGTCACCCGCATCCAAGGTTTCGATGCTGCCAACCTTGATGGCGGAGACGACATCGGAGACCTTGCCCTCCTGTTCTGGAAGAATCCCCCGCAACAGCACCCCACTGACCTTCTGCCCGTTGATCAACATGCCTTGGCCCTCGACGTAAGGGGCATGACCGATGACACTGGGGTGTTGTTCCGCTCGGGTCTGCACGGCCTGCCAATCTTTCAGACCTCCCTGGACCGCTGAGATGGTGGCGTGAGAGGCCATACCGAGAATCCGTTCACGGACTTCTTTATGGAAGCCGTTCATAACTGATAAGACCACGATCAAGGCCACCACACCCAGCATTATCCCCAGCATGGAGATCATCGAAATAAAGGAGATGAAGTGGTTGCTTCGTTTGGCGCGGGTGTAGCGCAGGCCAATGAAAAGCTCGAGTGGTTTAAACATAGGCGGCCATTAAACCACAACTGGTTATCACCGGAAATAAAAAATCAAAGCTGACTTCAATACTTAGATAAGAGTGCTATATTCAATCCTTAAGGAGTTTTACTGGAGTACCCTAGCATGAAATTTGGCATCTCGACTTACCTGTGTGCTGGCTTGATCATCGCATCGAGCACCACGCTCGCCGATGTTCTGTTGATCGATACCATCCACCAGGCCCCGCTCAACAGTTCAGAGGGTATCCCCCGGCCCACACGGGGTATGACCATGGATCAGGTCAAACGTGATTATGGAGATCCCAGTATGACTCATCCATGGATCGGTGACCCTCCCATCACTCGCTGGGACTATGCCGATTATTCCGTGTTCTTCGAATATCGGCATGTGCTGACGTCCGTAGTACATCCTCGTTAGACCCCCGAGTTTCAAACGGTCCATTCCCTGTACAGAGTCGAAAAGGTTTTGTTCTGGGGTCAGTCAATACTGATCGGGATGCCTCTGGGTGAGATGTTCCATTCTAAGCTGAATGGCCGTCGAACGAACCAGTACCTTGCTGTGTGAGGAAATAATTTTTTATTTCTTGACCCCCGTCAACCTTAGAGTGAGAAACCCATCTAGAATTCAGTCTTAATATGCATTATATTTCCGCCGACAATACGATGTAACAGCCGTTAGAGCTGAACCCATGCTATCGGTAATGGTTGGAGTATAAATGTGAAATATCTCTTTGCCCTGGCAATCGCCATTTCTCTGACGATGATTTGGCAGACTCAGAATCTCGAAGATGGCACCAACAACATGAAGAGTGTCGGGCAGGAAGATGTCGTCACCATTCCACCCCAAGCAACCTGATACCGAGGGGACCTCAAGCTAATCGATCAACCGCCCGTGAGGGCCATCACTCTGACGATCTCCCCGGGTTTCTCTCTGAATTCATGCCGCTCGGGTTTTCGAGCGATGGCCTCCAACACCTTCTCTTTCAACAGCTCATCGCTGATACCTTTGCGCAACAGAGGGCGGAATTCCATGTTGTCGTGCTTACCCAAGCAAAGATAGAGGGTGCCTTCTACCGAGAGGCGCACCCGGTTGCAGGTCTCACAGAAGTGTTGGGAGAGAGGGGTGATAAAACCAATCCTTAACCGGGTATCCTTGACCCGCACATAGGAGGCAGGACCCGCCCCCCGCATCGCAGCAGGTTCCAGTTGATAGACCGACTCCAGTTGTTCCCGAACCTGATGGAGACTGAGGAACCGGTCTGTGGCGCCTTTCCCCGTTACACCGACAGGCATGGTCTCGATAAACCGCAGAGTGAAATCGTGCTTCAGGCAGAACTGCACCATGTCCGTAATCTCATGGTCGTTGATCCCCTTCATGACTACCATGTTGATCTTGATGGGATGCAGCCCGGTATCCTTCGCCGCCATCAGACCGGCCAACACCTGATCCAGATCGCCTTGAGTGATATCGCGGAAGCGTGCACGGTTCAGGGTATCCAGGCTGACATTGATACGACTCACCCCGTTGGCTTTGAGTGATTGGGCATGCCGTGCCAGCTGCGAGGCGTTGGTGCTGAGGGAGAGATCCTGAATCTTGGGTAATCGCCCGATGCGGCGCACGATTTCCGGCAAATCTTTTCTGACCAGGGGTTCGCCACCGGTGATTCGGACCTTGTCGATCCCTAGCTCCGAGAAGACCCGCATCAGCCGTTCTATCTCCTCGACCGCCAGCCAACTGTCAGGCGGGGAGAAACCTTTATATCCCTTTGGCAGACAATAGAAACAACGAAAATCACAGCGGTCGGTCACGGATAGCCGCAAATATTCAATCTTCCTGCCAAACGTATCGTAGAGCATGGGATGCAGTCTTCAGTGTGAGAGTGGCGGTTACTGACCGTTCAGGTTAGTTGTTTTAATCCTAGCAGTTGTTGCTGATTGACACCGAATCTAGTGTGAATTTATTGTAACATACTGATTTATATTTTTATTTCAGAAGATCCTGACAACAACATCAGGATCTTCCGGTCATCTGTCTATTCTACCTCCCCCGGGAAGTCGGTTGCCGGATCATAGCCTGCAGGCAGTGAGTGAGCAATGCCCTTGTGGCAATCGATGCAGGTATAGCCCTCCTCTTCTGCCTCCTCGTGGCGGTCCGCGGAGCGCTCTTCCTGACGATCGTAATCCATGGATTCGAAGTCATGACAGTTGCGGCACTCCCGCGAGTCTGTCGCTTTCATGGCCCGCCAGACATTCTGTGCCATTTCCAGTCGCTTCGCCTCGAACTTCTCTTCAGTATCGATGGTGCCCATGACCTTGTGATAAAGCTCATTGGTAGCCTGCACCTTGCGTACGAACTTGTGTACCCACTCCTTGGGCACATGACAATCCGGACAGGTCGCCCGGACGCCGGTCCGGTTACTGAAATGAATCGTCTCCTGCAGTTCCTGATAGACGGTTGCCTCCATCTCGTGGCAGGAGACACAGAACTCCTCTGTATTGCTCGCTTCCATGGCGGTGTTGAAACCACCCCAAAGGATGACACCGGCGACGATGCCGATGAGGATCAGAACGAAACCACTACGTTGTTTTTTCTCAGACATTGATTTACACCAAATTACTCAATTAACGCCCATTTCCATCAATAGCCCCCGCCTGACAGGTTCGAGCGGAAGTCTCTCCTTCATCGCTGCATTCCCTGCATTACTTCGCGCCGACGAAATTGTTCTGCACCAAGGGCTCGGCACCCACCTGGGTGGTATGGCACTGGTTGCAGAAGTAACGGCGGCTGGAGAGGGTTTTCAACACATTGCCGTCTCTGTCGATATAGTGGCTGTCACCCACCTTAGGCGCCTTCTCTTTTTCGTAGGTCTGCTCACTATGGCATTTCATACAACCGTTGTGCTTGAGATTGACCTCGTACTTGTCCACGGTGTGCGGCACCATGGGAGGCTGCTGCTCGAAGCTGCGCTCGATACCCCCGGACACGGACAGGATCTTCATCTTCTTGGGCTTCTGCGCCATACTGGTCAGATCGTCGCCACGCAAAGACATGACCTCGGAAACCGCTGATGAGGTGTAGAACCCTGCCATCAAGGCCATGGCTAAAACAATCACTGATTTTTTCATCGCTTTCTCCATCACTCTCTCAATCTAAAAAAACTCGGACGGCCGGTCAGACCCGCACGCCCCGATTTACCATACCCTCATGTGTCTCTGTGCGGGTCTCGGCAGCATGTCGACCACCATAACCGAAGACATGTTTCCCGCAGATATCGATACAGCGGCCGCAGTTGGTGCAGTCGGACGACAAGATCACCGGCCCCGTACCCCTTTTCGCGCCTTTCAGGGCGGGTCGGATAACATGGGGTTCCGGACAGATCACAAAGCACTCGTTGCAGTCGTCGCAGGCTTGGCGGTTCGCTGCGTTGACCTTCAAGAGGCTTTTCTTACCCACCAAGCCGTAAAAAGCACCCACCGGGCAGATATGACCACACCAACCATCCTTCGCCACCAGCAGGTCGAACAGAAACACCCCGAGCAGAATCACCCAGGCCGCGCCTACACCGAACACGATACCCCGAAAGGTCATGGAGACCGGATTGACCAGCTCCCAGACGATGCTGCCGGTCACCAGGGGCAGGACCAAGGTCAACCCCAGCATCCAGTAGCGGGTGTTACGCGAGATCTGCGAAGTAGCACGGATACCCAGTTTGCGGCGCAACCAAGCGGCCAGATCGGTGATCATATTCACCGGGCAAACCCAGGAACAGTAGACCCGTCCACCGACCAGGAAGTAGAAGACCAGCACCAGCACCACACCGATGATGGCAGAGTTCTGCGGCGTCACCCCGGAGAGCATGGACTGAAGCAGCACGTGGGGATCAGTCAGTGGCAGTACGTCCAAGGTCATACTGGCCGCCAGATTCCCCTTGACGATCCACAGGCCGAACCAAGGACCGACGAGAAACAGGGCGAGGATACCGAGTTGACTCAGACGGCGCAGCAACAGCCATTTATGCGCCCCTAACCAGCCCTTGACCCTCACCGCCTCACGACCCAGTTTGCTGCGATCTAGCATTACTGTTCATCCAACAGGCTGTTGTTGAGGGTATCCAGTGGATTGCTCGAGAAGGGGGTCTTCTCGGCCTTCTCCTCGATGATCAGTCCTTCGCCCTGCAGGTCGTAGCGCACCCCTTCCGGCAGGTTGTAGCGGTGCTCGGCATCCGGTGTGACCAGGGCCTCGCCCGCGCGCTCCTTCTCTTCCCAGCCCAGACGATAGTGTTTGCCCAATTCCCCCTTGGCCAGATGGGTGGGAAAGACCTTGATCGCCGCCTCCTCCAGGATGCAGGCCCGCTCGCACAGGCCACAACCGGTGCAGGCCGCCGAGTGCACAACCGGGATGAACAGGGCATGCTTGCCCGACCTGGCATTATGCTGCAGATCCAGGGTGATCGCCCTGCCCCGGATCGGACAGATATTGAAGCAGACCTCACAGCGCAAACCGTGAAAGGCGATGCACGCCTCCTGATCCACCACCACCGCCAGCCCCATCCTGGAATCCTCGATCTCGGTGAGTTCGTGATCCAGGGCATTGGTCGGACAGGCGGCCACACAGGGGATGTCCTCACACATCTCACAGGGACCGGTGCGGGCGATGAAATAGGGGGTACCGGTGGCGACCTCCTCACCCAACTTGCCGAGAAACAGGATGTCATAGGGACAGTCACGCACACACAGGCCGCAACGGATGCAGGCGCCGAGAAACTCCTCCTCCGGCAGGGCCCCGGGTGGACGGATCGTCTGCGCCGGCAGTGAGGAGGCCCGGTTGGCATACATCCCCAGACCCACCCCGAACAGTCCCACACCACAGACGGTCTTAAGCATATTGCCCAGGAACTGGCGTCGGTTCTGCAGGGATTTTTGTTCGCTATCTGCCATGGCTTTGTGTGATTGCTGGTATCAATCGGCCTTCTGCTGAACCCCCCGGCCCACCGGACCGGGAGTTGAGCTGATAAAGCCCGCCGCTCAGGCCCGCTTCGCCTTCTCGATCTTGACTGCGCACTTTTTATAGTCGGTCTCTTTCGAGAGCGGATCGGTCTGATCCAGGGTCAGCTTGTTGACCAGACGACCGGCGTCGAACCAGGGAACAAAGACCAGCCCGTCAGGACATTTGTTGCGGCCCTTGGTATCCACCCGGCAGGTGATCTCACCACGCCGCGAGCTGATCTTGGCGATCGAGCCGTTACGCAGTTTACGCTTCTTGGCATCCTTCTTACTCATGTAGACCACCGCATCGGGTACGGCTCGATACAATTCGGGTACCCGCCGGGTCATGGACCCCGAGTGCCAGTGCTCCAGTACGCGCCCGGTACAGAGCCACAGATCGTACTCATCGTCCGGTACTTCGGCGGCCGGCTCATAAGGGGCGGTGATGATGTTCGCCCGTCCATCCGGTTTACCATAGAACTTGACGTTTTCCCCCTTGGCGACATGCGGGTCGTAACCCTCTCGGAAGCGCCACAGGGTCTCCTTGCCGTCGACCACCGGCCAGCGGATACCACGGGTCTTGTGATAAGCCTCGAACTCGGCCATCTCATGGCCCTTCTTGGGGATGTTCTCCGCAGAGTTGAACAGACGATACTCCTCGAACAGGCCCTTCTGTACGTAGTAGCCGAAGTGGGAGGACTCGTCATTGGCATACTCGTTGCCCCGATCGTCGAGGATCTTGCCCTCGTAGGGAAATTTATCGATCTGGCCATTGGCGTAAAGGATGTCGTAGAGAGTCTTGCCCGCATACTCAGGCTGCTTGGCGATCAGCTCCGCCGGCCAGACGTCTTCCACCCTGATGTACTTGGCGAACTCCATGACCTGCCACAAATCGGACTTGGCCTCTCCCGGAGACTCTACCTGCTGGCGCCAGAACTGGGTGCGGCGTTCGGCGTTGCCGTAGGCGCCCTCCTTCTCGATCCACATGGCGGTGGGCAGAATCAGGTCTGCGGCCTGGGCCGACACCGTCGGATAAGGATCGGAGACGGTGATGAAGTTAGCCGGATTACGCCAACCGGGATAACTCTCGTCGTTCATGTTGGCGGCGGCCTGCATATTGTTGTTGCACATCACCCAGAAGCAGTTCATCTTGCCGTCATTGAGTGCCCGGTGCATGGCCACCGCATGGATCAGGGTCTTGCCCATGGGCTTGCCGCTGATATCGGCCTGATCCGCGCCATCGGTCTTGCCGTTGGCCCGGGGAATGGTGCCGGCGGGCAGCTTCCAGGTCTGCTCGGCGAACTTGCAGTGAGCGTCCTTTTTGACCACCAGGTCCGCCGGCAAGCGGTGGGTGAAGGTGCCGACCTCGCGGGCGGTGCCGCAGGCAGAGGGCTGGCCGGTCAAGGAGAATGGGCTGTTGCCGGGCTCAGAGATCTTGCCCATCAACAGATGCACATTGTAGCAAAGGCCGTTGACCCACACCCCGCGGGTATGCTGGTTGAAGCCCATGGTCCAATAGGAGGCGACCTTCTTGTTCGGGTCCGCATAGGCCTTGGCCAGTCTCAGCAGCTTGTCCTGCGGTACCTTGGAAAGCTTGGCGGTGTACTCCAGGGTGTAGGGCTCCACCGATTTGGCGTATTCCTCGAAACTGATCTTGCTGAGCTTACCCTTGGCCCGGTTCTTCGCCGCCTTCTCCCGCGGGTCGTTGTCCCGCAGGCCATAGCCGATGTCGGTCGGGGTCTTGGTGAAGTTGACGTGCTTGTTGATGAAATCCTGGTTATAGGCCTTGTTCTGGATGATGTAGTTGGCGATGTAGTTGAGGATCGCCAGATCGGTCTGCGGAGTAAAGACGATGTCGACATCGGCCAGGTCATAGCATCGATGACGAAACGTAGAGAGAACCGCCACTTTCACGTGCGGCGCACTCAATCGACGATCCGTCACGCGCGTCCACAGGATCGGATGCATCTCCGACATGTTCGAGCCCCACAGCACGAACGCATCGGTGGCTTCGATGTCGTCGTAGCAGCCCATCGGCTCGTCGATGCCGAAGGTACGCATGAACCCACCCACCGCGGAGGCCATGCAGTGCCGTGCATTGGGCTCGATGTTGTTGGAACGAAAGCCGGCCTTCATCAGCTTGCTTGCCGCATAGCCCTCGAACACCGTCCACTGCCCCGAGCCGAACATGCCGATGGACGTCGGTCCCTTGGTTCGCAGCGCTTCCTTGTACTTGTCGGCCATGACGTCGAACGCCTCGTCCCAG
>JASJBU010000064.1 GCA_030066355.1 Gammaproteobacteria bacterium | reverse complement strand
GGGCCGCAAGGTCTCCTTTCGCAATACCATCCTGATCGGCACCTCGAACCTGGGCACCGAAGCCCTGTCTCCGGACAAGCGGCCGATCGGTTTCGTTCAGTCGGCCACCCCCGGCTACGAGGAGGCCAAGCAACTGGTGCTGCATGAGGTAAAGAAATTTTTCAAACCCGAGTTCCTCAACCGCCTCGATGACGTCATCGTCTTCCACTATCTGGAACAGGAGCACGTGCACCGCATAGCCCGAATGTTCGTCGCCGAACTGACGGAGCGCATGGCGGTGCAGAACATCACCCTCGTGGTGGATGCTGAGGTCATCGACAAATTGGCCCGTGACGGTTTCGATCCGGTATACGGGGCACGGCCCCTGCGTCGTGAGGTGGAACGCCAGGTGGAAAATCCGCTGGCCATGAAGATCGTCAAGGGCGAATGTCTGCAAGGCAATCGGGTCAGGGTGGAGTTATCGAAAGGCCATATCGTCTTCACTATCCGTCCCGGAGAATCGGGCGCCTGACCGGCATGGACGCCACCCCATGCCGTTAGCACCCTTTCACCTGGCGATACCCGTATCAAACCTCGCCCGGGCCAGGCGGTTTTATGGCCTTCTGCTGGGTTGCGAGGAAGGACGCAGCAGCAATTCCTGGGTCGACTTCGACTTCTTTGGGCACCAGCTGGTCTGTCACCTGGACGAGAACCTGGCCAGTCGCGCCCGCATCGCCAACCTTGTGGACGGCAAGCAGGTCCCGGTCCCCCATTTCGGCGTGGTTCTCG
Source organism: Gammaproteobacteria bacterium (assembly GCA_030066355.1). GTDB lineage: Bacteria > Pseudomonadota > Gammaproteobacteria > Chromatiales > Chromatiaceae > JASJBU01. The sequence continues at coordinate 9,994 of JASJBU010000064.1, read as the reverse complement.
AAATGAAGGTCTGGCAACACCTCGCTCAGCGGCTGCAGGAACGCAAGGTATCGTTTCTTATCGAACCCTATGTGCGCTTCGAGGGGCTTCCCGGGGAACAAGCGACCCTCTTCATCCTGGACCCGAGCGGCAATGCCCTGGAGTTCAAAGCCTTTCAAAATATCCAGGAACAGCTCTTCAAGAAACCGTGACGCCCAGACAAGACAGTGGTCAGTGGCTTGATTGTTTGAGGCTTCGCCCGCTCGCTGGCGTTGCATCACACCGCATCCGGTCCGAGCTGTGGTCTGAGCGGCTCCCGGCAGCCCAGGATGTGATACACCAGCATGTCTATATCCCTCCTCAGTTTCGTCAGGCTGTCTATATTGGGATCGAGGATCGGCGTCTGCTCAAGATAACGCGGCTTGACCCGGTACGGCCGTTCCAGCTCCGGGATCTGGCAGAAACAGTCACGTGGGGGTGGCGTCGCGCCTGCATGTCATTGCCGTCGTAATCTCTGTGCGGTAAGAATTTTTATTCAGACTAAACTCCTCAGAATCCAACCTGGAAAAAAACTATTGCATTCAAAAAAGCATGCGCGGTGTAATTGCACGCAAGTACAGGGAACAAGGATATGACAAAGGATTTACAAACGGTACTGATGGTAGAGGACGAGGCCGACATCCGCGAGGTCGTCAAGATGTCGCTGGAGATGGTCGGCGGTTTGCGAGTGGAGACCTGCAGCTCCGGTGAAGCAGCCATCCAGCGGGCTCAGGGCCTGGCGCCCGATCTGATCTTATTGGATGTCATGATGCCGGGCATGGACGGTCCCAGCACCTTGCAAGGTCTGCGCGGCCTGGCGGGTCTGGAACGGACCCCGGTGGTCTTCATGACGGCCAAAGTCATGCAGTCCGAGGTGGAGCAATACAAGGCCCTGGGAGCGGTTGAGGTCATCCCCAAACCTTTCGATCCCATGACCTTGGCCGATCAACTGAACGGAATCTGGAAAAGGCTCCATGGCGGCGGATAAACTGATCCAGGCCGAGCAGCAACTGCAGGCCCTGAGTGTCACCTTCAAGCAGAAGCTTCCCGGCCGGTTCGCTGAATTACGCTCAGCCGCCAGCGGTTTGACGCCCGAGGCCACAGAACAACAAACCCTACAAGCCCTCTCTGAACTAGGCTTACTTGCCCATCGACTCGCGGGCAGCGCCGGCACCTTCGGCTTCACAGACCTGGGCGTGGCCGCCCGCCACCTGGAAGGTCTGTGCGGCACCACTTCGGACGTCTGCGAGACTTTGCGCACAGATATCCTGGAAGCGCTGCAGCGCCTCGAACGGCAGATTGAATCCAACACTGCCGACCCAATCCAGGCCGATCCGACGCGCAACTTCCCGACCCCCACCCTGATCCCCAAACCGACTGGCCGGCGCATCCTGTTGGTGGAGGACGACCCGGCCCTGGCCCAGCAGTTGACCTCTGTACTGCCCAACTTTGGCTTCGAGGTGGAGTGGCTCGAACACCCGCGGGGATTAGCGCAAGCGCTTGCACGAACGCCCCCCGATGTACTGCTCATGGATATCGTCTACCCGGACGGCAGAGACACGGGTGTCAGCGCAGTTAAAGCACTACGCGAATCGGGCCAGTTGATCTGTCCGGTAATCTTCGTCTCGGTGCGTGACGATTTCGAGGCGCGTCTCCAGGCCGCGCGCATCGGCAGCCACGGTTACCTGCCGAAACCCCTCGACATTCCGGACCTGCTGGATAGCCTCAGGCACTTCATCGAGCGGGCCCAGGAGAAACCCTTCCGGGTGTTGACGGTGGAGGACGATGAGGACCTGCTGGTCTGGTACCGGCAGGTTTTGCGCGGGGCGGACTTCGAGGTCGAGACGCTCAGCGATCCGCGACGCGCCATGGAAATCCTGCGGAAATTCCACCCGGATGTGATTCTGATGGATATCGAGATGCCTTCCTGCAATGGTCTGGAACTGGCCAGCGTGATTCGCCAGCATGTGGATTATCTGCAGATCCCGATCGTTTTCATCACCGGTCATGCAAACCATGGCAACCGCCTAGACGCCTGGCGCAGCGGTGGGGATGATTTCATGAGCAAACCGGTGCAGCCGGAGATCCTCATCCCCTCCCTGCGCGCTCGGGCGGAAAAATCCCGGGCACTGGTCTCCCTCTCAGTGCATCAGAAGGTCAAGGCCAGCCGTGCGCGATTCCATGCGCTGGCCAGCGTCTCACCGGTGGCGACCCTGTATACCGACCCGGAGGGCTTGTGCCTGTTCGTGAACGCACGATTCAGCTCGATGACCGGTAGCGATGCCGAGGCGGCCTTTGGCAAGCACTGGACCTACTGGATCTATCCGGAGGACCGGCCTGATGTCATGGCTGCATGGCTCACATGCCGAGATACCGGAACAGATTTCGAAGCCGAATTCCGGCTTGCGGCTGAGCAAGAACCCCTCTGGGTGATCGGACGTACCTCGGCCCAGCTCGATGAGGATGGCCAGATCGCCGGCTATGCGGCAACCCTGACAGATATCGCGGAAATCAAGCGCAGCAACCAGGCCCTTGCACAGGCCAAACAGATGTTGGAGACCACTTTTGCCAGCATTCAAGATGCGGTGTTGGTCGTGGATACACAGACTGCCAGAATCCTGCAAAGCAACCCCTCCGTCGAGTCTATCCTCGGTTATCGGTGTACAGAAATCGAAGGCATTCCGCTCGCCGAACTGTTCAGCGATGCTGCCGAATATCGGCGTTATGCACAGCGTATGCACGAAGCACTCAACGAATACGCGGTGTTCCGTACCGATGTGCGCATGCAGGGTAAGGGCGCCAGCCAGCTGCTGGCCGAGCACACCGTCACACCATTGAACCGGGATCAGCAGCCAAGTGCGGTGGTCACCGTGATTCGGGACGTCACCGTGCCCCGCGCCCTGACCGAGAAACTAGCCTATCAATCCACCCACGACACCTTGACCGGACTGCTCAATCGCTTCGAATTCGAACACCGTATGGCCTTCGCCCTGGAGCAGGCAAACCGGGAAGGGACGGCTTCCGTGGTCTGTTACCTGGACCTGGACCGCTTCAAACTCATCAATGACACCTGCGGCCATGCAGCGGGTGACCGGGTCTTGCGGGAAATCAGCGGGATACTGAGCGCCAGCATCCGCCAGATGGATACCCTGGCCCGACTGGGTGGTGATGAATTTGCCGTCCTCATGGAGAAGTGCACCCTACAGCAGGCCCACCGGGTCGCCGTTGCCCTGTTACGGGCCGTCGAACACTACCGATTCACCTGGGAGGGCCAGCTCTTCTCCCTGAGTGTCAGCATGGGGTTGGTAGCGGTCGATCAATACAGTGGAGACATCAGTGATGTCCTGAAAGCTGCCGACAGCGCCTGCTATGCGGCCAAGGAGGGGGGACGAAACCGCATCCACGTGTTTCGAGAGGATGATGAAAAGCTGCTCAGACACCATACCGAGGCGCATTGGGGTATGCTCATCGAGCAGGCCTTGGAGGGCAAAGGATTCGAGCTTTTCTATCAACCCATCGTCTCTTTGGCGGGTGCGGACGGAGTGGGATTACACTTCGAATGCCTGTTGCGCATGCTGGATGAAAGCGGGGGCCTGGTCAGGCCCGGAAGCTTTCTGCTGGCGGCGGAACATTTCCATCTGAGCAGCCGGATCGACCGCTGGGTGGTCGGCAAGACGTTGGACAGGCTGCGTGGTGATGCGGCAGGACTCAGGCGAGTTACCCTTTGCTCTATCAATCTGTCCGGCCAGTCTCTCGGAGACGAACGATTCCTCGAATTCGTGCTGGAGTGTTTTACCCAGTCCGGCGTCTCACCCGATAAGATCTGTTTCGAGATCACCGAGACCGCCGCCATCTCGAACATCGAACAAGCCCAGCATTTCATCAGTCAACTCAAGCAAATCGGCTGCTATTTCGCCCTGGATGATTTCGGCACCGGCGTTTCCAGCTTCGCCTACCTGAAAAACCTGCCGGTGGATTATCTCAAGATCGACGGCTCATTCATCAAGGATATCCTGCAAGATCCACTGGATCAGGCGATGGTGAAATCCATCAACGAGATTGGCCATGTTCTGGGCAAGTTGACGATCGCCGAGTATGTGGAGAATGAAGCCATCCTGCAGCGCTTGATCGAGATCGGTGTGGACTACGCACAGGGCTTCCACACCGGCAGACCCGCTGCCCTGAGAGATCTCCCGAGTCCGAAATCATGAGCCCCTGGTTGAATACCATCAGCATCGCCGGCGCAGGCCGGATTCTGCTAATCACCATCGCCTTGGTGGGTGTGGGAGCAGCCTTCCTGTCGCTCTCCATCAACCATCAAGTCACTGAGGTGGAGTCGGTCTGGCAGCGCTTCGATGCCCAACGCTCGGAGAAGGTTCGGGCGCTGAATGCCCTGTATGCCGAACTGGGCTATGGCGGCATGATCCACCACCTGAAAAATCTCTTGCTGCGCGGTAATACCGCGGACGCCACACAGGCCGAATTGCATCTGGGCGGTGCTCGAGGGGCACTGCGGCGTTATCTCGCCCAGGATCTCAGCGACCGGGAACAGGCCGCGATAGCGATCATCAAGGACACGCTGGATGCCTATGCTGTGGCGATCGAGCGTGCTGGCAAGCAGATAGAGGCAGGCAGACCGACCCAGCAGATCGACGCCGCCATCCGCGTCGACGACCAGCCGGCCTTGGCATCCCTGGCCGACCTGGGTGACGCGGCACGGCACAGCACGACCCAGTGCGCCGAAAATTGCAAACCCTGGTTGCTCGAAGACCTCAACCGGGTACTCGGCTATGGCGGCATGATCCACGCCTTCAAGAATTACATCCTGCGTGGTGACCGTGGTTACCTGATACGGGCCCGGGAAAAGTTGCGAATGGCCGAACAGTTGTTGGACAGGTATCAGTTTCAGACACTCAGCGATGGAGAACGAGAACAGCTGGTGGTCATCCAGGGTACGCTCCAGCGCTATCGGAGGAGTTTCACAGCAGCGGAAAAGATGCAAGCCAAGCAGGTCGTTCCACAAGAGATCGATACCGCTGTACAAGTGGATGACCAACCAGCACTACAGGCCATGGCGCTACTGGTGCATGAGCATGTCGCCGAGGGAGAAAGGGATGCAACCAGGGTCTACACCGCCCTGAACGTGACCCGGACCCTGTCGCTCGTCACCCTGTTGACAGCCCTGAGTATGATGTTTCTGCTGGTCCTGATCGCCTGGTGGTTGATACGGCGACGCATCGTCAGGCCCATTCAGCGTATCACCGAAACCATGGGACGCCTGTCCAACGGCGAGATGCACATCAATATCCCCGAAACCAGCCAGGGCAACGAGATCGGCCGCATGGCCGCCGCCCTGCAGGTCTTCAAGGACAATACGCAGGCCTACCTGCATGCCAAGTCGGAGATGCAGGCCATTCTGGACAATGCCGCGGATAGCATCATCGTCATCGACCAGCGAGGGATCATGCAGAATGTCAACCTGGCGGCTTGTGCGATGTTCGAATACACAACGCAGGAACTGATCGGCCAGAATGTCAACATACTGATGCCCCGTCAGCATCGGGTAGCGCATGATGGTTACATACACCGCTATCTCGGCGGTGGAGCACCCAAATCCATCGGCTTTACCCGTGAGTGGGAAGGGCAGCGGTGCAGTGGCGCAACATTTCCCATGGAATTACGTGTCTCGGAGGTGCTGTACGAGGAAGAGCGGCTGTTCATCGGAATCATCCGCGACATTACCGAGCGCAAGCGCCTGGAGCGCATGAAGAGCGAATTCGTCTCCACCGTCAGCCATGAACTGCGCACCCCACTGACCTCGATCATTGGCTCCCTGGGCTTGTTGCGTGGCGGCGCGGCGGGCGCCTTGCCGGAGCGAGCCGGGCAGATGCTCGATATCGCACAGAACAATGCAGAGCGCCTGGTGCGCTTGATCAACGATATTCTGGATACCGAGAAGATCGAATCCGGACGCATGGAATACCGCATGCAACGCTTGAATCTCTGCCAGCTGATCGACCAGGCGGTCGCGGAAAACCGGGGTTACGGGGAACGTCATGAGGTACGCCTGAGTTGGCCAGGCAGTGAACTCGAGCTGGAGGTGCAGGGTGATCTTGATCGGTTGCTGCAAGTCATGGCGAACCTGATCTCCAATGCGGTCAAATATTCACCCAAGGGCGGGCAGATCGAACTGGAACTGGCATCCGAGGCCGATCAGGCGACGGTCCGGGTGACCGACCATGGACCAGGTATCCCCGAGGAGTTCCAGACGCAGATGTTCAAGAAATTCAGTCAGGCTGACAGCTCGGACACCCGCCAGAAGGCCGGCACCGGCCTCGGCCTGGTTATCAGCAAGGCCATCGTCGAGCACCACGGCGGCTCCATAGGCTTCAAGACAGCGCAGGGTGAAGGCACCTGCTTCCATCTACGCCTGCCCCTGCTTGCCCAGGAAAAGACCCAGCTGACAGCCAAGACAGCGGTTCAGGGGCGTGTACTGGTGTGCGAAGACGACCGTGACATCGCCACCCTGCTGCAGATCATCCTGCGTCAGGGAGGGCTCGAGTCCGACGTGGCCCTGAACGCCGCCGAGGCCAAGCAGCTGTTGGCCAATAACGACTATCTGGCTATGACCCTGGATCTGGTACTGCCGGGTCAGGACGGTATCGCCCTGTTACGCGAACTTCGCGAGGCCGCAGCGACCCGCGATCTACCGGTCGTGGTAGTCTCCGCCCGGGCCGAGGAGGGCCGTCGCGAGCTCAATGGCGGCGCTATCAACATTCTGGACTGGATTCCCAAGCCCATCGACGAAAAACGACTGCTGAGTGATCTGCAACGCTTACTGCGCAATGATGACCGACCATCGATTTTGCATGTGGAGGATGACCCGGACGTGGCCTCGGTGGTGGCGGCAGTGGTTGGCGAGAAGGCCAATATCCAGGTCGTCACCAGGGTGGCCGAGGCACGGGAGGAACTGGACAGGCATGATTACCAACTGGTGATCCTGGATCTGACCCTGCCGGACGGCAGTGGCGAGGAATTGCTGCCGCTCATGCATGACCGCTCGGACAAACCTATACCGGTGATCGTGTTTTCCGCGCGGGACCTGCAGGAGGGCGCCGGCAAGCTGGTGAACCAGGCCCTCTTGAAATCCCTGACCAGCAACGAACAACTGCTAGAAACCATCATGAGCCAGATTGATGGGGGGCAAACAACCCCCTAGACTGCCACACGCGGTCTTTTGACCAGCCATGCATGGTTTTCCAGCGTTTTTCCCGAGGAGATGATCAGAGGCTCACCTTGGTGCCCTGATTCCTGATATCCTAAGCGGTTTTCCAAGCAGTAGAACCACCCAGACAGATGAAGACTCAGATCCAGCAACTGGTCGCCGAGGCCTTGCAGCGCCTGGCGGATGATGGGGTCATACCGGCCGATTCCCTGCCCAGTCCGACCATCGAGCGCGCCCGGGACAGCAAACACGGAGATTTCGCCACCAACGTGGCCATGGTGCTGGCCAAGACGGCCAGGCGCAAACCACGGGATCTGGCGCAACAGGTGAGCGAGGCCCTGCCCGCATCCGACCTGGTGGCGCGCACCGAGATCGCCGGCCCGGGTTTCATCAATTTCTATCTGGCCCCGGACGCCTATCATCAGCTGATCCCGGAGATCTTTGCGAAAGGCCCGGAGTACGGCCGCAGCGAGCTGGGCAAGGGCAAGCGGGTGCAGGTGGAGTTCGTCTCCGCCAATCCCACCGGCCCGCTGCACGTGGGCCACGGACGGGGCGCCGCCTATGGCTCAGTAGTGGCGGACCTGCTGGCGGCGGTCGGATTCGAGGTACATCGGGAATATTATGTAAACGACGCAGGCCGCCAGATGGACATCCTCGGCACCTCGATCTGGCTGCGCTACCTGGAGCTGTGCGACGAAACCTTGACCTTCCCGGCCAACGGCTACAAGGGCGATTATGTGTGGGACATCGCCGCCAGCCTGCACCGGGACCATGGCGAAGCCTACAAACACCGCACTGAGGAGGTCTTCGCCGAGATCCCCGCGGACGAACCGGACGGTGGCGACAAGGAGCAGCATATCGATGCCTTGATCGCCCGCGCCAAGCATCTGTTGGGGGACAACCGCTACCGCTTTGTCTTCGAACTGGCTCTGAACACCATCCTGGATGACATCCGTGACGACCTGGCGCTGTTCGGCACCCGCTATGACGAGTGGTATTCGGAACGCAGCCTGACCGAGAGCGGAGCGGTGAACAAAGCGGTCGAACGCCTGCGCACGGCCGGTTACATCTATGAAAAAGAGGGGGCGCTGTGGTTCAGATCCACCGAGTTCGGCGACGAAAAAGACCGGGTGGTGGAGCGGGACAACGGCCAGACCACCTACTTCGCCTCCGACATCGCCTATCACATGGACAAGCTGGAACGGGGCTTCGACCGGGTGATCGATGTCTGGGGCGCCGACCACCACGGCTATGTGCCGCGGGTCAAGGCCGCCCTGCAGGCCCTGGGCGACGACCCGAGCAAGCTCGACGTGCTGCTGGTGCAGTTCGCGATCCTCTACCGGGGCGGTGAGAAGGTGCAGATGTCAACCCGCTCCGGCGAGTTCGTGACCCTGCGCGAGCTGCGTAAGGAGGTGGGTGCCGACGCCGCCCGCTTCTTCTATGTGATGCGCAAGTGCGAGCAGCATCTGGATTTCGACCTGGACCTGGCCAAGTCTGAGTCCAGCGACAACCCGGTCTACTATATCCAGTACGCCCACGCGCGGATCTGCAGCGTGCTGCAGCAGGCGGCGGAGAAGTCGATAGACATCGAACTCACAGAGGGTACACAGAACCTGGAGCAGCTCACCGAGAGCCACGAACAGGCCCTGCTGGTGAGTCTGGCGAAATACCCCGAGGTGGTGGAGGCGGCCGCCCTAAACGAAGAGCCCCATCAGCTCACCCACTATCTGCGGGAGCTGGCGAACGACTTCCATACCTATTACAACTCTCACAAGTTTCTGATCGAGGATGCCGCACTGCGGGATGCGCGCATGAAACTGATCCTCGCCACCCGTCAGGTGCTGCGTAACGGCCTGAACCTGCTGGGCATCTCAGCCCCCGAAAAGATGTAAGCGGAGCTTCGACAACGATGGCGGACTACAAACACCGAGCAGCCCCCAAATCCCGAGTCGAACATGCATCGAACAACAGTGCCCTGTGGTTTTTCGGCGGCTTCATCACCGGCGCCTTCCTCATGGGATTGGTCTGGCTGAAGCTGGGTCCGGATCTGGCGGACGGGCGCGTTCCGGGTCTCAGCCAGGACAAACCTGCAGCCGCGCAGACCAAGCGAAAGACTGCCCCCAAACCCGAATATCAGTTCTATACCATCCTCCCCGAGATGGAAGTGGTGATCCCCGACGAAGAGATCCTGCCGCCTAAATCGGTCAAGCCCCAACCGCTCCCGACCGAGCAGCGCCAGACCCAACCGAGACCCGAAGAGGCTTTCATCCTGCAGATGGGTTCGTTCCGGAAGTTCGTGGACGCGGACCGCATGAAGGCACGCCTGGCATTGATCGGTATCGAAGCGGAGATCCAGAAGGTCAGCATCAACAACAAGGACACCTTTCACCGGGTGCGCAGTGGCCCCTATGCCAATCAGTCCCAGCTCAACCGGGTGCGGAACCTGGCGAGGGAAAACGGCATCAGCACCCTGGTGATCAAGCTCAAGGGCTAACGAGCGTAGGGGAATGAGCCACTAATCGATCCGCTGGCAGGGGGTTTCTTGTAACAGCGTACCGCGTATCTACCAATCCCGCGGCCTGCCCCCAGGGTTGCACCGGGCTAGCTTCGAGATGCCCGGGGAACCCTGTGGGCAGGCCGCGGGATTGGTAGATACGCGGTACGCTGTTACAAGAAACCCCCTGCCAGCGGATCGATTAGTGGCTCATTCCCCTACGCTCGTTAGCCCTTGAGCTTGATCACCAGGGTGCT
>JASJBU010000073.1 GCA_030066355.1 Gammaproteobacteria bacterium | reverse complement strand
CTCTGTGGTTTTGATGACTTTTTTGTAGTTGTTGTAGATCGGACTGTCGGCAGGGAAGTATTCGAGAATGGCCGCAGCATACCGATCGAAAGGATTGGCGATCCTACTGATGTTGCGTCTGACTGACCAGGCCAGATCGTAACTGTTGAAGGTGGTGGTGAACGGGACCGGGTAGTCGGTACCGAAGAGGATCTTGTCGTGCACCTCCCGCTGCTCTGAGAGATGGCGCAACGCCCTGGCGCGCATCGGCACCAGGATCGCCGAGATGTCCGCATACAGGTTCTCTTCGGACTTCAGTTTGTCCAGCAGGATGGAATAATCCTCGTCGAAAGTGTTCGGGTTTCTGCTGAAGTTATTCCATAGACGCAGTTTGGGTTGAAAACGCCCCAGCCCCATGTGGGCGGCAATCACCTTGATCCCACAGGTGAGCGGCAGTTTCAGCATGTCGACCCCTTCGTACTCTCTCATCGAATCTATGGTGTATTCACTGCCGATGTGGACGACCAGGGGCAGGCCATGAGCCTGCAATTTTTCGTAGTAGGGAATCAGGCCTTCATCGTTCATGTCCAGTCCCCAGTAATTCTGCAGAAACTTGGCCCCCTGACAGCCCTTTTCGACATGTCGGTCGATCTGTTCCAGGGCGTCCGCACGCAACGGATTGATCGAGAGGAAAGGGATGAAGCAATCGGGAAAACGGGCCGTGACATCGAGTACGTCCTGCGTCATCGCGCAGACGGTTTTGTCTCTAGCCGTTTGTCGGCCGTTTCGGTCGTAGCGTGCGTCCACCGCGAACAGGCAGGCCTTTTCGACATGCTCGGATGAGCGGATGGACCTGGCCATCGCCTCGACATAGGTCCGGTAGGGTGCGGTTTGCAGGCTTTTTCGATCCACCCCCAGCTTCTTGGCGAAAAACCTGACCGAGAATCGGTCGAACAGACGATCGAAGCTGACTTCCGGGCTCAGCAGGTGGGTGTGGATATCAACGGTGCGCATCAGGTCCTGCGTTTTGATTGGCAATCTGCCGATTGGTCTCCGCTTTCGAAATGATTTGCTCCAGATACTTCAAACGGTCCCGGGAGATCTTGATCTTCATATCCAGCTCCGGGTCGTTGGCGTCGAACAGATGCTGCATATCCTCGAAAAAGAACACATCGAAGCTGTCGATATAACGAATCTCACGGTTGGTGTCCAACACCAGATTGTCCAGACCGTAGAGATCGATCAATTTGGGATTGTCGGATTGCCGCAGTGATTTGGTCAATGCTACAAAGCGTTTGAGTTGACTCAATGCCTTGGAGTTTTTGCTCAACAGGGCGATCGCCTCCTCTCTGTTTTGCGGATTGGCGATGTTGAACCAGATATTCACCGCGCGGGCAAGTACGCAGACGCTGCGTCGACCATTGATGTGTGTGATGAAGAAGAGGGCATCCGGGATGATGTCCTCGAGGTTCTCCTTGAGCATCCGATACTGCCTGTTCAGCAGCCTGATTTCCGTTTCGCTGTAATGAATGAGCGGGTGCTTGATGACAAATTCGGTATAGGGAGACTGCTCCTCGGTACCGGGATTCCGCTTGCTGGTACGCCAGACCTCGCAATGATTGCCGACGCTGGAAACCAGGGTGGCGCGGAGTGTTTCGGGGTTCAGGCTTTCGATGTCCGCCGCCAGGCGGTCGAACTCTTTGCCTTCCGTTCCTGCTTGGGTCATTCAATGTCTACTGATAGAGGATGCTCCTGGATATTCTGCCATAACGGCATGCTCCACTGGGGAAAAGAAAGCTTTTTCCTATGATAGGTACCTCCATGCACCGATCATAGGGTTGGACACAGCGAAGTGCTCAGCACTACCCTGACCCGAAGTGACTCAGTTATTCATCCAGATTGAGTCCCAGGGCGACCGCCATTTCCTTGATCGCCGTCAGGTCGCGCACCATCTCGCTCCAGCCGTACCAGAGGGCATAGTCCGGGTTGTTGTGGAACACGCCCTGGAAGGCACGCATGCGGTGCTCCAGATGCATGACGAAGAGACGTTGCTCGATCCCGGTGGGAGCGTCGTGGAAGGTCAGCAGGTTAGGGTAGTCATAGACATAGGTGTCCGGTCTCCGCAACAGGCCCTCTTCATACAACCGGGCCACGATGGTGATTGCCTCCGCCATGAGGCGGTCGATCGCCTTGATCGTCTCGTCGCCTTTCTCCATCTCTCCAAGGGCGAACTTCTCCGAATGGCAGTCGCGGCAGACCGCGAGCAGCTTGTCCCGTTCGGCGTCGAATGCCTCCTGGGTGAGGCGTGCGACATCGGCATCTATCACCAATTGAACCATTTCGGGAATTGGGTCACCGGTTACTGGATTGAATACCCGCAAGGCCTTCAAAATAGTAGTTTGGTCGGCCGCCCACTGTTCATCTTCCGGTAAGGGGAGCCGAACCGCCAGGAAGCCCCAGGGGGTGCGGTTCTCGTGTGTGCCATTGGCCATATGGCAGTCCTGGCAGGTGGGTCCAGCGGCCTCTTCCGGCAGAATGCCGAGCTGTTTGAGGTCGTTACGCACGCCGTGCTTGGAACTGGAGTACATCTCCCATTGAGGATGGTCGAAACCCATGTGGCAGGTGCGGCAGGCCTGGGGCTGTCTGGCCTCTTCCTTGGAGAAGAGATGCCGGGTGTGACAGCTGTCGCAAGAGGCGACACCATATTCTTGCCCTGCCTCTTTCAGTGCCTCCAGATCCGCCTCGGATTTGAAGCCGATCTTGTGGCAGCCGCCGCAACCTTTCATGCCGTCGACCAAGGTACTGGGCAGTGCGTGGGTAGTAGGCATGGCCTGTAAGGCGGCCCATGCCTTGGCATGCTTGCCGGCAGCGAACTGATTGTACTGTTCGCCATGGCATTCGGCGCAGACCTCGGGCATCGGTACCTCGGCTTCGTCTACATCCGCTTTCGTGGTGTGCTTCGAGCCGTGGCAATCGGCGCAGGAAACGCCCTCTTCGCTGTGTTCGCTCAATTTCCAGTCGGTCACGATAGTGGGGGTGATCTTTTTGTGACATTGGACGCAGGACATGGAGGTCTCGTCATCCTGATCCTTCTTTCCTCTTTCGTCCGATTTGTTTTCGTCCCTGTCGGCCAGTGCCGGTAGGCTGAATAGCAGCGTGGTGATGAGTAGTAGAGCCAGTCGTCTGGTCATGGCGGATCTCCTCGAAATTATCGGTTTTTTATTTGCGCGTTTTTTGGCGGGACAGGGCCCGCCGCGAGACAATCTAACCAGTGCCAGGCGGGAAGTAATTGACTAAGGTCAGATCGGCTATTTTGAAGAAAGAAAGTAACTACTTGCTTTTGTTAGGGAAATTACCAATCAGTATATTGGTATTTGCTGGATTTCTGGGTTTGATTCGTCGTGTCTTCCTGAAATAAGATCGAATGCTTCGGGTCGTCGTTTCCAGGAGTGATCGAGTGCACAACTACAAAATTTTTGGCTTCGTTTCGGTGATTTGTCTGGCCTCCCTCACCTATGGCCCTCCGGGGCTGGCCGGGGAAGAAGCGTTGTTGAGCAACATCCGTCAGTTGACCTTCGAGGGTCAGCGCGCGGGGGAAGGCTATTTCAGTGCCGACGGCAGCCGTATGATCTTCCAGTCGGAACGGGACAGACAGAATCCCTTTTATCAGATCTATCTGATGGATCTGGAGACCGGTGATGTGCAACGGGTCTCTCCCGGTATCGGCAAGACCACCTGCGCCTGGGTCCACCCCTCCAATGAGACAGTTCTCTATGCCTCCACTCATGAGGATCCCGAAGCCGCCCAGAAGATGCAGGCGGAACTGGATTTCCGCGCCTCCGGTCAGCAGCGCCGTTACAGTTGGGACTATGATCCGAACTTCGAGCTCTACGCCCAGGATCTGAACTCGGGACAGCGAACCAATCTCACCTCGGCCCTCGGCTACGATGCGGAAGGCGCCTACTCCCCTGACGGCCGTCAGATTGTCTTCGCCTCCAATCGCCTGGCCTACAGCGAGACCCTGAGCCCTGAAGATGCGGAGCGTTTCGAGCACGACAAGTCCTTCTTGATGGACCTCTATCTGATGAATGCGGATGGCACCGATTTGCAACGCCTCACCCATGCCCGGGGTTACGACGGCGGTCCCTTCTTCAGCGCCGACGGCAAGCAGATCACCTGGCGGCGCTTCTCTCTGGACGGCGCCACCGCAGAGATCTTCACCATGGACCTGGCCAGCGGCGTGGAGAGGCAGATCACCCGCACAGGAGTGATGTCCTGGGCGCCTTTTTTCCACCCCAGCGGAGACTATCTGATCTACGCCTCCAACAAAGAGGGTTTCGCCAACTTCGAGCTCTTCATGGTGGACGCCGAGGGCAAGGGAGAGCCGGTCCGGGTGACCCATACCGACGGCTTCGATGGTCTCCCGGTATTCTCGCCCGACGGCAAGCGGCTATCCTGGACCTCAAAGCGCGGGGCGGGCAAAGGTAGCCAGATCTTTCTCGCCGATTGGAACCATACGGAGGCGAGACGCAAGCTGAGTCTGGATACTGACCGGATGGCAGAGGCAGCCGGAGCCAAGCCGGCAGATATTTCATCCACCGCAGCCCAGATCCGGACCGAGGATGTCCGGCTGCACGTGGAGCGACTCGCCTCCCCAGAGATGGAGGGCCGCCTCACCGGCACCCCGGGTGAACGGAAGGCGACGGACTATGTCGCAGGCGTTTTCTCACAGCTGGGACTGGCGCCAGGCGGAGAGGATGGCAGCTATTTTCAGGCCTTTCCTTTCACTGCGGGAGTCGAGCTCGGTCAAGGCAATCGGTTGATGATCGATGGTCTTGAAGCGATCGAAACGGTCGAGCTGGAGAAAGACTGGCGGCCCCTGGCGTTGTCGCGCAACGGCACGGTCAACCCGGCTGAGATCGTCTTCGCCGGTTACGGCATCGTCGCCCCGGGGGTGGACAAGGTGCCCGACTACGACGCCTACGGCGATTTGGATGTGACAGACAAATGGGTCATGCTGCTGCGCTTTCAGCCTGAATCCGTCTCACCCGAGTGGCGCCGCCATCTGGTGCACTATTCGGATCTGCCCTACAAAGCTTCGGTGGCCAAGCGCCTCGGCGCCCTCGGGATCATCGTGGTGACCGGACCCAACGCCCAGGCCAAGGACCGGCTGGTTAAACTGAATATGGGCGGAGCCAGCTCCGCCACTTCCATCGGCGGAGTCTCCGTCAGCGATGATCTTGCCCAGCGCCTGCTCGACAAGGCAGGTCAAGACCTCAAGCAGTTGCAGACCGAGCTGGACAAGGGAGCGCCGAGCAAAGGTTTCCAGCTGCCGGATATCAAGATCGCAGCGCAGGTGGACCTGACCCGGCAGAAGAGCCAGGGTCGCAATGTGGTGGGGATACTCAAATCGGATCAGTCCTCCGGTAAACCGCCGGTGATGCTGGGTGCCCATGTGGACCATCTGGGACGTGGTGAGGGCTCAGGCTCGCTTGCCAAGGACGCCGAGCGGGGCGAGGTCCACTATGGCGCGGATGACAACGCCTCCGGCGTGGCCGCCATGCTGGAGAGCGCCCAGTATCTGGCCAGCCTGCAGGAACAAGGCAAACTGGACGCCAAGCGGGACGTCTGGTTCCTTGCCTGGTCCGGAGAGGAGCTGGGTACCCTGGGTTCCAGCCATTTCGTCGAACAGCTGGCGGGTAAGGGCGACCTGCAGGACAAGATCAGTGCCTACCTCAATATGGACATGGTGGGTCACCTGCGGGACAAGGTCTATCTGCAGGGTGCCGGTTCCAGCAGTGTCTGGTCAAGGGAGATCGAGCGGCGCAACGTGCCGGTAGGCCTGCCGGTCGCCACCCAGTCCGATCCCTACCTGCCCACGGACACGACGCCTTTCTACATGAAGAACGTGCCGACCCTGAATGCCTTCACGGGCGCTCATGAGGACTATTCCAGCCCGCGGGATCTGCCGGATCAGCTCAACTACGAAGGCATCCGTGACATTGCCCGGCTCATGGCCGGCATCACCCGCTCCCTGGCGCGGGCGGAGGAGGAGCCCGATTATCTGGAGGTGGAACGCCAGCAAAGTGGTCTCTCCCGCAAGCACCTGCGGGCCTATCTGGGCACCATTCCCGCCTACGGGCAGGACGAGTCGATCAAGGGCGTCAAGCTGCAGGGTGCGGTGAAGGGCGGTCCGGCGGAAAAGGCCGGGGTCCAGGAAGGGGACATCCTGGTCGGCCTGGCGGGCGTGGAGGTCGAGACCATCCATGACTTCATGGGCGCCCTGGCCGGCCTCAAGGTAGGCGAGAAGACCGATCTCACCGTGCTGCGGGACGGCAAGCGCGTGCAGCTGAAGGTAGTGCCGGGCTCCAGGGAGTGAAGATCTCGGCCATGGGCCGCTCCTACATTTCCGGTCTTACCGGTAGGAGCGGACCATGGTCGCGAAAAATGGCTGACAACAAGATTCGATCAGTTATGTATTCACCGACGTGAAATATGCCATAAGTCGATCGGCGCAGCTCTGATCGAAACCCCGATAGGGATCGGTAATCAACACGGGTGCGTCCTCAGGGTATTGGCGGGATCGTCATCGATGGCCAGCCAGGGTGTTTCCTGGGACTTGGCCGATTTCAGGTAAATTCGTACCTCGTAGTAGCGTGAGTGAGGTGTCAGGGCGAGAGTCTCGGGCGTCACCCCGACGATGCGTTCGGAGATATCGGGGGAGAAGAGCCGGCGCAGTTCGCTCAGTGACATTTCCAGACGCCAGGTGGATGAGATGACGAGCTCGGCCTCGCTGACAGGTCGGAGTACGGATTCGAAATTCTCCAGCAGCTCCGCCTCAAAACACGCAGGCGTTGCCGTCAAGCGTCTGAGTACCCCGTCGAAATCCAGGAAAATATACATGGTCCTCTCGTTTCAGGCTGTAGCGTCGAGCTTGGTTTTTGTGGGCATGGCCCGTTCCTCCAGGGTGTGAGATAGGCCAGGAACACCCCATGGCGCGCAGAGCTCTGTTGATGGTTCATGACTGAGCCCACATCGATAACTCATCAAATATACACAAAGATCCACTGCCGGGTGGCAGGATCTTGAATGGCTCGAGTACAGTGGCGGATCCCACATTGACGGCGGTCAGGGGTAACAGAGCTTTGGCAGGTCATCCGCCAAAGAGCCACCTCAAGCGCTTCGCTGCCAACTCGCAGGCACAACAGCTCACCCCATGGCGCAAGGTCGGTGCAAAGCGTTGTGACGCTGCGTCTGCTTCTTTTTACAATGGTTTGTGTGTCCTGCTTATCTCTGGGTTGCATGGTGTGTTGAGAGAGCCGAAAGTTTTAAATTTATTCAACTCGATTTACTGCTGCGGCCAGTCACTGGCCGAGCCGTGCGCACTACTCGAATGCGAAATGCAGACTTCGGAGTCGAATGTCGATGAATCCGACAGAGAATTCATTTCCCAGGAGATCGCATATTGACGTAACCTAGGTCCTGTCTGGCCTGGCAGGTTTTTTCAACGCAATGGTGTATCGTTATCATCTGTCAAGGCTTTGCTTCTTCGGGACACCTTATGCATCTGGACAGCTTTATCGTTTCCGCCCTGCTGCTGTTGGCGGTTACTGCCGTGGCGGTGGCCCTGTTCCGCCATATCGGACTGGGCTCGGTGCTGGGGTTGTTGGTGGCCGGTATCGTGGTCGGCCCGCATTCCCCGGGACCCAATGTGACCGCGCATGTGGATGATGTTCGACACTTCACGGAACTGGGAGTGGTGTTGCTGTTGTTCGTGATCGGCTTGGAGATGAAACCCTCCCGCTTGTGGTCCCTGCGCCGGGAGCTGTTCGGTCTGGGCTCGTTGCAGATTCTGCTGACCGGCGGCGTCATCGCCCTGTATGTCTATATGGGCACGGCGCAATGGAGCACGGCCATACTGTTCGGCCTGACCCTGGCCCTGTCCTCCACCGCCTTCGTCATGCAGTTGCTGGCTGAACGTGGTGAACTGGCCAGCCGCTACGGATCCGGTACCTTTGCCATCCTGCTGATGCAGGATCTGGCGGTGGTACCCTTGCTCGCCCTGGTGCCTTTGTTGTCCCAAACCGCAGCCATCGCCCATGGCATCCCCCTCTGGGAGCAGTTGTTGATCCTCGCGGGTATGTTCGCGGTATTGATCCTTTTCGGGACGCGGGTGGTGCCGTATGCCCTGGATTGGTTGGCGCGTCACGACAATCGGGAGGCCTTTCTGCTGGTGGTGTTGCTGGCGGTCTTTTTCGCTGCTTGGGCCATGCACCAGTCCGGTCTGTCCATGGCTCTGGGGGCCTTCATCATGGGTATGCTGTTATCCGGTTCCCGATTCAACCTGCAGATCCTGGCGATGGTGGAGCCCTACAAAGGGTTGCTCATGAGCCTGTTTTTCGTTGCGGTGGGTATGTCCATCGACCTGGGGAAACTGGCCGATCAACCCCTGGAGTTTTTAGGGCACACACTGGCACTTATAGTCATCAAGCTGATGGTTCTGCTGCCTCTGGCACTGGTCTTTGGCTATCGGAAGGCAGACGCCGTACGCATGACCTTCATCCTGGCCCAGGCCGGGGAGTTTGGATTTGTGCTGTTCGGCTCGGCCCTGGTACTGGAGGTCATCGACGAATCGGTTTTTGTGATGGCGGTGGGCGTGATCTCCTTGAGCATGCTGTTGACACCCCTGATGGTGCGCTTGGGGCACCTCCTGGCTCAGCACATGGAGGCCCAAGTGGACACCAGCAGCACCGCACCGCTATCCCTTCCGGAAACCGGGGAGCGTTTGGTGTTGATTGGCGGTTATGGGCGCATGGGTCACACCATCGCCACCCTCCTGCAATCCAGCGGCATACCGTTTCTTGCCCTCGACACCGATGCGGCCCGCGTGGCGGAAGGCCGTTCTGCAGGCCAAACCGTCGTCTATGGGGATATCTCCGATCCGGCCCTGCTGGCGGCTTTGCATGCCCAACGGTTGAACCTGATCGTCCTTACCATCGATAACGCGCGCATCGCCCTGCGCACGGTGTCCCTGTTGCGCGATACCTACCCAGGCATCCCGATCATCGCCCGGGCACGGGACCTGGAGGCGAGTGCGCGGCTTCTGGAGGCCGGTGCCACCGAGGCCTATCCGGAAGCCATCGAAGCCAGTCTGCGTCTCGGTGCGACGGCCCTGCAGATGGCCGGCGCCACGGCCGACAATGTGGATCTGATGATTCAGGGTGTGAGAGCCAAGGACTATGAACTGGTGCGCGATGGGGAGCAGACCAGCTAAGACGTTTTGGGTAAACCATGCATCCTTTGCATAGTGGGTGTGCGTTTAGCGAATTGACACGATGCCTGCTCAGCCAGTGTTTCGCATACCCGCTGCGATGGCGTTGATCGACCGCAGCAATGGCTCCAGCCACTGTTCCCTCTCCTCGCTGGACCCTTCGTTCCGATAACGCTTCAACAGCGAAGCCTGAATCTGGTTCAGCGGGTCCAGATACACGTTGCGTCGCCCCAGTGAGTGGCGCAGCTCGGGGGTTTCCTCCATCAATTCGTGTAAGCCGGAAACGGCCAGCACCTGTTCCAGGGTGCGGTGATACTCTTCATGAATCAGTCGGTATACCTGTTGCGCGGCTTGCTGGTCTGCGGTGAGCTGACTGTACTGCTTGGCAATATGCATCTCGGCCTTGAACAGGGCCATCTGAATATTGCTCAGTAAGGCGCGGAAAAAGGGCCATTCCCGGTACATCTGCTGAAGCTTGGCGAGTCGATCCGGGTCGTTACCGCGCCAACTCGAGAGGGCCCGTCCGACACCGAACCAGGCCGGCAGGGTATGGCGGGACTGGGCCCAGCCGAACACCCAGGGGATGGCGCGAATCGACCCCAGGGAGCGGTCCGCCTTCTTGCGATGGGAGGGCCGCGAGCCGATGTTGAGCCGGGCAATGGCGTCCAGCGGGGTGGCTTCG
>JASJBU010000072.1 GCA_030066355.1 Gammaproteobacteria bacterium | reverse complement strand
GTTTCATGAGGTGGCGGCAGAGCGCTCTCTGCCGTTGGTGCCTTTCCTGCTGGACGGGGTCGCACTGGATCCCGGCCTGATGCAGGCGGATGGTTATCATCCTGCAGCACAGGCTCAGTCGCGCCTGTTGGAGAACGTCTGGCCGGTGCTGGAGAAGATGCTCTGACCCGGCAACTCAATTCAGCAGGCGAGTTGTTGTTCGCCCATCACGCGATTGCGGCCGCCGCTCTTGGCGGCATACAGGGCCTGGTCGGCACGTTCCAACAGATCTTCCCGCGCTTCACCCTGTCGCATGCAGGCGGCCCCCACCGATACGGTGATGCCGGGCAGTCGTTGCTGTGACTTGCGTCTGATCAGGCTGATTTGTGCCACCGCCTGGTGGATGGCGTTTGCTTGTGACAGGGCCTGTTCGATATCGGTGTTCGGCATCACGACGATAAACTCCTCACCGCCATAGCGGGCGGCGATGCCCTGCTCGGAAGTCAATTGCTTGAGGGTGTCGGCTACCTTGCGGATCACTTCATCACCGATCAGGTGTCCATAGCTGTCGTTGAATTGTTTGAAGTGATCGATATCGAGCATCAGGATGGAGAGCGGTGTCGAGACATCGAGCTCCGCATCCAACAACTGATCCAGTTTGTTGTTCAATGCCTTGCGGTTACACAACCCGGTCAGGGCGTCCGTTGAGGCCTCACGGCGTGCATCCTCCAGCTCTGATTGCAGCTTGGTTATTTCATGATTGCTCTCTTCCAACTGATTGATCAGTCGGTTGCTGACCTGCTGGGTCTGTTGGGTGGCCTGCAGCAGATTGGCAGCAATGCCCCGGAAATTGCTCAGCTCAGGTTTTTCATTGAGCTGGGTGATCTGGGTTTCGAGACGTCTTTCGTAACTCGCCAAGTCGTCGGAGGCCGTACCGATCTCCTGCAGGGTTTGATGAAGAATCTGATTGATGTCGGTGACATGAGTGTCGAGCTTTTGCATGTCGTTGTTCTGGAAATGGCGATCGAACAGCGCTGTCAGGAAGTAACCGTCCATGCTCCCGCCCCGTTCGATTTGTTGGTCAATCTGTTGATTCAGGTCAGGATGACGGGCGGCCACATACTCATAGGCCACCGTATAGTTTGCCGGTGTTGGCGGGATCTTGTGTTCGAGTAAGAACTTCTGGGCTTGCTTATAGTATTCTAGGATTTGTTTGGGCGAGTCACTGAGTTTGTTGGTCGTCATCGGGCACATGGTCGTACCTTCTCATAGGTAATAACGTCCGCTGTTTGGTCGCCGGCCAATATAATCACGGTTTTCTGGTATGCCGGTATGAAATCAGAATTTAACCGTCTGCTCACTGAGCCAATGCACGACGGGCTGTACATGAAAAAAATCTGAAAATCCTGAATGTTTTCGACCTGGATAAACAAATCTTTAGTTCCATGCCTGCCTGCTCGGTCCGGTTGACCCTTGGCGAATACCCAGGGTCAACCGGCTCCAGTGCTCTGTGGAAATGAATGGTTGTGAGAATATGTTGTTATGCAAATCGGCCAAGCGGGTGATCTGGGGTTGGTGCCTGTTTGTCGCCATCCTCTGTCTGGGTGGGTGTGGAGATAGGCCCAGTGAGCATAGGTCAAGCTTGTATGTCTTCGGGACCCTGGTCGAGATATCGGCGTTTACTCAGGAGGATTCGGCCTTTCAAGCAGCGGTGGACGAGCTGGACCGTGAGTTCCAGGCCATGCATCGGGAATGGCATGCGTGGAAAGGAGAGGGTGAACTGGTCAGGTTGAATCGTGCGTTGGCGCGCTCCGAACCTTTCTCAGTGAGCCAGGATATGCTCGATCTTCTCGAACGGGGTAAACGCTACACAGAACAGAGTGAAGGTCTGTTCAATCCCGCCATGGGACGGCTGTTCGGACTCTGGGGATTCCATCAGGACGAACTGCCGGAGGGGGCACCGCCGGCCGATTCAGAAATCGCAGAAATCGTCACCGCAGCACCGACCATGGCCGAGCTGCAGATCGAAGGATCGATCATCCGTGTGGATAATCCGCAGGTTGAGATCGACCTCGGCGCTTACGCAAAGGGATATGCCCTGAATCGAGCCGTTGAACATTTCAGGGCCGCGGGATTTCCTCATGTTATCGTCAACGCCGGAGGGGATCTTTGCGCTGCCGGCAGGCATGGAGAAAGGCCTTGGCGGATCGGAGTGCGCCATCCCCGTGGCACCGGGGTGATTGCCTCCTTGGTGTTGAATGGGCAAGAGTGTGTACTTACTTCAGGTAATTATGAACGCTATCTGGCCCATCAAGGTATACGCTATTCCCATATTCTGGATCCACGGACCGGCTATCCAGTCAAGCAGATCACATCTGTGACGGTGATCCACCGGGATGGCGCCCTGGCCGATGCCGCCGCTACAGCCTTGAGTGTCGCGGGTACTGCCGAGTGGCAGCGGATCGCTCGACAGATGGGTGTAGACCAGGTGATGTTGGTGGATGAAACAGGGCAAGTACTGCTGACACCAGCCATGCAGGCGCGTATCCAGATTGAATCCGAGTTTCGGGATAAGGTGGTTGTGAAGCCGCTGATACAGCTTTGATGCGGTGGTCAGTCCCCCGGGTCAACTATACTTCATCCCCTAACCCGGGTAGGAACTGGACTGGCCTGTTAATCCATTAAGGAGATGTCAGCTTGTAATGTTTCGGTATGCGTAAGTAACCCGCCGGCAGGGGCTTGGTGTCAAAGGCTGTCAGGCGTAGGGTCTTCTTACTCTGGTGGTCCTCGCTGGCGATGGAGACGAAGTCTTCATCCTTGGTGTAGGTGCCCAGCCAGCCTAAATTCCGCTCACGTGCCATCTTGAACAACCGGGCCAGGCTGCGGATCTCGCGTTCGGTGATGCCGAGACGGGCCTTGTCGGCCATGCAGTGGGTCATCACTGTCTGATCTCCCATAATTTCCTCGACTACCCGACAGCGGATACCCGCTATGGTCTTTTTCTTTTTGGTGAGCCTGAGTTTCGTTTTGGAAGTTGTCTGGGCGGGTTTCTCGACAGTTGACTTTTCACCGGTTTGGGCCTTCTGCTCGCTGCCACTGCTAGGGGACGAGTTGTCATCGGTTTTTTCGGGTATCGGCTTGGCTTTTTGCTGAGAAGATTGTGACACGGTGTTGTTGCCGGCCTTGAGAGTTGGTTTGACCTCCGGTGTCAGCAGGGTGTAGGTCTTCGCGGTCTCGTCAACTTGATAAAGTGGGAAGAACTTACCGGTTTGATAGAGCAGAAAACGTCCGGGTTCAGCCGCATCATCCACCCGCACAAAAAAACGCGCTAGAGAGACCTTTTTGGTTTGAGCCTGCATATCCGGACCATTCAGCTCCAAGGTGAGAGAGACATCGGCTTGAGTGTGAAAAGCGAAAAACCCCGCGATGACCATTGCGATTCTTATTGTGTGTTTCATGAGCTGGTTTCCTCCAAAGTACTTTCATAAGCGCATTATGGGTGGGATCAAGTCAGCAACAGCGGTCTTTCTTTCAGACATCGGTAGGGGTGTCTGTCGTTTTATTCTGTTGTGGTATGCCGCCTAAAATTCAGATGATCTGTATTTGCAAGCAGTTCACTCAGAGGCTGTTGTTCGTGAGTGCTGTTCTATTTATCCCTTTTATCACCGCGGGTAAAAGTCTATCACGATATTCTGACCGAAGGGATAGACTGACTCATGGTGCGAATCTAACGCATGGGGCTCCCGTGTGAGGTAATTTGGCCGGCGTTCAGACGAGTTTTGCCACGACACACTCCACCGATCTGGTGAGTGTATCGAGATCTTCAGCGCTGATGATATAGGGTGGCATGAGGTAGACCAGCCGTCCAAATGGTCTAACCCAGACACCGGCC
The DNA here is from genome assembly GCA_030066355.1 of Gammaproteobacteria bacterium. Taxonomy (GTDB): domain Bacteria; phylum Pseudomonadota; class Gammaproteobacteria; order Chromatiales; family Chromatiaceae; genus JASJBU01. The sequence continues at coordinate 6,104 of JASJBU010000072.1, read as the reverse complement.
TCCACGAACCTGGGTTGAATCTGACTCATGACCACCGGTTGTTTTAGTTCCACCACACCGATCGCGCCAAGTACTCGGACGTCTGCGACATGCGCCAATTCACGGCAGGGTGCCAGACCCCGCTGTAATCCCAGTTCGATTCGCTGCACTCGCTCCTGCCAGGGGGAGTCGAGCAGCAGGCGAATGCTGGCCAATCCCGCACTACAGGCCAGGGGGTTGGCCATGAAGGTGGGGCCGTGCATGAACAGCCCCGGTTCGCCAGAGCTGATGGTGCGGCTGACCGCTTCGGTGGTGAGGGTCGCCGCCAGGGTCAGATAGCCGCCGGTCATGGACTTACCAAGACACATGATGTCGGCGCTCACTCCGGCGTGTTCACAAGCAAACAGACGGCCGGTGCGGCCGAAACCGGTGGCGATCTCGTCCAGGATCAACAATACGCCATAGCGGTCGCACAGTGCCCTGACGCGCTGCAGGTAGTCGGCCGAGTAGAAATACATCCCGCCGGCACCCTGGACGATGGGCTCGAGGATGACGGCGGCAATCTGCCCGTGATGGGCAGCCAGTTGCTGTTCGAATGGCTGAATCTGCGCATCGCTGCAGGGCTCGCCAAAGCGGCAACCGGGTGAATCCACGAACAACTGCCGGGCCAACAGATCCGCAAACAGACTGTGCATGCCGGTGACCGGATCGCACACTGACATGGCGCCGAAGGTGTCACCGTGGTAGCCCCGTCGGATGGTCAGGAAACGCTGTTTGGACGTTTTTCCCCGGGCTTGCCAGTATTGGATGGCCATTTTCATGGCGACCTCAACCGCGACCGAGCCGGAGTCGGCAAAGAAGACCGTCTGTAAGGGGGCGGGGGTCAGGGCAATCAGTCGTTCCGCGAGTTCGACGGCGGGACGATGGGTCAGACCACCGAACATGACATGGGCCATGACCTGCAGTTGTCGCTCCAGTGCCCGATTCATCTCCGGATGATTGTAACCATGGATGGCGCACCACCAGGAGGACATGCCGTCGATCAATTCACGCCCATCGCTCAGGCGTATGCGGACGCCCTGTGCGGATTCCACCGGATAGACCGGCAGGTCGGCTCCTATGGCGCTGTAGGGGTGCCAGACGTGTTGGCGGTCAAAATCGATCCACTGATCGGGATCAGGAGTCTGAGTCGTCATCTGTATGGTATGTATCAATGGATCAAGAGAAGGGTAACAGATTACTGCATTTCGCTTCGATGGGCTGAGCAGGCATCGGGTAATCCACAAAGCTATTTCACGGGACTGAAACAGTGTTTTTGCAGAACCTGATATGCTCTATCATGGGTGACTGAGTCGGGGCCAGTTGCTCCGGATTTTCGATTGATTAGTGAGGTGAAGTGAGATGGATAAACCTAAGATTGCCGACAACCAACCTGTTGCTGTCGACCTGGTTGCAGGCAACGAGTATTGGTGGTGTGCTTGCGGAAAATCCGCCGGTCAACCGTTCTGTGACGGTTCTCATCAGGGTACGGGAATCGATCCCCAGGGGTTCAAGCCGGAAAAATCGGGCGAAGCCTGGCTCTGCCGTTGCAAGCAGACCAAGACACCGCCCTATTGTGATGGCAGCCATAACAGCCTGGATTAGGCCTTAGAACTGGAGTGAGGTCTGCAGGGTGTGTTCATCCTGCAGGAATTCGATGCGGTTCCGGCCATTTTTCTTGGCCAGGTAGACCGCTTCGTCGGCGCTGCTCAACAGGTGATCCCCCAGCTCTTTGTGCGGGGTCTTGCCGAGCATCGGCAGTGTCTCGCTGACACCGATAGAGACAGTAATCCAGATATCGTTTCCGTCGTCCAGGGGGATTGGGGTATTTGCGATCTCGAGCCGAATCCGCTCCGCCAACAACAACGCCTCATCCAGTGTGGTCTGGGGCAACAATAGCGCAAACTCTTCACCGCCATACCGGGTTGCGATGTCATTGGCGCGCAGTTGAGAGCGAATCCGGACTGCCAGCTCTCGCAATGCCGTATCTCCCGCCTTGTGGCCATAGGTGTCGTTGATCTTTTTGAAGTGGTCGGCATCCACGAACAAACAGCTCATGGGTTGATGGTAGCGGCTGGCGCGGGCCAGCTCTTCATCCAGGCGGCGATCCAGGTAACGGCGATTGTGAAGTTCTGTCAAGGGGTCGGTCAGGCCGCTGATGATCAGGCGTTCACGATTGATACTGTTTTCCAGGCAGACACCGGCCACTGTGGCGAGTCGTGCGAGGAAATCGTAGGCATGGTGACGAGTGAAACGATCGCTACTGCTGCTGCCAAGGTTCAGGCTCCCGATCATCTCATTCCGGCAATGGATCGGCAGAATAGCGATACTGCGTAACTCACGGGTATCCCGGAACAGGCTGTTGCATTCAGGGTTCTGGAAAGGACCCAGCCAGGGACTGCTCAGATTGCGATACCGATGGTTGACTTCCTCGAGGTCGTCAACAAACAGGATGTTTGGGAAGGCGTCTTCCGGTATGCCTGTGTTGTTCAGCAGGTGACGGATCTCATGTTCTGAATCCTTCAGGGTCAGTTGAATAGACTTGATCTGGAAGGAGTTTTGCATCCCATCTGTCAGACTGTTGAGCAACTCCGGCAGGGAGTCGCAGGTGAGCAATTCCAACTCGCGGGAATGAAATCGTTTGAGGGTGGCCTCGTTGTTTTGCGCCTCCCGGTTCAGTTCCAGTAGGCGTTGGCGGAGAAACCGGTTTTCTTGCTCGAGGTCCATGGATCGTGTTTGTCACCTGGTTGCCCCTCTATCGGCTTTGGGTTCCTGATCTTGAGCAGTCGTTCTGAGGTTTTTCTATACTCCGGGGAATGTCATTGACAGGGAAGAGGTATGCCATGGGACGATTAAATGACGCGACTGGTGCTTTGCGTGGCTTAGCATTTTCTTTGGCTTGGGGTTTTCTGCTTGGAGTCCCATCTCAGGTCTGTTCGGTGGAGCTCTATCGCTGTACCCTGAACGGCCGGGTCGAATTTCGACAGACGGCCTGTCCGGCGGGCAAGCAGGAGAAGACCGAGGTTGTGGAGCAGAGCGGCGGTATGACGCCGGTCGTGCCGACCCTGAGATTGGAGCCGCTGCAGGAAAAACGACGGACCGGCCGTACGCCCCAGGTTCGTTCAAGCAAAATCAACGAAGAACGCTGTTGGAAGACCGAGAAGCGACTGGAAAGGATCGAACAGCGTCTGCGCACGGGATACAAGGCCTCGCAATTCGGCAAACTGCACCGCGCCCAGGATGAGTATGAAGACTATCTCGAACGTTTCTGCCAGTAAGACGAAGAGCTAGAAACCACGGTTGACGCGCCAACGCTGATAGTTGGGCTCAGTGAGGTAGCCACGGCTGTTGATGTAATTGATCACGTTTCTCAACCGGTAGAATCGCACCACCGAATCGACCCGAATGATCTCCTTGCCGCGCTCGTCAAAGAACAGCAAAGACGGGGTGTAGAAAAGCCCAAGTGCCCTGGCCCAATCCTTGGCGTTGGTCTTCTGCCCCTGAGGGGTGATGACCGGCGTGTCGGCATGGATATCGAGTTGAACATTGTCGAATTTACGGATCAACCGGTTGATGGCCGGTTCGCGGAGCGGCTGTCCGTGCAGCACATCGCAGGCGTGACAGTTGCCCTGTTCGAAAAAGACCACCAGGGGACGCTCACCAGTGAATCGAGAACGATCCAGATTGTGCGGCGGAGGGATAAAGAAATCCTCTTCGTTCAAATCGCCGGGCTCGAAGGCGGTGCCTGAGTCGCCCCGCGCTAGATAGTCACCAAAGGACTCCTGCTGATAGTGGCTATCGGCCACATACTCCAGGGCGGCACGGAATTTATAGGGTGGATAGTATCCACGCAGGCGGTGGGCTTCTCGGCCTTGTGCATCATAGAAGATCAGGGATGGGGTGAAGTTGGTGTTCTCCCGCAAGGCATATTCCCGCTCGGTCAGCAGTTTGCCATTGACGTCTGTCACCTCATCGATCCCCCAGATGTCGATGGCGATGACGTCGAAATTTCTCCGGGTGTAGGCGGTGATGTCACTCAGCCCGAAATTCACCTCCAACAGCATCTTACAGTAAGCACAACGGCGTTGACCGAAATAGACGATGATGCCCTGCTTGCCCTGTTTGATGGCATCGGCCAGGTCCTCCTGAAGATCGAGAAAGCTGTGCTTGAACCAGTCCGGATGTTCCATGGGGTCTTCCAAGGGAAAATCATCGAATTCGAAGACATCCTGGGCGTCCGTTTCTGCTTGGGCACCAGGTAGCGCGAGTTGCTGAATACACAGTATTGCGAAGAGCAACATACGATTGGCGGTGTTCGTGAACATGGGGTGATGGAGTCGGTTTTGGTTTGTGTTTTTGAGGAGTATACGCTGAAATGGTTGCAGGGTACTTGAATCCAACCAATAGCTGCGGGTTTTTTCCTGCTGATTATCAGCCACTTGGATTGCAAATCCAGATCTGATGCGGGTCAAAACGACAATAAGATTGAAAATCCGCTTGTCCGTGAGGAATTTTATTCATGATTAAACAACTGTTCAGCATTGTGATTCTGGGACTTTGCCTCTGTGGGCAAGCCCTGGCCGAAGGTACGCCAAAGGAGTATTGCACTCAGGCGGGCCAGTTGTACGAGGAGGGTGATCTGCTCGGGGCGATTGAGGAAGCCCGATGGTGCCTGGAATCCCTGGAGCAGATCCAGCAGGCGAAGAAATCTGAGGGTTTTGTCGAAGAGGTCGATGGCTGGAAGCGGGGTAAGATCAGCCAGCAGAAGGTCATGGGTTTCTCATCCATTGAGACCCAATATTCCAAGGCCGACAAGACGATCAAGGTGACCTACAACAGTGGAAGCGGAGGTATGGCCGGTATATTCAGCCAGATGGGACTGGCCCAGGCCGGTAAAAAGGTCCGCATTCAGCGCTACACGGCCATCGTCATGGACCAGGGGAATCGAGCGGAATTGATGATCTCCCTGAAACAGTCCGGCGCCATGCTCAATCTGTCCAGCAGTAATGCCAGCATGGATGAGGTGATGGAATTTGCCAAGCAGTTCCCACTGAAGGCGGTGGATCAGTAATCCCGCAAGGTAGAGTCCCCGGCAGGCCCGACCGGTCGGCAGACTGCCGGGGGTGGCTTTACATGCCGTTCTGAAATTGCTCGGTCGCGGTAACGCCGCTGTCGCGAACCTGACGCAGCGCCTTGGCGTATTCGAGCAGAATGCCAAGCGCGTATTGAATGCGTTCCCGAAAATAACTGTCTGCATCCGGGTTGTTCTGCTCGGAATCATCATTCAAGACCGACTCTACATTGCGCACGATGATCTGTTCCGGAATGTAGCAGATCCGGTTGTTCTTGTAGCTGCTCATGCGCAGTTCGGCAACCGGATAGGCCCCGCCGTCACCTGACGAGACGGTACTGATCAGGGCGGGTTTGTGGCCGACCTGGTCTTTGCCGCAAAGCAGGAAAAAATTCTTCAGACCGGCAGGTGCCTGCCCGTGCCATTCCGGCGAGACCACCACCAGGCCGTCACTCTCGCTCAGTTGGCTGCGGATGGGCGCCAGGCGTTCCTGCCAGGCCGGGTCTCCCTCCCAAACGCCTTCGTCCCACAGTGGTAGCGGGTTATCCGCCAAATCGAATAACCAGGTCTCGTCGCATAAGCCCTGTTCCTGCAGGGTGCGTTGCATAAACCGGGCGACCTTGACGCTTTGGGAATGCTGACGGTGGCTGCCGCTGATGATCGAGATCTTCATATGATTTCCTGCTGCTGGTTGGATTGCAGCGAGGATTCTAACCGGATCGGTGAAGAAATAAACTCAGTCGGATAGTCGGGTTATAAAACCAGCCCATCGGTCTGCGGTTAAACGGGTCCGGCAAAAACCATCAGACCTGCCAAGCCTCAATTGACTGGCTCAGTGGCCAGAAGATTCACCATAAAAGCGATGTCATTCATGAGCTTTGTATTGAGCTCTGCTGGAGATTTAACACCTGGCTTGCACATGAACTGTTTCCCATACCAACGTGCGGTACTCTCGATCAGCTCCCGTTCATTGCCATTTGTTTGATTTTGAAACCTTTCACCAGCAGCAACGCAA
>JASJBU010000071.1 GCA_030066355.1 Gammaproteobacteria bacterium | reverse complement strand
TCGCCCGTGAAATTCTCTATGCCTGAAAAACTGGTCAGGATGCCACTGATTGAGCTGGTCTGCAGATTGACCGTGTTTCCTCCCCCCGAACCTGAAATGTCAATGGTGTCCGTACCAGTCCCACCTAGCGCAGTGACGTTGCCACCTGCAGATAAAACAGCTCCGTTTATACTTAATGTCCCATTAAAAATGGTGTCTTGACCAAAGCTGATGATGATGTCTGCAATTAAATTAGTTCCGCTGATCGTGCCTTGCAAACTCACGTCATCATCAGCGTATAGAATCAAATCCGTATTCGCAGTCCAACTGATATTCAGTCCGTCACCGCTACCGGTATCATGGTCAGTAAAGATGATGTCACCATCCGCCGACCCGCCTGTTGTAATCGTTACATTGCTGGTGCCTAGCTGAGTCGCTATCAATTGATCTTCGAACATAGTACTGCCATCATCCGTACAAGCAAGGTCACCGCCATCACAGACCTCCACCAAAATCGGATCGAGGTATAACGTTCCTGGCTCACCCGATTCCGCACTGAGATCGACGACTGATTTCCAGACTAGATGATTCTTTCCCGATATCTCGACGAATCCACCGTCTCCTGACAAAGTCCCACCACGGGCTTCGATCTGTCCATACATCTTGGTAGTATCGTCGGACCAGATAATGACCTTGCCTCCATCCCCATCCGTTTCAGCATTGGCCTTGATTTCCGAATTGATAGCAATGTGAGTTTCGCTTGCATTTTGTATATCCGGGTCTGCCCCCTGGAAGCCACCACCTACCAGCACTTCACCACCACCCAGTTCACCGGAAGCATCCACTACAGCCGTATCCTGTAATTCAACTTTGTCACCAAGGACATGGATACTGCCGCCCTCTCCTGCCGATTCAGACTGGACCGATATACTGCCGCTATCCCTTATCGAGGTCGTATCTTCAGAGACCAATTCAACGAAGCCACCGGTTCCATTTGAGCCGTTGGCACTGATACTTCCTGTATGCTCGATGTTTTCACCGGAGATTGTGACTTCACCGCCTTGTGCGCCAGAAACATCCAGCGTGCCACTGTTGGCAACATGGCCGCCGATGCCAGTCAGACGAATGGTGCCGCCAGCATCATCGATACTCCCGGCGCGGATGATACCTTCGTTATTGACAACCTTGCTGAAAATATCTCGCGCAGTATGGCCAGACATGACCACCGTACCGCCTTCTGCACTGATCTCTCCGGAATTATTGACAGACGTATCCAGACCGGAGGTATTTTCCAGAACCGATTCATCCACTTGAAAATAGATCAATCCGTTACCGTCGAAATCGACGACCGCTTTTCTACCGGACGCCAGATTCACATAACCGACATCAGCAATGATCAGTCCTTCATTGGAAACGGCACCGCCGACCAAGGTGACCGACCCGCCAGTGGCGGCTTTGATCATCCCTCGGTTGATGACCGCACCGGGATTGACGCCTTCCGGTACCCCCATCTCGTACTGGCCATTCATGAATTTCACGCTATCCATGTCTAGCCCAGCGGCAATCAGGCTGCCGACATTGACCGAAGCTGTAGGGCTGAAAATGATCCCGTTTGGGTTGACTAGAAAGACCCGGCCATTGGCTTCAATAGTGCCGAAGATCTGACTGGGATTTTGATCGAGGATGCGATTGAGGACCGCCGATGAAGCAGAGGGCTGTTGAAACTGTACCAACTCCTGGGTCTGGACATTGAAGCTCTGCCACTCGACTGCCATATTTTGTGACTGCTGTTGGATCAGTGTGGTGTTGGCATCCGGGGTGCTGATGCTGCCCTGACCGCCGACCACTTGTCCACCTTGTGGACCGGCAAAGACCATATTGTTGTGGGCCAGTAGCATTCCAGCCGGGAGTACAATCGCAGCACGAACAAAACCAGCCAGGTATTTCATACGATATGTATGCAGTTTATGTTTTTTTATTTTTGCGGCTTTCCTGGCTCTGAAACTTTGACCTTGACTCTTCATTCTTCCCTACCCCCAACAGTGATAGCTGTTGCTCTATCTTGATGTCCTGATGTTATTGACTCAACGACGTCAAATCCCATATCAATAAAACTGAATCATGAGATGCGCAAAAAACTGCGGATCTTCATCATTGCTGGGCTCCCTGTCTCCCAGCGGGGTGGCCAATGACATGTTGAGACTGGTTCTGGCTGTCTGGAAATTCAATCCGATGCCGATCCCATCTAATGTTTCACTCTCTTCCTGGCTGGCATCGATTGCGTCGTTCAACCAACCTTCTGCGTAATCAGCAAACAATGACAAGGTAATTGCGCGGCCCCAGGTCGTCTCTCTATCACCCGCTAACCAAGCAGGGACGGCAGATTCACTTAAGAACGGTAGTTCAGTGGCCCACTCCAGGGAAACAAAGTACCCCTTGTCGCGCAAAAACTCTGCGGTTGGGTAAGCGCGAACACTGTTCGGACCACCCATTGCAAACTGTTCCAGGGAGACCAGTGGGTCGGGACTGTACTGACCATTGAATCTAAACCAAAGAGCGGTATCGGCAATGAACCGCTGCTTTCTGGCCAGCCCCAGATTGAGCTTATCGAATTTCGCACCGGCCTTTTCATTCGACGCTATGGTCCTGCTCGAGTCAGGATCATTCTCCGACTCCATGGACCCCATCAAGTCGCCAAAACCATGGGCATAATCCACAACCAGGCGGGTCTGATTCGCGCCCTGTGTGACTAACACCTGGTCGGTGAACATGTAGTCGGCCATGAGGTTCAGGACGGCGAGTTTGTCCTCGTCTTCCTCCTCCCCCATGAAGAAGGTCTTGGCATTCTTACGACTGAACCTGATACCAGCACCCAGTCGACTCCGAAAGCTCTGCATGAAGACCCTATCCACCCCGATATAGGCCTCTTCGGTGACGCCGGTGAAATCTTCAAACTCCTGACTCAGCTCGAAATCGTTCTTACTGGCACCGATACTGACTCGATAATCAGAGGTGAACAGCGGACGAAAGTAGTCCAACGCATAAAACTCGCCATTAGCCGGATCGGCATTGGCAGACAAGGCTACCGATAACTGGTCGGCACTCCCTGTCGGGTTATTGAAATCGACGCTCAGGGTACCTCGATAGACGCCCGAATACTCAGAACCTGCATTGTCCAGGGAGAATTTCAGGTTGAATGGGTATTCTTCCTCGAAAACCTCCATTTCGATATCCGTCTCGCCTACCGAACTTCCGGGATAAAAGGTCAATTGTGCCTTTCGGTCGGACAGTGCCAGCCCAGGAAAATCCCAGACCGTAAGCAACGAGTGAGTGATTTCACTGCGTGTCACAGGTTGACTCAACAATCGTTGAAAAGGGGATATCAGAACATCTTCCGTGTAATCCTCGTTACCCTTGACGCTGACATGACCCAAGCGCCCCTGTAACACATGAATGGCAACCGTGTTGTTTTGCACATCCTGTGGCGGGATGAAAGCAGTATCGAGGATAAGATCCTGATTACGAAAATAATTCGTCACTCTGAGAGCCACGTCTTCCAGCTCGAAGATGGTAAATTCAGATTGATATTCTGAAATGACAGTACTTAAAAGCTCATCAAGATCAGGCTGCTTGACTTCTACCAGACAGAATCCTGGTGTCTGAGTCTTGATGCACTCACCACTTACCTGGTTGTCGGGGATCAAACGCCCAACATTGAATTGAGTCACCTGAATGGTACGTTCATCCGGAAGGCGTTCCCGCTTGGGAGGTATTTCGAGTCCTTTGAACGCATCCTCCTCAGCACCCTCTTGTGGGAGAGGAATATCAAGAGTTGGTATGCCCTCATCCGGATCCAGTTGACGAGGTTTGCCTGGATCTGGCAGCTCTGCAGCGATGAGATTGATAGTCAGTAAGCTGAGTGTACCGTACACCCAAGAAGTCCGTAAGAGTCCCCTTATTCTTCCAATCGCGGACATACCCCAACTCCTCCACTGTTTTTGTTTGATCCCTAAATCCCCAATTCTGCCTTGTTAAACCAGTTTTTCTGATACAACTTGGCACTACCCAACATACTGGAGTATATGCGTAATATTCCCAAATTCAAATTGAGTTTTCATGAGGCATTTCAGGTATGCTTTACTAGTGACCTCTGAGAGTGGAAATACAACCATACTCTCCACTACAATCAGAACGAGTTTGGAATAATGGATTGCCAGGACAGGCCATATATCAACCGCATCGCTCATGAAACTTCGCTTGAATGTCATCACATATCGCCACCAACCTACCAGCATGCCCATGGGCACAGTCTTTGGTACAGATGGAGGAACCATAGGCCGGGCGGCCGATAATGACTGGGTGTTACCAGACCCTGAACGCTTTATCTCTGGTAAACATGCAAAGATCACCCTGCAAAACGACCAGTTTTTCTTGACAGATACCAGTACGAATGGTGTCTACATGAATGCCCATTCGCAGCCTATGGGACAGGGTAACAGCGCACCCCTTACGAACGGAGATAGGATCCTTATTGGCGACTATGAAATCGAAGCGGTCCTTGAGGATAATGCAATGGACACGGGTGCTCCTGCAGATCTGGAAGAGGATTTTTTCAATCCGACTGCATCTGAGTCTGGCCTATCAGTTACAGACAGCGGGTTCGATATTCCTGCGACCGATGACCGGGATAGCGGGGAAATAACGGGACCTACCACCAACTCCTACTTCGACATGCCGGATACCCCTCAAAAGGGCTCGGAACCCGACCATGTGGGAGCGGAAAATCAGTTCTTTCAGCCTCCACAGAGCATCCCGGAGGATTGGGATCTGATGGAAGAAAACTCAGAAGTGGCCAGCGATTTTCCACCTTCTCAATTAACCGCCCCGATCCCAGAACCACCGGCCTCAACCATCACCAGACAGACACCCGACACTCAAACGGTGACTGGCAATGATCTGGAAAGCTTAAACAAACTCTTGGCAGGGGCAGGCATTCAACCCCTGGATATTCCCCCGGAGCAGGCTGCAGAGAGCTTGCGCATCATCGGCTCGCTGATGAGTGAGATGGTCAGTGGTGTCATGGAGGTCTTGCGGGCAAGAGCAGACATCAAAAGTGAATTCAGAATGCAGTTGACCACCATTCGCCCCGTCGAAAATAATCCATTGAAGTTTTCGGTGAGCGTCGAAGATGCCATGAAACACCTACTGACCCATTCAAACAGCGCCTACCTTCCGCCACTGGAATCTGTGCGTCAGGCCATCGAGGATATTCAGGCCCATCAGATGGCGGTGATGGCCGGTATGCAGGCCGCCCTTTCCGCCATGCTGCAAAGATTCGAACCCAATGCCCTGGAAGAGTATTTTGCACGCAAAGGCGGGCGCAGCATTCTCGAAAGTAAAAAGGCCTGGTACTGGGAGCAATATGCTGAAAAGCACAAAGAGCTGCTCATGGAAGCGGAGGATAATTTTCAAGACTTCTTTGGGGAAGAATTCGCCCGTGCCTATGAATCACAGATCACTAAGCTGGTACAGTCGCGCAAAAAGGTCTGAGACGGATCACCGGACACCCGATCTCTAGCAGATCCGCCTTATCTCAGCGATGTTCTAAACTGGAAGACATAACTATTGCATGGATGGTTTTACCAAGTCCTGTGACAACAACAATAAAATATCCGGATTGACTTTGAGCAAACAGATCGTAATCGCCTAGGGGCATACACCCCACCTGCGACGGATCTTAATTTTAACGCTATAAACACAAGCACAGGAGATGATCATGCGGACTCGGCAACTCATCACAACTGCCGTCCTGATCTTTTTTGGTATCGCGTTGACCGGTTGTTTTGCCAAGAAGCCGCCACCTCCGAGCCTTCTAGTGGCAAAATTCCTCACATCGAGTCACCTGAATCCAAATGCCGATGGAGCGCCTTCGCCCGTCATCCTGAGGCTCTATGAGCTGAAGTCAGCAGCCAACTTCAAGAGCAGTGATTTTTTTAGTCTGTTTGATAACGAATCCAGTGTTTTGGCTGAAGAGCTTCTTGCTAGAGACGAGTTGAGGTTTAATCCGAACGAAACAAGAACCCTTGATCGGGAACTCGATCCCGCAACTCGATACTTGGCAGTATTGGTGGCATTTCGCGATCTGGATCATGCCACTTGGCGCGCGGTGGTAAAGATAACCGAGCATGAAACTAACGCCTATACTATTCTTTTGGGACGGAATGAGGTTTCCATCTCGGAGAGCCAACCTGCAGAGAACGATTAAACTGCAGCAGGGAAATAATAAATCAACTGTCACAAACCAGGATTGAGAGATTATGACCTGGCGGAATAAAGTGATCTGGAGTGAAGGCATGTTCCTTCGCCCCCACCATTTTCAACAACACGACCGCTATTTTGAGAATCTGCTGGAGTCAAGATGTGCTCCATTGAAAGCCTATGATTGGGGAATGACCGATTTCAAGATCGACAAGGACCTCTTGACTCAAGGCAAAATCGCCCTGTCGGTTTGCCAAGGCATACTACCGGATGGCACACCGTTTGACGTACCCCATGAAGACGAACCACCCAATATCCTGACCGTCCCGAACAACACTCGTGAAGAGATCATCTACCTGGCCCTACCGGCCAGACGCCAGGGGCAGACCGAAGCGGATAGTCGCGAGACCCCCGATATCCTCGCCAGATACCTGACCCGCGATCATGAGATCGAGGACAGCAACGCAACGACCGATACCAAAGCAGACGTACAGACCGGTCGCCTGCATTTCCAGCTCATGTTGGAATCCACCGACCGCGACCAGTTCATCTCCACCCCTGTCGCCCGAATTACTGAAGTCAGGTCCGACAAACAGCTCATCCTGGATGATGAATTCATCCCGCCATGCCTCTTCTGCAGTGCCGTGCCCGTGCTGCATGGCTATCTTGAAGAACTGCAAGGCCTCTTGCATCATCGCGGTGAGGCCCTGGCCGGCAGGATCACCGAGTCGGGTCGCGGCGGTGCGGCCGAAATCGCGGATTTCATGATGCTGCAGGCAGTCAATCGCTGGCAACCCCTGTTCACCCACCTCTCAGATATGCAAGGCCTGCACCCCGAAGAGTTCTATCGGGTCGGTGTACAAATGGCCGGTGAATTGGCTACATTCGCGGCAAAGAGCAAACGCCCTGATGAGCTTGCCGCTTATCAGCATGACGATTTACAAACCAGCTTCGCAGCACTGATGGCCTCCCTACGTCAGTCTCTCAGCATGGTGTTGGAGCAAAACGCTATTCCTATTCCGCTGCAGGAGAGGAAGTATGGGATTCGGGTCGCCCCCTTGGCGGACCACAGCCTTCTCGACAACGCTAATTTCGTGCTCGCGGTCAGTGCTCAGATCGCTGACGAAATGCTCAGGTCCCGCTTCCCCACCCAGGTCAAGATCGGTCCCGTTGAGCAGATCAGACAGTTGGTCAATTCACAGCTACCTGGTATCGGTATCCGCCCCCTGCCGGTCGCTCCCAGACAGATCCCCTACCATGCCGGATTCAACTATTTCGATCTGGACCGCAACAGCGAGCTCTGGAAACAATTGAAGAGCTCCGGAGGATTCGCCTTTCATGTCGGCGGTGAATTTCCGGGTATCGAATTGGAGTTCTGGGCCATCAAAGGCTAAGGTCACGTGAATACAGACGATCCTTTTTTCAACTCCGACAGCGATGACAGTGATCGCACCGTTATTCGTCCCTCCCCGGGAGGACGCCGCCCATCCCCCGCAGCCAGCGCACCACCTGCCTACAGCACCAGTCCACCCCCACTGCAGCGGGTCAATCTCTCTGTAGACCGGGGACTCAACCAACTGGTAGTCGCAGCTGGACCGCTCTTGTCCCTTTTGGGAAAACTGAGAAACACCCCTACTCACCGGGATGTTGCAGGGTTGCGCCGCCGCATGGAGGATGAGCTGAAAAATTTCGAGACTCAGGCCCTCAGATCGGGCATCAATCGAGAAACCGTCAATGCAGCACGTTACAGTTTGTGTACAGTCATCGATGAGATCGTGCTCAACACCCCATGGGGCAATGAGAGCAGTTGGAGCACCGAAAGCCTGCTCATTCTGTTTCACAATGAGGCCTGGGGCGGCGAGAAATTTTTCCTGATCCTGGAACGGATGCTTAAGGATCCGCCACGCCATGTCGACATGCTGGAGCTGATGTACATCTGCCTGAGCATGGGGTTCCAGGGCAAGTACCGGGTGCTGGAAGGCGGCATGCGCACTCTCGACGGCATCATCGACAGCACCTATCACGCCATCCGTTTACAGCGTGGCGATTATGAACAGGACCTCTCCCCACACTGGCAGGGAGAAGAACAGCCCCGTGAAGCCCTGCGCCACTATGTCCCCCTGTGGGTGGTGGGGGCCCTCTCCGGTGTGCTCCTGTTGAGTATCTACCTGGTGTTCAGCACCTTCATCAATCAGGCTTCATCACCCATCTTCAAAACCCTGCACAGCATCGGTCGTGAAGCACCGCCCCCGCGAGACATAGCAGTCATTGCTGCACCAGCCGTTCAGCAAGACACCCTGTACGAACGCATCTCTGAGCTGCTCCAACCAGAGGTCGAACAGGGCCTGATCGAGCTGATCGATGATTACACCGATGTCATCATCCGCCTGCGCAACAAGGGTCTCTTCACGTCAGGAAGGGCCAAGGTCGCGGAAGATTTCAAACCGCTGCTCACCCGCATCGCCGAGGCCGTCTCCACCCTGGACGCCAATGTGGTGGTGGCGGGACACTCCGACAACGTACCGATCCATACCATTCGATTTCCATCGAACTGGCACCTCTCCATGGCCAGAGCGGAAGCCGTCTCGGATTTCCTACGTCAAGCATCGTCCACGACCGGCGAGATAACCGCTGAAGGAAGAGCCGACAATGAACCCCTGGTACCGAACGACACCCCGGCCAATCGAGCAACAAACCGCCGGGTCGAGATCATACTGGAAAAATGATGCGCGCTATCCTCCTGTTCTTTAAAAAGCGCTGGGTCATCCAACTCCTCGGGTTGATAGCCCTCAGCGCCATCCTCTGGTTCGTGATCCCCCTGTTCACCCTGGATGAAATGGTACTGTGGGTCAGACTCGGGGCCATCCTCTTTCTGCTGCTGCTCTGGTTGATCAATCTAGTCTGGTCGAAACTCAAGGCCCGCAAAGCCGACCAGCAGATGATGGAGGATATCAGCCAGGCGGAGCCCGCCACCCCCGATCTGTCCGCCGAAGAACTGCAGATCCTCAACGAACGGTTCGATGAGGCCCTCACGGTCCTGAAAAAGTCCCATGACGGGGGACGCTTCAGCGGCTCTCAGTATCTCTACGAGCTGCCCTGGTTCATAATCATCGGCCCGCCGGGCTCCGGCAAGACCACCGCCCTGATTAATTCGGGCCTGAAGTTCCCGCTCTCCGAACGCTTCGGCAAGGACGCCATCCGTGGGGTAGGCGGCACTCGTAACTGTGACTGGTGGTTCACCGATGATGCCGTGCTGCTGGATACCGCCGGGCGTTACACCACCCAGGACAGCCAGGAGGCCCTGGACTCCAGCGCCTGGCTGGGTTTTCTCGACCTGCTCAAGAAACATCGCAAGCGCCGCCCGATCAACGGTATCCTGGTCGCGGTCAGCATAGCGGATCTGTTGCTGCAAACCGAGGAGGAGCGTGGTCTGCATGCCCGCGCCATCCGGAATCGTATTCAGGAACTCAACGAGCGCCTCGGCGTCAGGGTTCCCGTCTACATGACCTTCACCAAATGCGACCTGGTGGCCGGCTTCAGCGAATTTTTCGAAGATCTGGGACGAGATGACCGGACACAGGTCTGGGGCATGAGCTTTCCGCTGGACGATAAACAGGACCAGGAGGCCCCTGTGGGGCTGTTCGCCGAGGAGTATGACGCGCTCCTGCAGCGCCTCAACGAGCGCATGATCAGCCGCATGCATCGGGAGCGGGACCTGCAGCGTCGCACCCAGATCTACGGCTTTCCCCAGGAAATGGCCTCACTCAAAGCATCGCT
>JASJBU010000070.1 GCA_030066355.1 Gammaproteobacteria bacterium | reverse complement strand
GGGCAGATCTCCGTATTGGTCGACAAGATCGACAGCATGGAATCACATATCGCCAGCATGGACAGTGATACCAGCAGCATGCGTGTCGATTTCACCGCGGTCAGTCAGAGTATGCAGGCCATGACCCAGAACATCCATGAGATGAACCAATCGATGCGCGCGATGACGGTGAATACCGGTGTTATGAGCCGGGATATCAATCAGATGGGACGGCCGATCGACTTCATGAATTCATTCTCACCCTGGTAGTGCCGAAGCGAACGCTAATCAGTCCACAGGCCGACTGCTGAGTGCTGATCAGGCATTACCCTTGTTCTGCATACCGATGCCGTGTTCCGCAGCAAAATCCAGCATACGCTGGATCGGCACGACGGCCCGCTCGCGAACCGCGGAATCGATGTGGATCTCGTTCGAATCACTCTCCAGCACTTCCGACAGGTTCTGCAGTGAATTCATCCCCATCCAGGGGCAGTGAGCGCAGCTGACACAGGTGGCGCCTTCGCCGGCCGTAGGGGCCTCAATCAAGACCTTGTTCGGTGCCATCTGCTGCATCTTGTAGAAGATGCCGCCATCGGTGGCGACGATGAACTCCTGGTTATCCATCTCGGCCACAGCCTTGATCAGGGCGGTCGTGGAACCGACCACATCCGCCTGGTCGATGACATTTTGCGGGGACTCCGGGTGCACCAGCACCGCCGCATCCGGGTGCAGGCGGCGAGTTCGCTCCAGAGCCACAGACTTGAACTCCTCATGCACCACACAGGAGCCTGGCCAGAAGATCATCTCAGCCCCGGTCACCCGCTGTACATAGCTGCCGAGATGCCGATCAGGGGCCCAGAGGATTTTCTCACCCCGTTGCGCCAGATATTTCACGATTGGCAGGGCGATCCCCGAAGTGACCACCCAGTCGGAGCGGGCCTTGACCTCCGCGCTGGTGTTGGCATAGACCACCACCCTGTGTTCGGGATGGGCATCACAGAAGGCACTGAATTGCTCCGCGGGGCAGCCTTCGTCCAGTGAGCAGGTGGCATTCAGGTCGGGCATGATGACGCGTTTTTCCGGATTCAGGATTTTTGCGGTCTCGCCCATGAAGCGCACCCCGCAGACCACCAGGGTTTGTGCGTCCTGAGCGGCGCCGAAGCGTGCCATTTCAAGTGAGTCTGCGACACAACCGCCGGTCTCCTCGGCCAACGACTGAAGGTTGGCGTCGGTATAATAGTGAGCGACCAGCACGGCGTCCTGAGCCTGCAGTTGGGCGCTGATCTTGTTTTTCAGTGCCGCCACTTCATCCGGGGTCAAATCGGGCCATTGTGGGTGGGGGGGGACTTGGATGGTTGGCAGTTTGATCGATGCGACGCTCATGACAGATCCTCGGTGCTACATTATTTGAGTATGACGACCCGCTCTGGGTTCTTGGAACGGTAGATTTTAGCGGGTCTATGATTGCCGTTGCTGAAAGACTTCCCCGTTTCTTCCAGCAATTCCATGTCCAGCATACGTCTGCGGAAATTCCGCTTGTCCAGGCGCTTGTTCAAGATGATCTCAAAGACGGCCTGGAGTTCACTAAGGGTGAACTCGGGATGGATTAATTGGAATGCGGTGCTGGCATCGTCGAGCTTTTTCACCAGACGTCGATGGGCGAGGTTGACGATGTCGGCATGATCGAAGGCCAATTCGGGCAGGTCGTTGATCGGGTGCCAGTTGACGTCCTGTGCGTCACTGGCCGGCGTTGGGCTCAGTTTGTCGGAAGGCGCCAGGCCGTAGTGGGCAACGCTGATGACCCGTTCCCGCGGATCCCTGTCTGGTCGGCCGAAGGTGTAGAGTTGCTCAAGATGGACCCCGCTGATGCCGGTCTCTTCCTGCAGTTCCCGGTTGGCACAGTCCTCCAAGGATTCATCGATATTCAGGAAGCCCCCAGGCAACGCCCAGCTACCTTGCATAGGGGGCTGCGCCCGTCTGATCAGGAGAATCTGTAACTGTGCGTCCTTGATGGTAAAGAGTATGACATCCGTGGTCACTGCCGGGTGGGGATAGGCATAGCGATAGGGGAATGGCTGTGGTTTGCGCATTGAGAAAATGGCATTATCGCTGATTCAGCGGGGCTCTTAGTGTAACAGCTACACTGACTTCTTGGAGAAGTTTTCATGCACTGTTCGTCGAATGCCGGTTACTACCCCAGCTCCAGTTTGCTGAGCGAGGGTGGACAGTGAGTGCCTCTCACAAAATGATGGGTGAAAGCGCCTGTTTCTGCCAGTGCCGCGGACTTGTTCGATGCTGCACACCATAATTTGATTGAATGGTCACGTACGATCAGTGAGATGCGGCGTTTAGTGGATCATTATTTCGGGTAAGGAATAAAAGTAAAGTTTTGGAGGACTCAGCCGATTTTTATTCTGTTGACGGAAGATAAGTGGAACAGATTCGAATATGTACTCAACAGAGGTTGCCCGGTATAAGGTGTTGCAATTGGAAAGGCTGCCGGCGTTGTCCAGCACCGTGACTCAATTGCTGAGCATGCTATCTGACGATGACTTGGAGATTGAAGATTTGGCGAAGGTCATCGAGCAGGACCCTGGGTTGACCGCAAGGGTGATTGGGTTGGCCAATGCGGCGTATTTTGCCCAAGCGAGACCTGTCATTACGGTTTCCGAAGCGATCATTCGGGTACTGGGTCTACAGATGGTAAAAACCCTGGCCTTCAGTATCGCGCTCTGTGGTGCATTCGATGCCTCCAAGTGTCCGGGATTCAGACTTGATCATTATTGGTTTTTGGCCTTTGGCGGTGCCCAGCTGGCCAAAAAACTGGTCTTGAAATTGCAGGGTCCCGAACGTCCGGAGCCCGATGAGGTCTATCTCACGGGTCTCCTCTTCAATATCGGTGTGCTCATCTTGGTTCACGAGTTCCCGCAGGATTATGCTCAAGTGCTGGCCGAGTTGAACAGAGAGCCGGATCAAGATGTGGAAAGCCTGGAGCGCGAACTGGTGGGGATCAGCAGTCGTGAAGCCGGAGAATGGCTGACCCATCGCTGGCATCTGCCCCAGTTCATCGTGCAGGCCATCGCATCACAAAGCACGGCGGAGGGTTGCCCCGAGCCGACCTTCGAATCCAGGCTCATCAAAACCATCGTCAGCTGGCTGGATGCGGATCAGGAAGAGTCATTGGTCGATCTGATCCGCGCGAACCTGGGAGATGCAGTGGGCATTCCTGAAGATGCTTTGAGTGACATCGAGTTGGATTTTATCCAGCAAAAGGAGGAGATCGGGGCAGTGGCAAGAATGTTGGCGGTATAGTCAGAATCGATTCAGCCGCACGGCTGAGCGGTCAGAGAACCCTGTCGCTTTACCGGGCGGTGTTGTCGGCCTCTTTGATTTCCTCTCCTGCCTGGGATCCCTTTTCAAAATCGAGATAGCCAGGGTTACTGACGAAGATCGGGCAGAGCCCGCAGGGTTCGTTGCGAACCGTCTTGAGTGGGTGGAGGGCGGGTCGGTCATCAAGGCAGCCGACGATCGAGTGGTCTGCCCGTCCGCTGTGGATATTCGCGATGCCTGCCCTGTCACGGACAGGCGTCTGTTCATTCATACAAGCAAGATTGCTTGCTGGGTCCCAGGCCTGTTGGTTGCTCAGCCAGTCTCTGCCGCGGTGGCCGTGGTTGGTTTCTCTGCCGTATGGGGGGCGACAGCAGATTCGGGTGCCTCCTGCATGCTCTTCATTGCTCCCGAAGGATTGGTGAACTGATCATTGAGGGTTTGTACATAGGTGTCGGTATCCTGAATCACCTGTGTTAGCTGCCGGCGGGCCTTACGTCCCCAACCTGCCGGTGATTTCTGAAAGATGCTTCGCCAAGGCTTGGTGCTGCGCAGAAACGCCCCGGCGAGGTTGCCCTTGAGGTCGGCCTTGGCCGACTCTCGGTTAAGGGATCCCAACAAGGTCTTGGCCGAGATCGCTCTAACGACGAAATGTATGATCACTAGGGTGATACCGAGCGCACCGAGCACCAACCAGGGAATGAGTGGGTCAGTGTCTGCCTGCATCCAGGGAGGCGTGAAACTCAAACCGGACCAGTAACCCGCCTTGATCGTCATACCGAGCAGGACCAGCAACAGGACCCCCATCAGTATCGCATCCCCCCAGAGCACTCGCTTGCGCCAATGAGACAGTGCCCGGCGTACGATGGGGATGCTGCGTTCCTCGATATCCCGGGCGGTCTTTTCCAAAGCTCCCACGATACGATAGGCGCGTTCGATCTCGACCTCTTCCATGCGGCTGTGGATTTCACTCAAGTCTGCATCCCGTTTCGTCTCATAGCGATTGCGCAACGCTTCATCATCAATGGGTACTGCAGCATCGGGGTTGTATATTGCGTAGAAGCGTCCGGCGGTCAGGCCTCTTTCCCCAAGTGCGCGTTGCCAGGCGGCGATCACGTCTTCCGGATTGTTTTCCCTGGCCGTAGTGTCGATTTGATTGAGGATGTAGAGGAACTTACCCGTATCGGCTCGATGGATGGTGCGGTCGATCAGGTGCCTGAGGGTGTCCTGCATGGCACCGGGCTCGGGGTGGCGGGCATCAAACAGCACCAACACCAGATCTGAGAGATCGATGATGTGGTCGGTGATACGCAGCGTCGAAGTACGCTGCGCATCGGCGTCGAAGCCGGGGGAGTCGATGAGTATCTTGCCACGGAGTTTTTCACTGGGGCAGGTCTTTAACTGTAGATAGGCATCGATGCGATCCCCCTCGCCTTGGGCAACCTTTTCGATCTCGTCGGACATTTGATAAAAAGGGAAGCGGGGATCTGAATCCAATGCCACGCCGGGCAGCGCATGGGCTGTCGCTTCCTTACTGTAGCAGATGACCGTGAATCGATCGTCAACCGCCTGATTGCCTGAACGCTGCAGGGGTTGTCCGATATAGTGATTGATGAACGTCGACTTGCCTGCGGAAAAGGTCCCAAGGATGGAAATGAGTGGCCACCAGGGGATCTGCGTGGCAAACGAATCATCACCCTCCAGCAGGCCAAGCTTGAAGGCTACGCCATCCAGTATGCGAAAACTCTGGACCGTCTTGAGCAGAATCGGATTTTCCTGCTCCAGGTGGGACTCGAGGTGTTGCAAGCGGGCTTCAATGATCTGTCCGGCTGGGTGCATGAATAATTGACTCCTGCGCGTGGGAATGGGGTTGTCAATCTCTGGACCATCAGGCCCGGGATTATGCACAAATAGTAGCGCGACAGGCGGGGTGGGAATAGTGAAAAATCGTATCCGGTGTCTATGCAGGGAAGGATACTGGATTTCCCTTGCCTAGGTGTTTGAATTGCCTTTATTTAGGTAATTGGTGTAATGCTTAATTACAAGCTTTTCAGGGTCTTTCCATGAGTTCACTCAAGTTGCATTGACCAGCTGCATCGTGGATACTGAGCGGTCTTTAATCGGGGTGATATTCTGCAGACCCCGTCATGCACAGAATTTCAAGGTTTTAATTGGGGAGAGCACAATGGCAGAGCTGTTTTCGGATGACTGGATGAAGGGCTATATGGAACATTGGAATGCCGAGCCCGAACTGTCGGACGCCCTCGAACAAATCGGCTTCAACAGCGTGATCGGCTATGGTTTCGATGGCGATGAGCAACCTACTGGCGTGTTGACTGTCGAAAATGGCAAGGCTGTCGATGCAGGCTCGTTTGCCGGACAAGAGATGAACTGGGATATCCGCGCCTCCGAAGAACAGTGGCGTAAATGGATGGCTAAACCGCCCGGTATGATGGCGCTGGGCATGGCCTTTACCTCAAGGAAAATGAAATTCATGGTGGGTGACTACTCCGCTATGATCAAGGATCCGCGCATGGCCGGGCCCTTTATCAAGAGCTTCTCTGTAATGGGGCGTGTTTGACACATACCTCTCAGCAGGCTGGTCGTTACGCGGCTTCAACACATGGCTCTACCCCTGAATTTCAAGCAGGTCGATACAACTATGGGTGATAGGTTAAACACAATGATGCTGACGGCTTGGATGGCGTCGGCAGTATTTCTTACAACTGATGTAATTGCAGTCAATCAAGCTGGATCGGGTGACTTCTTCGTGGTCCAGCAATCACAAGGTGTTCCACATGTTTCCCTCGGCGGCACAGTGGTGCCGTACAAAGAAGTGACGCTCTCCGCACAGCTACCTGGACGGGTTAAGTTTCTGGCTGGTATCGAGGGTGATACCTTTGAAAACGGAGATCTGCTGGTCGAGCTGGATGACAGTGAACTAACAGCCAAGCGGCAGGCGGCGATGGCGCAGCTGGCGAATGCCGATGCCCAGTTACGTAATGCCGGTGTGCAGTTCAACCGGGAACTTTGGTCTCCCAAGTCAAGGTCGGCACCGGGTGGCATGGGTGTGCCCAACCTGTTCGATCAGATGTTCACTCGACCCATGGAGGACTTCATGGGTGAACGGGATGAGGGCGCGGAACGCAGTGCGGACATCTACTCGTCCAGAATCGGGATCCAGCAGGCGCAGAACACCATGTACCGGGTGCAGGCTGAGATTCGTGCCATTGATGCCAAGTTGCGGGATGCCCGCAGTGTAGCGCCGTTCGACGGCATTATCATGAAGAAATTCATTGAGGTGGGTGATACGGTTCAGCCGGGTCAACCATTATTGAAGTATGCGGACGTGGAGTATCTGCAAATTGTGGTGGATGTACCGGGCCGGCTCCGCCCCGGATTGAATGAAGGCATGATGCTACGGGCCGAATTGGATGTGGGTGATCAGGAGGTGCCGGTCAGGGTGGCCCAGATCTTTCCGATGGCCGATGCCCAGCGACATACCGTGACCATCAAGTTTGATCTACCCCAGGGTGTCTCAGCACCGGGTATGTATGCCAAGGTTTTGGTGCCGGATTTCAATGCACCGGCCAGATCGAACCCGATCATCCCCACCAGTGCGATTCGTTACAACGGCAGCCTTCCCGGCGTCTACGTGATGGGTGAGGAAAACAAACCTTTGTTGCGCCTGATTCGAGTGGGTGAACAATTGCCTGGCGGTTACACTACGGTCTTGTCGGGTCTGCAGGCGGGGGAACGGGTGGTGCGTAACCCTGGTGTGGGGATCAGTGCGGGTTGGACCTCGCCGACTCGCTAGGATAGCCCGATACCGCAGGATTGTTAGCGTTCTTACGTACGGGAGGCAGAGGCCTCCCTTGATGTATTTTGCAGCTTGGTCCGATGCGGGCGTGACTGCAGACTTTTCGAAGTTTCGAGAGCACTATGAGCCAGAACGACGAGAAAATCGATCAGCTCCATACCATGGATCCCAATAACGAAGCGCATCTGGGTATCGCCGGTCGAACCGCCAGATTCTTTATCCAATCTCCTCTTTCACCCCTGTTCTTCATGGCCATGATGCTGATGGGCGCACTTGGCTTGTACAGTACGCCGCGTCAGGAAGATCCGCAGATCTCCGTACCGATGGTGGATATCTTCGTGCAGTATCCGGGTGCGGCCGCAACCCAGGTCTCGAGTCTGGCGATTGAGCCCCTGGAACGCATCATGTCTGAGATCCCGGGGGTCAAACACGTCTATTCCGCATCCCAACGGGGTGGCGGAGTGGTGACCATCCAATTTGAGGTCGGCGAAAACATGGGACCTTCGTTGGTCAAGGTCAATGACAAGATCGATTCCAACATGGATCTGATCCCGCCGGGGGTGATGCCACCATTGGTCAAGGCGAAGGGTATCGACGATGTACCGGTGGTCAATCTGACCCTCTGGTCCAAGGATCTGGACAGCAATGGTGCGCCGGATGTGGATGACGGTCAGCTGCGGATGCTTGCCCATGACGTGCTGCAGGCCCTCAAAGAGATCCCCGATACCGGCAACGGCTTCGTGGTGGGCGGGCGCAAGGAACAGGTCACTGTTGAGGTTTTTCCGGAGCGCCTGGCCGGCTTCGGCATCAGCCTCGATCAGGTCGCAAATACCATCCGTACGGCGAACAGTGAAAAGCAGGCCGGTGGCGTCGAGGCGGGCAGTACCCACTTTACCGTGGTCACTGGCTCGTTCCTCAAATCGGTCGAGGATATCAACCGTCTGGTGGTGGGTACTCACAATGATGTGCCCGTCTATGTGCATGATGTGGCGCGGGTCAAGCAGGGACCGGAGGACGCCAAACAGCTGGTCGGTTACTACACGGGTAGTGCCAGTAATCTGGATATCAAGGCGGATGGCGTGCCCGCGGTCACGATCGCGGTCGCCAAGAAAGAGGGCTCCAATGGCGTCGTGGTAGCGACTAAGCTGCTGGAGCGGGTGAACCATCTCAAGGGGACACTGATTCCGGATAACGTCGAGGTCAGTATCACCCGGGACTATGGTGAATCGGCGGCGGACAAGGTCAACGACCTGATCTTCAAGTTGTTTGTCGCCACGGGTTTTGTTTTTCTCCTGGTGCTGGCGGCGTTCCGGGCTTTCCGCCCGGCCATCGTCGTGGTTCTGGTCATACCGGTGGTGTTGCTGATGACCATCTTCAGCGCCTGGATGATGGGCTACACCATTGATCGGGTGAGTCTGTTCGCGTTGATCTTCTCCATCGGTATCCTGGTGGATGACGCGATCGTGGTGGTGGAGAATATCTACCGTCGCTGGCTGGAAGAGGGCAAGACCGACGTAGCCACTGCGGTGGATGCGGTGCGTGAGGTGGGTAACCCGACGATCCTGGCCACATTCACGGTCATCGCCGCGCTGCTGCCGATGGGTTTCGTCACCGGCATGATGGGGCCCTACATGGAGCCGATCCCGGCGCTGGGTTCCGCCGCCATGTTGATCTCCTTGTTCGCCGCCTTTGTCTTCACCCCCTATCTCACCATCTCTCACTGGCTGCGCCCTTCCATGCGTTACCTCGAGGTCGCAGGCGAGCGGGAGCACAAGGAGTCGGAGAAGCTCGAAGGTCTGTTCCGCCGTACTCTGACCCCGATGATCGAATCACCCTATAAGGCCAGGCTGTTCAAACTGGTGATGTGGGGCACCTTTCTGTTTGCCTGCTCATTCTTCTATTTCAAGTGGGTGGCGGTCAAGATGCTGCCCCTCGACAACAAACCCGAGTTCGCGGTGGTAGTGGATATGCCGGAAGGCACCGCATTACCGGTTACCGCCAACATGGCGCACCGCATGGCGGAGAAGATCCGCGGCATGCCGGAGGTGACTGCGGTGCAGGTCTATGCGGGCACCGCACGACCCTTCGATTTCAACGGTATGGTACGGCACTACTACCTGCGCAAGGACCCCTGGCACGCCGAGGTGCAGGTCCAATTGCTGCATAAATCACAACGTGAGCGTTCCAGTCACGAGATCGCGGTGCAAACCCGACAGGATCTGAAAAAACTGGTGGAAGGGACTGGTGCCAAATATGCTGTGGTCGAGATGCCCCCTGGGCCGCCAGTCCTGCAGTCAGTGGTGGCCGAAGTGCACGGCCCCAGCCCCGAAGTCAGGCGTCAGGTTGCTGCGGAGCTGACCGAGGTATTCGCCAAGACGGAGAGCCTGCGGGATGTGGATAATTACATGCGGGATCCCTACCAATATTGGCGCTTCACGGTGGATACGGAAAAATCGGTCAGGCGCGGTATCTCGGTGGATACCATCAATCGCAATCTGGGCATGGCCTTGGGCGGATCACCCTTGGGTGACGTCAAGCAGCGGGCCGGCCACGAGCCGATCAACATTATGATGCAGGTACCACTGGCTGAGCGCTCCGAAATCACCCGGTTGGGCGATCTGCCTATCCAGTCAAGCTCGGGGATCACCGTGCCCCTGCGTGAGCTGGGTCGATTCGAGCAGGTGAAAGAGGATGATATTATCTTCCACAAGGATCTGCGGGACGTGGAGTATGTGGTCGCGGATGTGGGCGGTAAGTTAGCGGCACCGGTCTACGGTATGTTCCAGGTGCAGGATCTACTTGAGGAGGAGCGATATCAGGCACCGGACGGGGTCGCTCTCGAAACCCACTGGCTGGGCGCGCCGCCCAACGATTCGACCTCCGCCATCGAATGGGCGGGAGAATGG
>JASJBU010000069.1 GCA_030066355.1 Gammaproteobacteria bacterium | reverse complement strand
CTGCATACCCATGGGGATGAAGGCCAGCAGGATCGCCACCGGCAGGGTGATGACCGCCACCAGCGCCGAGCGCACGTGCAGCAGGAACAGCAGCAGGATTGCGGCCACCGCGAGCATCTCCTCGATCAGGGCAAGTTTCAGGGTATCGATGGCCCGTTCGATCAGTCCCGAGCGGTCGTAGACCGGCACCACCTCGACCCCTTCCGGCAGTCCTCCGCGTACCTCTTCGAGGCGCTGTTTGACGCGGTCTATGACCTGCAGCGCGTTCTCGCCGTGGCGCATGATGACGATGCCGCCCACCGCCTGTCCTAGCCCGTCGAGGTCGGCCAGCCCCCTTTGCATCGCGGGGCCCAGGGAGACGCTGGCCACATCAGCCAGGCGCACCGGCCGGTGATCGCCCATCATCATGCCGCTCGGGATCACCACCTGCTCGATGTCCTGCTTGTCCTTGATATAGCCGCGCCCGCGCACGAAATGCTCGTGCCCGGCGATCTCCAGCACGCGGCCGCCCACATCGTTGTTGGAGGCGCGCACCGCCTTGATGAGCTGATCCAGGGTGATACCGCTATGTGCCAGCTTGTACGGATCGACCTGGATCTGATATTCGCGGCTGTAGCCGCCCACCGAGGCCACCTCGGCTACACCCGGTACCGATTCGAGCCAGTAGCGCAGGCTGAAGTCCTGCAGCGCGCGCAGGTCGCTCAGGTCGTGCCGGCCGGTGCGGTCCACCAGCGCGTACTGGTAGACCCAGCCGATGCCGGTGGCGTCGGGTCCGAGTGAAGGCCGCGCCTGCTCCGGTAGTTTGTGTCCGACGGTGGCGAGCAGTTCGGAGACCCGGGAGCGGGCCCAGTAGATGTCGGTATCGTCCTCGAAGATCACATAGACGAAACTCAGCCCCATGAAGCTCTGCCCGCGCACGAACTGCACCTTGGGCGCGGCCAGCAGGCTGGTGGTCAGCGGGTAGGTGATCTGGTCCTCGACCAGATCGGGGCTGCGCCCCGGCCATTCGGTGAGCACGATGACCTGCACGTCAGACAGGTCGGGAATGGCATCGAGTGGAGAGATCGACAGGGAGCGATACCCCCAGAGTGACAGGCAGAACACGATGAACAGGGTGTAGATCGGCCGCCGCGCACAGAAGCCGATGACCGAGAGGAGCACCCGGTTGCGGCCCCAGTCTCCGTCGTAGCCGGTTACCACTGGTCGATGCCCGCCTTGAGTTTGGATTCGGAGGCCAACAGGAAGTTGCCCGAGGTGACGACGATGTCACCCTCGGCAAGCCCTTCGAGCACCTGGATGCTGTCGTGATTGCGCCTGCCGGTGCTGATGCGGCGCGGCTGCAGCCGGCCTTCGCCCTGATCGACGAATACCACGCGGCTCTCCCCGCTGTGAATCACCGCCTGCTCAGGTATCAACAGTTTATCCTTGAGCGTTATCTCGAGATAGACATCGGCATGACTGCGGGCCAACACCTGGCGTCCGCTCCAGTCGGCATCGACGAAGACCTCCGCGGTATGGTCATGGCGGTCGAGGACCGGTGAGATGTGCTCAACGGTACCGCTGACCGTCTCGCTCGAGACATAGGCCAGCCGAACCTTTGCCTGCATGCCTTCGGCGATATGAGGTACGTCATTTTCGTAGGCCGCCGCCTTGATGCGCATGTTGGAGCTTTCCGCGATCTGCATGAGTGAATCACCGGCGAAAAACACCTGCCCGGCAATCAGCTGATGATGGATCACGACACCATCGGCCGGTGAGCGTTTGGTGCGGTAGGCCACCGCCTTGCGCGTCCTGGCCAGCTCGGCGACCTCGTTTTCGTTCAGGCCCAGCGACAACAGATGCTGATGCTCCACCTCCAGCCTCTCGTTTGTTTCTCCGTCCGACAGGTCGAGCAGCCTGAGGTAATCCCGTTCGGCGTGGTAGAGCACCGGCGAGGAAACCGTAAACAGGGGGTCGCCGGCCTTGACTCGCGTCCCCTCATCGACCACGTGCAACCAACCGACCTTGCCATCGAACGGCAGCGAAATGTCGGTCAAGACCGCCGGGTTGTATTCCACCTCGCCATTCAGGCGCAGGGTCTGGCGCAGGTCGCCCCGTTCCACCGGTGCGGTCTTGAGCCCGATCAGTTGACGGCGACGCTGGTCGACGATCAACACACCGGACGCCTTTTCCTCGTGAGACACAGGCGTCAGATCCATCCCGCAGATCGGGCATTGGGCGGGTGAGGTATTCTTGATCGACGGATGCATGGGGCAGGTGTAGTGGGCGATGCCCGATGCAGGTTCACTGACCTGGGTCAGCGCCATGCCGCAGAGCGGGCAGGTGCCCGGTTCGCTTTGCGAGATCGATGGGTGCATGGGACAGGTGTGGCGGATCTGTCCTTGCTCGGTGGCGCTGATCAGCTTGATCCCTGGCTCACCGGTCGACAGGTTCAGGGCGAGGTCAGCGTGACCTCCATCATGACCTTGCACCTCGATCAGCAAGGGCCATTCACCCTCCGCGGGAAGGGCGACATCGGTCTGAAAGAGACCGGCGGATTTCTCGATCGCCTGGTATTCGAGGAACCGGTCCGAACCCGAGGTGTCTTGCTTCTGTACCCCCTCAGGCACTTCGAGTACCACACGCAGGCTTGCATCGAGAACGTTCATCCCCTGGATATCGCGCACACCGATGGTCAATCGATTTTGCCCCACCTGCGGAGAGGCCGGGTCGAATTCGAGCGACAGTTGATAATTACCGGCGCGGTACTGCGTCTTACCGGAATCCAAGTGTTCGATAAGCGGGAACTCGCCGAACACCGCGAATGAGACCATGAACCAGGTGACCAGGGTAGCAATCACCACAAAGATGATCCCGAGAACGTATTCTCTGAAAGGGTGAGTCATGAGAAAAACCTTAAGGCGCCGCCAGCCCAATACCGTTATTATTCATCCCGCTATAGCGGGTGCGCCAACCCCGCACGGGATCATTGTATGCAATTATTCGGTACGAAATACAACAACTAAAGCTTCCCGGCCGGTATCGGCCATTCTCTCCACATCTAAAATAAGCCGCTGACAGTCCCGGCCTGATCCACGTCGATGCTCTGGGCCGCCGGTCGTTTGGGCAGGCCCGGCATGGTCATGATCTTACCGGTATAGATGACCACGAAACCGGCGCCGGCCGACACCCGGGCACCTGACACAGTGAGCTTGAAGCCACTTGGCCGACCGGACAGCTTGGGATCGTCCGACAGGGAGGCCGGGGTCTTGGCCACACAGATCGGCAACTCGCCATAGCCCAGATTGGTGATATGCTTGAGTTGCGCCCTGGCCTCGGTAGAAAAATCCACCCCGTCGGCCCCGTAGATCTTCGTAGCGAGTATTTCGACCTTTTCCGCCAGCCCTTCCTTCAGGTCGTACAAGGGCTGAAAACTTGAGGGTTGTCCGCAGGCCTCCACTACCCGCTCGGCCAGCTCAAGCCCCCCCTTGCCACCCGCCTCCCGGTAATCAGCGATCTCCGCCGGCACCCCCAGGTCCCGACAGGCGCTCACAATCTCCTGCAGGTCCTCATCCCGATCGTCGCGAAAGCGATTGATACAAATCACCGCCGGCACACCGAACAGGCTGAGGTTCTCAACGTGCTTTTGCACGTTCTCGATACCATGCTGCAGAAAGGCCCGGCGGGTCACCACCAGCACCACAGCGCTCGGTTTCATGCCCGCACTGCGACACTTGATGTGAAAGAACTTCTCCGCCCCCAGATCGGCCGCGAAACCAGCCTCGGTCACCGTGTAGTCGGCCAGCTTGCGGGCCATGCGCGTGGCCGCCAATGTATTGCAGCCATGGGCGATATTGGCGAAAGGGCCGCCGTGCACCAGCGCCGGCACCCCTTCAATAGTCTGCACCAGGTTAGGCGCCATGGCGTTTTTCATCAAGGCCGCCATGGCTCCGTTGACCTCCAGTTCCGCCGCCCGCACCGGTCGGCCCAGGGAGTCGTAACCAACCAGACAGTTGCCCATACGCTCCTTAAGATCCATCAGGTCTGTGGCAAGGCCCCAGACTGCCATAATCTCCGAGGCGGCGGTGATCTCGAAGCCGTCTTCGCGCATCACCCCGTTGATGCCGCCGCCTTCCAGCCCCACCAGGGTGCTGCGCAGGGAACGGTCGTTCATGTCCATGACCCGCTTCCACAGCACCTTGCGCGGATTGATTTCCGGTTCATTGCGATGGTGCAGATGGTTGTCCACCACCGCAGCCAGCAGATTGTGGGCGGCGGAGACCGCGTGCAGATCGCCGGTGAAGTGGAGATTGATCTCCTCCATGGGCAACACCTGGGAGAAGCCACCCCCGGCGGCCCCGCCCTTGAGCCCCATGCAGGGCCCCAACGAAGGCTCACGCACTGCAATCATGGTCTTCTTGTCCAAGTAGGCCAGGGCCTGGCCCAGACCAATGGTGATGGTGGTCTTACCTTCGCCGTACTTGGTGGGTGTCATGGCCGTGACCAGGATCATATGGCCATCCGGTCGCCCGGGGAGGCGTTCCATGATACTCAGAGGAATCTTGGCGATATGTCTGCCGTAGGGGAACAGCTCCTCCTCGGTTAGACCAAGCGTATCGGCGATCTCGCCGATGGGCCGCAGCTCCGCCTCGCGGGCGATCTCGATGTCAGACCTCATTCGGATGTCTCTGCAGCAATGGATACCGGAATGCCGAAACTGCCGAGCAGGCCGATCAGAGCCTCACGACTGAGGATGTGTTGGTTGTAGTAGTCGAGCAGTATCTTCATGTCCAGATGGATGTGCAGACCCTGGGTGGTGCCGTCCCCGGCCTGGTCCGCGATGATGGTGATGTCCTCCCGGCTGACCCCCTCCCGGTCGGCCAGGTGCTCGGTGATGGCCTGTGTGTTCACTGCCCGCAGGGCGCCCTGCTCCAGCTCCCCGGTGAGGGTCATGGCATCGTCGTTCTCCACCAGGGGCACACCGAAGCAATGGTCGAGGGCCAGCTTCTCCTGGAGGATCTCCGACAGGCAAGTGAAGCTGCGGGTGACCAGGGCGATCTTGTAGCCCATAATCTTCAGGGTCTGGATCAGCTCCATGGTCTCCGGCGTCACCACCACCGCCCTGGCGATGTTGGCCGCCACCTCCACCGGCAGGTCCTCCAGGCAACGCGCCGCGCTTTGCAACGCCGGTAGCTCTTCCTGGCCAAAGGCCTCCTTGAACTCCTCCAGCGAGATACCAGTCAGCTGCAGAACCTCGGCCATAGTCTGCCCGTCGATGAAACTCGACCGGATATCAAACAGCAGGATGCGCTTCTTCTTGTTGAACACGTCTTCGCTCTGGAACAGGGTGTTGATGCCCAGCGCACCCATCCGCTCCCGCAAGACCTCCTGCAGATTCTCCAACGGGATGGCGCAGTGGCGGATGTCTACCATCAGCTCCATCAGGAAGATGTCTTCCCGGGCGACCATGTCCGAAAACTCGATGTTGATGTTATAGGTCTGGAGGATATCGGCCACCGCGGCGATGATCCCCGCTTTGTCGCGGCCCAGCAGGATCATCAGCATGTTGCGCTTCTCGGCGCTGCGTGCCACCGGCTGGTAGCGGTCCATGGTCAGATCCAGCCCGGTCTCTTCGGAGATGTCACTCACCAGGGACTGCACCTCCTCCACCGAGACCGAGGCCTCAGCCAGGTCCACCACCATGAAGACCGTGAAGAGTCCATGCAGCACATCCTGGCGTAGGTCGATGATATTGCCCCGGATGGCCGAGATGGGGGTGGTGATCTTCTGCACCAGGCCCACCGAATCCCTGCCTGTGCCGAAAATGATGTAGAGCTTCTCGTTCATTCTGCCTTCCCCCAATTATCCAGGATCCCAAGGGTGGACGTTCTAAACGACTTTGGCTGACAACTCAAGCTCGGAATGTTCGGACGGGTGTTCAACCTGGAAACCGCAAACCGTAGGTCGGCATCCCATGCCGACATCCATTGTCGGAAAAGTCTTGCTAACCTACGAATATCATCCCCAAGCCGAGGGGACCCTAGTGCGGAGGGATATTGGACAATTCATTTTTTCCGTGGCCTCAGGATGTCCAATGGCTCGGCCAAGCGGGCATGAGAACCTCCGAATCCTGCCTTCTACAAGTACCGATCGGAACCGCCCAGGCTCAGCATTTGGTGGAACCGCTGCGCTTGATCTACCCTACGAACTTCAAAAATGTAGGGTGGATCAGCGAATAGCAATGGTTAGGGCTTATATAACGAATTGAAGTTACCAGCCGATGTGCCAGAGTATGATTCGCAACCTATCCTGCCCATCACGAAATGCAGTCACCGCCCGCCCCGACTTTGCAAATCCCAGAGCGGCCTTTTTCGCGGTCCAAGTGGTTCATTGCCGGTAAGATTACTACCTACATTTTGGATAATACCGTTGTTATGTCGCCATGCAATGACTCTAAGGTCACCATTACTCGTTTTGTGGGTTGTCAAGTCGCGATTCTTGATGTTTGGCGCCTCAGCAATTCGGATATTACTTGCTGCTCCGGCTGATCCTTCCTCTAAACGGATTAAATCGCAGTCATCGTAGCTTGGACCATTGTATGGACAGCTTTCTGTCCAGCGTATTAACTTCAATTTATCTTGGCTGTCCTGAACGGCGGTTATAATGTCATTGCCTGGGTAGGTGTTGGGCATATTGACGCTTTCGATCGCTCCTGCAGGATAGCCGCTTTGTACGTTGTTACCAGCAAAATTGAGATCTCCCCACCAAGGTGCTCCCGATTTGAATACGAGCACCTTCAAGTCATTATTCGGAGCTCGAACTCCGACAATGACTCTGTCCTCAAGCGAGCCAGCATTTATCTGCACTGCAACACGTTCGATCGATTGCCCTCCCTCCGCAGTCTTCCAGCTTATCTGGTTGCCATCGTGTTCATAGCCTCTTTGATCGAGTAGTCCGGACGGTTCCTTCGCAGCGACCACGAACCTATTCGACCCGCTGTAACTCCCTAAGGAAGCGAGCGAGATGTGGTTTGTCACATTCATGTTGACATGGACCAACTTATCCACCCTTTCCAAAGCACCATCGTCGTGCAACTCGATCAAGTCCAGTCGTAACTGACCATTTTCTTTACGGGAGGCGGTAATGAAGAAGTCGCGGTCTCCTATGGGAGAGTATGTGATTTTAATCTCACTGATCGACACAGAGAATGGCAGGCTATCGAGTTCTGCCAACTGCCCGGCGAATGTTGTGAAAGAGAACAGCTTCATTTTATTGTTCGCGCGTTTCACCGCAGCTACGAACCTTGGCCCGTTTTCGAAAGCGAGCGCGACTTTTTTGATATTTTCGCCCACCCAGGCATCTTGCCTCGTCAGATGAGCATCGGCGAGTACGGAACCTGTAAAGACCAGTAATAGAGTCAAGGCTTTCGTGATATACGGAATTTTTTTCTGACTACAGCTTTCATATCTACTTTCCTCCTAGGAGTCATATAAGGTTTAACAAGTCTTTAACTTGTTGAACTATTAGTCCTAAAAGGAGCGGTCTTTAGCAGCCAACTTTTCACAGGATGAATATGAAATAATTCACTCAAAGTGGAGCAACTATCCGGTACCCATGAAAACAGTCCGTAGGATGCGGTAAATGCAAAAATAAGGGATAAAGTCGTGTATTTAGCCAGAGTGCGACCGGTTATCGGGTCAAAGGCCGGCGTATGACATTAAACCGAAAAAACCGAAATGGCGGTTCAGTGAGCTCGAGGCGCAAACCACATCATTCGAAGGGTCTGTCCGGAGATGAGTGGGGAGGTTCATCGAACAGACGCCACTCCCAGTAACGGAAAAGGACTGAGGGAAAAACCGGGCCTCTGGATTCCAAGTCTGTGGATCAAAATGAAAGAGTTACATTCCTTCCAATAGGATGATCAAGGAATAGGCGCAAAACTTACCCAGGAATTCGCACGCCAACGATCATCGCTTCGTTCTCCACCGTCCTGCACCGGGATACCGCATTTACGCACGAAGTGGCGGTGAAAGGCGAGATTCGGGGTCAGTTCGGGATGGAAGACGGTGACCAGAATCTTCGGGTCTTCGGCGGCCGCATGGTAATCGTCGATCTGCAGCAGGGATGATACCCCCTCGCCGAGACTCAGTATCTTGGGAGCGCGAATGAAAGTGAGCGGTACCGACGTTTCATGGAGCGCAGGAATGTCGACCGTACGATTGAAGCTGTCGAGCTGGCTGCCGAAGGCGTTGCGCTGCACGGAAATATCCATGAGCCCCAGGAATGCCGCCTCACCTATGACCTCCCGGGCCAGCAGAATGGCGCCAGCACAGGTACCCCAGAGCTTGAGTCCGGCACGGAAGCGTTCCTCGATCTCCCGATCGAGACCATCGCGTTGCAGCAGGCGGCTCAGGGTCGTACTCTCGCCGCCGGGAATGATCAAGCCGGCGACTCCTTCGAAGTCTTTCGCCAACTTCACGCGTCGAGCCGGTATGCCCAACGCCGCCAGGTGCTCCAAGTGTTCGACCACCCCGCCCTGCAGATCCAGTACGCCAATGGTGGGCGCGACTGGCGTCTCCTGTCTCACCAACCCCTCTGGGCCAGACGCTCTTCCTCGGGGATGGTCGGAATCTCGATGCCCACCATGGGCTCACCGAGACCGGCGGAGACTTCGAGCACTTTCGCCGGATCATCCGCATAGGTCGTTGCCTGCACGATGGCGGCGGCGCGTTTCGCAGGATCGCCGGATTTGAAGATACCTGAACCGACGAACACACCATCACAGCCGAGCTGCATCATCAACGCCGCATCTGCAGGCGTGGCGATACCGCCGGCGGCAAAGTTCACCACCGGTAAGCGCCCAGCCTCGCGCACCTTGAGGGCCACCTCGTTGGGGATGCCGTTGTCCCGGCAAAAAACCGTCACTTCTTCGCTCGGCATGTCGCGCAGCACGCGGATCTCGCGGTTCATGGTGCGCATGTGCCGTACCGCCTCCACGACGTTGCCGGTGCCCGCCTCGCCCTTGGTGCGAATCATCGCCGCCCCTTCGGCGATACGCCGACAGGCCTCGCCCAGATTGCGCGCCCCGCACACGAACGGGATGGAGAACTGGGTCTTGTCGATGTGACACTCCTCGTCGGCGGGAGTCAGGACCTCGCTCTCGTCGATGTAGTCGATCTTCAACGCTTCCAGCAGTTGGGCCTCGACAAAATGACCAATGCGCACCTTGGCCATGACGGGGATGGATACGGCTTCCTTGATCTCCCGGATCATGTCAGGATCGGACATACGGGCCACTCCGCCTTCCTTGCGGATATCCGCCGGCACCCGCTCGAGGGCCATGACGGCCACGGCGCCTGCCTCCTGGGCGATCAAGGCCTGCTCAGGCGTGGTCACGTCCATGATGACACCGCCCTTGAGCATCTGTGCCAATTGGGCATTCAGTACAAGTCGTTCACTGCTCAAAGTCATACTCCGCGTTAGTAATCTGTTCGAGACTCAATGTTTTTAGGAGGTGGATGTTCAAATACTCCGCCTCCCGGCATTCGGTCTCTGTGTTGTAACCCCAGCAGGCGATATGCCGCCGTACTGGTGCCAGGTCCGGTTGCGTTGACAATCTTCTCAAGGTACCCAGACGGTCCTCGACGAAGTCGATCGGGCAGCCGGGATGTCGAGCCATAAGCTCCCGCAATACGGCTTCTTTCTTCATTCGCCGGTCCAGGCCATAGATACGCTCGGCATCGAAGTGCACATCGTGATGTGCAAGCAACCGTTCAACAAACCTCTCCTGTTTAGTGGTGATGATATAGCATTCGGTTCCTGACGGAATCCCATGCAAGGTCTCGGCGGTCCCTGGGTAGAGGGGGCTCAGTGACAGCCAGTCCAGTGGGTCCTCTTGGATCCATCGATCACGAATCGCTGAGTAGAGGCCTTTCAGCTCCTCCGCATCCGCACCGGACCGTGCAATGGTCTCGGGTAGCCTTTCCGCAAAGCTCTCCAGCAGTTCGTCCGGATCCTCTCCATCCTTGAGCAAGCGCATCATCAGGATGGCCTCATAGCCCGTTTCGAT
>JASJBU010000016.1 GCA_030066355.1 Gammaproteobacteria bacterium | reverse complement strand
GACCATCACCAACAGCCTCGGCTATATCTCTGAACTTGAACCCAATCCGGATAACGGGATATGGGTCGTGGAATACACCGGAGGCGGTTGCCGAATAGGCGGTGGAATAGCTGCCCGGGCTGTCGATCCAGCGGATCACCTCGCCGCCCCCGGTGTATTCCACGACCCATATCCCGTTATCCGGATTGGGTTCAAGTTCAGAGATATAGCCGAGGCTGTTGGTGATGGTCGTCACCTCGCCGCTGGCGAGATTCATGCGCCGGGCATTGAGATAGCCCCCATGATCGGAGATGAAATAGAGCTCCTTGCCGTCGGGGCTGAAGCGGGGCGTCGATTCCAGGTCCGGGTTGGCGGTGAGCAGGCTCCAACGGCGGCTGGCCAGATCGAAACGCTCCAGGTTCCAGCCGTTGACGAGCCGTTTGACATTGGCCACGAGCTGGCTGCCGTCCGGCGAGACGGAGATCTGTCCCAGCACATCGCCATTCTGCAGTTGATCGAGCACCTCGGTGCTGCCATCTCTGGCGATGCGCACCAGGGCGAATACCCCCTCACCGCCACGCACTCCATAAATCTCACCGCTTGCCCGATCCGAATCGGCGCGCAGGATGCGCTGACATTCCGTGATTCGTTGCAAGTCCCCATCCGCCGGGTCCATGATCAGCAGATCGTTGTAGAGCCTGGTGTTGTCACAGATATTGAGTTGGGTGATCATCAGCCCGTGGCGCGGCGCATAGCGCAGGGAGGTCACGCCGATGAGCTTGGCGACGCTTCTCTCGGTGCCGTCGGCGAGCAACTGGCGGATCTCCGGTTTGCTGCTGGCATTGTAGTGGTAGTAGAACAGGCTGCCATCGGGCCCGGCGGTGATCATCCGGTTCAGATATGGGGTGGAGACCACGACTCGCCCGGCAGGTTCTCCCAGGGCCTCGATCTGTTCGATCTGAGGTCTGAAACGCGCTTCAAGATACTCCTCGAAATCACGCCACAGCTGTTCCCCTGAGACCCGCAGGGTGCGCCAGGCCCGGTTGCTCATGCGCCAGGGGACCCAATTGCGGCTGTAGGTGCTGACATACTCGCGCAACTTCTTCTCGCCGTAAGCCTGCTCGATATAGTCAAACAGGTAACTGCCGTAGAGGTAGACCTGTCCGAAGGGCCAGCGGGAGCCGGAATAACCCTCATAGCTCTCGCTGGTCAGTGAGGTGATGCCCTTGATCACTTCCTGACGCATCATGGCGTCGTACAGGGCGCTTCCGCCTCGGCCATAGCCGGTCTCCGATTCATGGTAGATGGAGTAGCCCTCCGCCACATAGGCCGGAGCCCAGATCTGCGGGAAGGTGAAGAAGGGTAGGATCGAGCCGGTGGAGCGCCCGAACAGTTTTCGGGCCCCGGCAGGCACCCCGCTGACCTGGTCGAGATGCAGGGTATGGGAATATTCATGAGTGAACAGCAGCTCCAGCCAATGGTTGTGGCTCATCAATTCGCCGTCGGACGGGGGTGAGAGATAGAGATAGCTGTGGTTATAAGGCACTGGTGAAGCCATGCCGTTGGAGGGGTCCAGATTGTCGTTGATCACCACCTCGGTGCGGCGGTCCGGTTCCCAGCCGATCGATTTGGCCAGGTGCTCATGGACCCGTTCGGCGATCGCCGCCAGTTCCTGCGCAAAGTTGCGCTGCCGTTCGACGAAATGGATATTGAAGTGGGGGGTGGTCAGGGTTCGCCAGTCGTCTGTGATCGAGGGTTGGCCGATATTCATATCGGCCAGGGTCATCGTCAAGGGCCCGGTCAAAAAAACGAGCAAGGCAACCAGCTTATGGATTCGTCTGCGCAACTCCCGCCTCCCAAATAGTCCATCTGTCACTCACGGTGGATTATTGCAGGTTGAGCGGCATGACACCAACGAGTGCCGCTCAACGTATGCATAGTCGTGAGAATTTCCAGAATCAGTATGGGGCTGAAAAGCGTGCCGGATAGCAGCGCTATGCAATTTTGCAATCGCCTTCAGATATGCGCAACATAACCGGCCAATCCAGCCGCAACAATTCTATGCTCAGGTTAGTCACATGGAGTCATGACGTTGTTAACTCGAATAAGGAATATGCCCATGCATTACTCAGTCATATGCATCCCGATTAGCGTCATACTCGCATTAAATTCTCTGTTTGTACGGGCAGAAGACGCACAAGAACCGGTGCCTCACCAATTGGAGCCGGTAATCGTTGAAGGCGCGACAGGTGAAGATCAGACCATCGATATCCCGCTCGGCTGGAGTTTTGATGGTCGGGCGCTGCAGGAGGTGCCAGGTTCCGCTGATGATGCCCTGCGCAGCATCCAGGCTCTGCCAGGGGTGGCGGTGAACAACGACTGGCAGTCCGGTGTCGCGATTCGCGGCTCACGTCCGGAGAATAATCAATTTTTCATCGATTTCATGCCGGTGGGCTATCTCTTCCATTTCGGCGGCAAGAGCGTCATCGACGGGGATCTGGTAGAACGCTTCGATCTCTATCCTGCAGGCTATGGGGCGCAGTTTCAGGGAGGGATCGGTGGGGTCATCGATCTCACCACCCGTGCGCCCGATCAAGACCAGACGCGCGCCCTGCTGGATGTCAATTTTCTGGATGCGGGATTTCTATTGGAAGGACCGGTCAGTGAAACCCAGAGTGGATTCCTCTCCCTGCGTTACAGCTACTACGACCTGATCGTTAAGGATTTCATTGATGACGATGATGAAGACGTTGAGATCGTCCAACTGCCCAAGTATTTCGATTACCGGGGCAAATATCGTATCGGGCTCGACGGGGATGCCCACCTCGATCTCTACCTGGATGGGGCGGACGATCAGGCGGAATTCATCATGAAGGACGATTCGGACGAGGTGCTCAAAGACCCGTTACTGGCCGGTGGCTACCTGTTCGATAGAAACTATCATCGTCAGGGCGCTGTGTTTGAAAAAGCGCTAGACGGTGACCGGGGCTATCGTCTCGGCCTGGCCCATATCGGTCAGCGCTCCTCGGTGCGGGTCGGGCAGGTAGGGTCGGGCGTCACGGACCTGGATACCTATACCCTGCGCACTCAACTGGCATTACCCCGCTGGGGCTTGCAGCAATGGGAGATCGGTGCGGAATACAACCGGTTTCAGGTCGATTATCAGGCCCGCTTCTATGATCCGGGCTGTACCGAGTTCGACGTGGATTGCCGCTACAGCGATGCGGAACTGGTCAGCTCGGCAGGCCGCCTGACGGTCAATCAGGCCGCCCTCTACGTACAGGATCGACTGCAGCTGACAGATCGCTGGGTGCTGACACCGGGTCTTGGCATCAATGGTGAGGACTATCTGCATGAGGTGAAGCTGGAGCCGCGCATCAGGCTGGACTTCC
Source organism: Gammaproteobacteria bacterium (assembly GCA_030066355.1). Taxonomy (GTDB): domain Bacteria; phylum Pseudomonadota; class Gammaproteobacteria; order Chromatiales; family Chromatiaceae; genus JASJBU01. The sequence continues at coordinate 17,413 of JASJBU010000016.1, read as the reverse complement.
AGTACGACCCATTCATTAACTTTTCCATGGCCGCCGGACGCTATCACCAGTTTCCCGAGTTTGCCCAGGTCGAAAAGGAATTCGGTAACCCTGACCTCGAATATCAACAGTCGGATCACTATGTAATGGGCGTCGAGCAGATATTGGGTGCAGGGTGGGAATGGAAGGTGGAGGCCTACTACAAAACCTTCGACAGCCTGGTGACCAGTGACGAGTCAACCCGCTACAGCAATCATGGGGATGGCAAGGCCCGCGGATTGGAGTTATTCCTGCAAAAATCCTTGACTGACAGGTTTTCGGGTTGGTTGGCGGTTTCCTACTCGAGATCTGAACGCCGGGACAGCCGCACGGGTGAGACCTTCGATTTCGAATATGACCAGCCGTTGATCATTTCAGCGGTGAGCAAGTACCGTTTCAACGACCGCTATGCCCTGAGCGGAAAGTTCTGGTATCACAGCGGTGCCCCTTACACCCCGATTCTGGGTGGTGAAGAGGATCCGGAAAATCCCGGCAGCTATAAACCAGTCTACGGCGAGATCAACAGCGAACGCCTGCCCGATTACTATCGGCTGGATATTCGCTTCGACTATACCCCGGTCAGCCTTGAGGGCCTGGTCCTGTATGCTGAGTTGATCAACGCCACGAACCATCAGAATGTTTCCGGTTATGACTATAGTCCGGATTATACCGAACGGGATGAGGTCACCCAGTTGCCTGTGTTTTTGTCATTCGGCGTAAAAAAGGAGTGGCAATAAACCGGTGTGCTGATGGACCGTCATGGTTGTACCTGAATGGTCTTTCCGGTGCCTGCCTGCAACAGGCCGGCTATTCCAAAGCTATCAGGACAACAGTAAGTGGCTAATACAGAATACCGGCCGTTCTTGTAGGCTTGATCCGTCTTTTAGGTCATTTGAGCGGTAATTTCTCTCTCTCTTGCCATAGGTCAAGTGTGACGGTTGACCGGCGTTTGTCTGGAATCATATGCTGAGCGGGACCAGGGGATGTGTGCCCGGCTGCAATCTGCTGGACAAGCCAACAAGAAGTCACAAACCACATTCAGAAAGCGGTGCAGGTTGCTTGGGACGATCCGCGTCAAGGGATGCACTTCCTGTTTATCGGTATGCCGTACAAAACCGCATTCCACTGGTTAGCCAGAATATCGGCTCGGTATTCTGTCCCGTCTTTCCTCAATGAGGGTGGCCGTCATGAAAAAATCTCAGAATATCAGTGCAACACCACCGGCATGGCGTATGGTGCTAGGCCTCATGACAATCGCTGTAACAGGTGTCTTGCAGCCGCTGGGATCTATCTTTGCTGCGGATACGGTCGAATTAGTCAGCATCGGTGTCGATGGATTGGCGGGCAATCACACCTCTGAGATTAAGCAGGAGGCGGTCAGTGCCGAAGGACGCTTCGTGGTGTTTTCATCACTCGCGGATAATTTGACAGATGATGGTGATACCTGCAATTCCTTTGGCTGGAATGTCTACCTGCGTGACCGGGAGATTGCGACGACTCGCTTGATCACCTGTGCCGGTGGTTCGTCGATTGAAGGGGAAGCAGGCATCACACCTGGTGGTGATGTGATCACCTTTGTCTCCACCAACGGCAATCTGGTGGCCAATGATTCCAATGGATCAGCGGACATCTTTGTCTATTCCGAGAATGGCTTGGAACGGGTGAGCGTGAACAGTGAAGGGGTGGAAGGCCCGGGTTGCCCCTGTGATCCCTGGACTGAGTATTGTAATGGTTGTGAGAGCTCCAGCTACTCCAGCCATCCCACCATCAGTGCGGACGGGCGCTATGTGGCCTTCGCGAGTTATGCGGATAATTTTTATGACGGGGACTTGTCCGATTCCATTGATGTTTTCATACATGACCGGGAACAGGGTATCACCGAGGTCATCAGTATCGCCCCGGATGGCACCTTTGCCAATGGTGATAGTTGGGCGCCCTCGATCAGTGCGGACGGTGAGTATGTCACCTTTGCTACGGATGCCAGCAATCTAGGGGTATTGGATACCAATGGCGTAATGGATATCTATCTGTGGTACCGGGAAACCGGCGATATACAACGGATCAGTGTAGCCAGTGACGGTGGCGAGGCAAACGGAAATTCCAACAATCCGGTGATCGATGCGGAGGGTAAACGCATTGCTTTTACCAGTGGGGCGACCAATATTGCGGCCGATCAAAATGACAAAACCTGGGATGCATTCGTCCATGATCGCGTAACGGGTGATACCCTGAATCTTTCTAGTTACTTGGGAGGTGGTGGTAATCGGCCTGCGATCAGCGACGATGGGACTACCCTGTCCTTCACCAGCGGTACAGACGACATCTATATCGTCAATCTTGATGAAGCCGGCGTGGCCAGGCTGGTGGATCCGAGTATGCAGTTTTCTGCGCTCACCGCATCGGGGGATGCCATCGTCGTCAGCGGATATAACGAATTGGTACCCGAGGACATCAATGATGAGGTGTCTATCAACAGTTACGATAAAGATGTCTATCTACTGACTGTTGGTGGATCAGATGACCCGCCTGACGGTGAAGAAATCTGCGACGATGGCATCGACAACGATGGTGATGGACTCATCGACTGCAGTGATCGCCTGGACTGCCATCGGGATCCCGCCTGCTCGACAGGAGGCGGTGGCGGAGGTAGAAACCGTTAGGTCATCCCCGATTTACAGAATCCAAACCGGTCCTCCGGCACGGTGATGACCTCTGATAAAGCCAGGGAGGGTTTTATCAGAGTGTCATCTTTAATTCGGCTGTGAGTTTTCCGAACATCTCGCCTTTTTTATACGGTCTGATAGTCTACGGCATGCGGCGACGCATATTGCTGGTTTATCTATTGGTTTCGATCTCATCCTGGGTGTAAGGAACCACTTCCGGTGCCACGGCGCCGCCCGAGATGATGAAACTCATCGCCTCGTCGATACTCCAGTCTGTGGATACCAATTTCTCGATAGGTACGATTTCCAGATAGCCCGAAGTCGGATTCGGGGTGGTCGGCACGTAGACCGCGGCCAGTTCCTTGCCAGTTTGTTTGTCCAGCATGGTGCGGGTCACGAATCCGACTGTCTTCATCTCCGGGGACGGGAATTCGATGAGCACGACCTGTTGCACCTTGTCCGGTTTCTTCTGGAGTGCGGATATCAGTTTTTTTACCAGGCCATAGACGTTCTGGACCATCGGCAGACGCTGTACGGTGGCATCGAAGGCATTGAGCAGGCGGCGGCCGATCACACGGCTGGTGAGCCAGCCGACCAGATAGAGGCCCAGGAGCATCAGTAACACGGCCAGGGTATTTCGAAACCAGGGTTCCAGGAGCCATTGGGCAAGCGTCGGATACTCGTCCCGAATGCTCCTGGAGAAGACCCGCACCCAAGGTGTGCCCAGTTTGGAGAGTTGCTTGAACACATATTCGAAGATCAGCCAGGTCACCCACAGCGGTATGAGGGTAACGACTCCACTGAACAAATAGCGTTGAATATGCAGCGAACGAGCTTTCTTGCCAGCCATGACTTGAGATTAGGCAGCTGAGTTGTGTGGTTCATCTTAACCCAAGTGGTGGTCGAACGGTCAGTCTCAATTTTTCAGGGCAGCGTTGTTTTCCTGTAAAGACTATTCTTAGGATAAAGTGTAACCGGTTAAACGATTGGAAAAACTGGACAGACGCTGACATGGGTGATGGTTTTTTGCATATTGGCTTTGGGTGTCGGGCAAACCGGATCACGAATGGCCCGTTCGGTAGGTAACACAATGGGTCTGCAATGGGGCGAAGTAAGCGCCTGTAGAGTGGAACCCCATGACATCGATCTTGGGCTGTTGGTCGGATTGAAAAAGCGTTTCGAGTTTCTTGAATGCAGCGAACTTGCCGATAAGCTCGAAATCATCAAATACATGGTCGTCGATGTCGCCTCAAAGCGAGCGTCACACCTCGTAATGGTATGGGGCTGATGCGTATCGTCGTCGCATTGGGAGGTAATGCCCTGCTGCGGCGCGGAGAATCCCTGAGTGCCCAGAACCAGCGTCGGAATCTGCACACAGCGGCCGTGGCCTTGGCACCGCTGGCAGGTGAACACGAGCTGATCATCACCCACGGTAATGGTCCGCAGGTTGGATTGCTCGCATTGCAAGCAGCGGCCTATCGCTCCACAGAACCCTTTCCGTTGGACATCCTGGATGCCGAGACGGAGGGCATGATCGGTTATCTGATCGAACAGGAGTTGGGTAATCTACTGCCGAGTGATCGTCGCTGCGTAACCCTGCTAACCCAGATCGAAGTGAATGCGAATGATCCGGCCTTCCAGCACCCCTCCAAGCCCATAGGTCCGATCTATCAGGAGGATGATGCCCAACAGTTGGCTCGACAACTGGGCTGGAGCATCGCTCCCGACGGTGAGCATTTCCGGCGGGTGGTGGCCTCTCCGCGTCCGGTGAGTATCCTGGAGCTGAGTATCATCGAGCTGTTGGTCGACCAACAGGTCGTCGTGATCTGTACGGGGGGTGGGGGGATTCCCGTGGTGCGCCGGGCCGATGGCAGCCTGGTCGGCATCGAGGCGGTGATCGACAAAGACATGGCCAGTGCCCTGCTGGCGAGTGAACTGCAAGCGGATCGCTTGCTGATGCTCTCAGATGTGGATGCAGTCTACATCGATTGGGGAAAACCCACGGCGCGAGCCATTCGGCACATAACCGCAGCAGAGATTGGCCGCTATGGCTTTGCTCCCGGCTCCATGGCCCCCAAAGTCAAAGCGGCTTGTGAATTTGCCGAGCACACAGGGGGTATCGCGGGTATTGGTGCACTGCGGGATGTCGCTGCAATACTGAATGGTGAAGCAGGCACCCGAATAGTCAGGGACTAACCTTGTCAAACCCATCGCAGGTCGTTGTTGACGCCTGCACAATTCATGCTGGTCGATCAGCTGAGCAAGGGGGTCAGTGGGACGCTGCCGGATACGGTTTGTATGTTCTTTTTGATCTCCCTTGATCACACTGTCACATGATGTCGCACATCTGACTAGGTTAAATTGGTATGCAAGTTCTATAATTTTCTCTCAGTGACCCATTATCCTTCTGGTACATTCCTGATGTTACAAAATGGCATTCAAACAGTGACACTCTTATCGGAGCCTAATTCTACATGCGTACATCGCTGATTCTGTGCATTCTGTTGATCATACCTACCTGTGTATTGGCGCATGAACAAACTGAAGAGCAGTTGATCCGGCTGGCGACCACGACATCTGTAGAAAACTCCGGATTACTCGAACACCTGTTGCCCAAATTCATAGAGGCTTACCCCTACAAGATAAAACTTGTTGTTGTTGGCAGTGGCAAGGCCCTGCGTCTGGGCAGAACCGGGGATGTCGATGTCGTCTGGGTACACTCGCCAGCCTCAGAAAAATCATTCGTGGAAGAAGGTTACGGGGTTAATCACCAGTCCGTAATGCGTAATGATTTCGTGCTTGTCGGACCTGAACATGACCCTGGAAATATCGCCTCCTTTACCAATATCCTCGATGCCATGAAAAGCATTGCCAGCAAAAAGATACGCTTTATATCCAGGGCAGACGACTCGGGCACGAACAAAAAGGAGTTGTCTCTGTGGAAGCATATTCGTATCGATCCCTATGCGACTGACTGGTATGTGGAAAGCGGCGCAGGCATGGCTGCCACCCTGTCTATCGCTCAAGAAGAAAAGGCCTATCTCATGATAGATCGCGCAACCTTTACCGTACGCCATGCAGAAGGATTCAGCATCCTGCTTGAAGACAGGGTCAATCTGGCAAACCCGTACAGCGTGATCGCAGTTAATCCGCTGAAAAACCCGGCTGTCAATCTGCAGGGCGCCAACCAGCTGATCAGTTGGTTAATATCATCGGAAGGTCAAAATCACATTGCCTCATACAGACATGCTGGCGAGCAGCTTTATTATCCAACCCGTCTGACGCTGGATAACTAAGGTTAGTTCTGAGTCACCTCTCGCGTATGACGATACGATCAAAACTTCTTTTACTGTTTGCGATAACCACGACCATCCTGGCCGTGATCGGTCTGTATGCCGCATCAGTCTACAGAAGTACGCTGAGCAGCGAGCGTACTATCGCCGAGCGCACCAATCTCTCTGTCGAGATCGCTCATCAGGCTGAGTCTCATTTTCATGCCCAGATCAATGCCTGGAAGAATGTGTTACTCCGGGGGAATGAAACGAACAATTACCATCGCTATCTGCAGAAGTTTTACCAGGCTGAGCGTAATACACGCTCGGCCCTCAGCGCGCTTCAGGAGCAGATAGATGGGGTTCCGGAAGCCATAGAACTCACAGCCAAGCTCTCTGCGTCTCATCGTGAAATGGGCCGCACTTTACGCGAGGGGATACGTGTATTCAACGCAACCGAGAGCAATCCTGGCCAGGTAACGGACCGACTGGTCGCCGGCGCTGAAGATCTGCCAACGCAGTTACTCAACAACATCATAAGAAAGCTGCAAAAGAATCGGTCTGACCAGCTGACTATGCTGACTGAACAGCGGGTTACTCAGGAAAGAAACCTGCTGATACTCATTGCATTAGTGCTGATTATTTCCGTTCTGATCTTTATTTGGTTGCTCGATAGAAGCATCGTACAGCCCGCGGAAAAGGCCAGCCATCTTGCTGATATCATTGATAATGCGCAGCGCGTCGCGAGATTTGGTACCTGGGACTGGGAATCGGAGAATGATAAGCATTTCTGGTCCGATGGCCTGTATGACATACTCGGTGTTGATGCAGGGCATCCACCCTCAACGAAACTTTTCCTGTCTAGGCTGTTGCCTGATGATCGAGATCGCGTTCGTCAGACGATTGAACATGCCCAGGAGAAAATATCACCGTTTGAGTTCGAGGCAAGGATACATCATAAAGACGATCAGGAGCGGGTAGTTCAGTTGCGTGGCCAGGTCACTGAAGTCAATACAAGTGGTCAACGCCGTATGACCTGCATTGTGTATGACATTACCGAACGCAAAGAATCAGAAAAACGGCTCGCCAGACTGGCGAATTTTGACCTGGTTACCGAGCTGCCGAATCGCAACTTGTTTCAGGACCGACTTAAGCATGCCATGGCGCAGGCGGATAGAAAGAAAGGTCAGTTAGCGCTTCTTTACCTTGATCTGGATCACTTCAAGGCTGTCAATGATGCCCTGGGGCACCTTGCCGGAGACGAGTTACTGATTGAAGCTGCGCGGCGTATTCGCAGCAATATCCGTGAGGGTGATACGGCGGCACGACTGGGTGGTGATGAGTTCACCATCATCATAGAACAGTTCGATTACAACGCCCAGGTCGTCGTTGTGGCTGAGCATATCCTTTTCGCGCTGAACAAAAGTTATCAAATTGGCACCCATGAAATCTATGTTTCTGCCAGCATGGGCATCACGATATATCCGAATGATGGTCGAGATGTGGAAGCTCTGTTGAAAAATGCCGACTCTGCGATGTATCTGGCCAAGGAACAGGGGCGAAATACCTACCACTTCTATACCGAAGAACTGAACCGTAAGGCCCATGAACGCCTGCACCTGGAAAACAGCCTGCGTATGGCCTTAGAGCGCGAGGAATTCCAGCTCCACTATCAGCCCCAGGTCGACCTCAAAACAGGCCGAATTCTCGGTGCAGAGGTATTATTGCGGTGGTCTTCGGGGCAGGATGCGATAAGTCCTGTGCGCTTCATCCCGATACTCGAAGAAACCGGTATGATAGTAGCGGTGGGCCGATGGGTGCTTGATCAGGCCTGTCTGATGGCCAAGAGTTGGCAGCAAAGGGGATTTAAAGACTTTCATGTTTCGGTCAACCTGTCTGTCCGGCAGTTACGCCTGGTCGACCTGGTAGAGGAGATCCAGGAGATCTTGTTGCGTACCGAGCTTGCGCCTGAATTTCTTGAAATCGAGTTGACCGAAAGCACCCTGATCGATACCAGCATCGGCATGCAGAATCTCAAACACCTCGAACAGCTAGGTGTTCGACTGGCCATCGATGATTTTGGTACTGGGTATTCGTCACTGAGTTATCTGAAAGAGCATGATGTGGACATCTTGAAAATCGATCGCAGCTTTATCAAAGACATCAACCGTGACAGTGATGACGATGCTGTCACCTCAGCGATTGTAGCCCTGGCACACAAACTCGATATGCGGGTTATTGCCGAAGGTGTGGAAAGCCTCGAGCAATTAGAGTTTCTGAAGAAACAGAATTGTGATCAGGCTCAGGGGTTTCTAATCAGTCGTCCCTTGAAGAGCCACCAGCTGGAGCAATGGATGATGCAGTACCTGGATCAAAGTACCGGTCAGGCCTGTTGGTATCCTGATACAGATATACCAATCAGACCTGTATTGGCATAGCCTGAGTCAAGCTTTATTGACCACTAATTATTCCGTATGCAAGTGAGCTGGCAAAAGAGCGAATGGTTCCACTTGTCGGGGTAGAGGGCAGAGTTTAAACGGGAAATTGATATTTGAGCTAACCCTGAACTATCGAGGCATAAAGGGTGCTGAATGAATCTTGCTGGAGATTTCGCGTATATTGAGGCCGGCGTACAGCCATGCAGGAGTGCAATGCTCGATTGTCATGGGATACCGTCTGGGCGCGGGGATATAGGAGTCTCCCGGCACTATGTTTCGCAGTGAGGTCTCAGGTGAAATAGTGAAGTTTCAGAGTCGTCTGATACTTGGGTTGTCAGCGTAAGTGAAATCACACTAATGCCCTTTGTTGCAGAAACGCCTCGACCAGGCTTCCCAGTCCAGGGGTGCCGACTTCGGCAAACTCATAACGGGCACGTACCACGGGTTTGTCTATCTGGATCAGTGCAGCGAGATCACAAGGGGTGGCCGAAACCACTACTTCAGCATCCGAGGCGTTGATGGTGTCGGCGAGGGCCTGGAGTTGCGCAGGATGATAACCGACCGCCGGAAGCACCTGACCGATGTGCGGATATTGGTTGTAAACCACGGCGATTTCTTTCACTGCCGAGGTACGCGGGTCGATGACCTCACCCGCCTGGGCCTGCGTGGCGGCAACATAACCGGCACCATAGGCCATACTTCCATGGGTAATGCTCGGTCCGTCCTCCACGACGATGACCCGCCGGCCGGTGATCGCGGCTGGGTCATCCAGGGTAACCGGTGAGGCGCTGCGCACGATCTGAGCCGTCGGGTTGATGCGTTTTACGTTTTCCGTCACCCGTTGAATGTCTGCATCGGCGGCGGAGTTGGACTTGGCTACCAGTACGATGTCCGCCATCCGCAGCACCGTCTCGCCTGGATGATGACTGGTTTCATGGTTGGGCCGCAGGGGATCGACCAGCACGATGTGCAGGTCGGGGCGAATAAATGGGAAATCGTTGTTACCGCCGTCCCATAGGATGACATCGGCTTCAGCTTCTGCCTGTCTGGTGATCTCGGCATAGTCGACACCGGCATAGACTAAATTACCTAACGCCAAGTGGGGTTCGTATTCCTCACGCTCTTCGATGGTGCAAGCAGCGGCATGCAGATCTTCGTTGGTGGCGAAACGCTGAACGGCCTGGCGTTCCAGGTCGCCGTAGGGCATGGGGTGGCGTATCACGGCGACTTGCAAACCTTGCTGTTTCAATTTACGTGACAACCAGCGGGCGGTTTGTGACTTGCCGCAGCCGGTCCTGACAGCACAAATGGCGATTACCGGTATGCGTGAGCGGATCATGGTATGTTCGGGACCCAACAGTCGGAAATCGGCACCGGCCGCCAAGACAATGGAGGCCTTGTGCATGACCCGGGCATGGCTGATGTCGCTATAGGCCAGGATGACCTCATCGATCGCCTGCTCGCGACAGAGCGTTGCCAATTCGGTTTCAGGTACGATGGCTATGCCTTCAGGGTAGAGCTTGCCAGCGAGCGCCGGGGGGTATCTGCGATCGGCGATTGTTGGGATCTGTGTGGCGGTGAAGGCGATCACGTGGGAAGTCGGGTCATGCTTATAGACGACATTGAAATTGTGAAAGTCACGCCCGGCTGCACCCATGATCACGATCTTTTTCGGACTGGTTGTTTTCATCATCGGTCTGTTGTCTCACATGTATCGCCGATACAAATCCGCTATGGCTATGTATCTCAATGCCCTACGAATCTGCCGTTCGCTGCCGTTTCAGAGATTGGTACAACGGCTCGCGACAGCCATACTAATGATAGTCGGCTTTTCTAGACGGGTAGGTAGGTATGACATCACGCTTAATGGATACTTCAATCGATATGATTAATTGTTGAAAATCTACTTTATAAGTTGTGGCGGGGTATCAGGATCTGAGTGACACGAGAGATATGAGTAAGGCTCTCTTCCTTGATTATGACGGTATTGCCGGTCAGCCGTACCGGTAATCATTTCGCAAAAAGTTCATACTCTCGTGATCTTTATTATGAGGTTGTTCGCTACTGCTCATTGGCAAGTAACTGAATCACATGACCCAGTCCCATTACCACCCGGGCGGTGCTATCGTAGTCGAGCTTATCGGGCATGTCCGTCGGGGCGTGGTAGTGTTTGTAGCGAAACAAGGCAGTGTCTGTGACCATGATGGCCGGATATCCGGCTTGCCAGAACGACCAATGATCGGACCAGCCGATACCTGTCATCCAACTGGGAGCCGCCAAACCTTCGGACGGAAACTTCGTGGAGCGTCGAAAGGCATCCAGGGATCGGTGTACCAGGCGCCGCGAGGAGAGGTTACCCACAAAGCCGATGAAGTCTGCCTTGTCGGGATAGAACAGACCAAAGGGATAGGGATAATGCTGACTGCCTGGTAAATCCGAGTAATAGCCGATGGTTTCCAGGGAAAGCATGGCGGTGATCTGCTCGCCTTGCTCTCGCGCACGGCTGGCATAGACCCGGCTGCCCATCTCTCGGGTGTAAGAAAATGGTGGCTCCTCATTGACAAAGGTGACGAAGCGCAAGCTCCGTCTGGTCTGTCTGTCCTTGAATAGTCTAGCGAGTTCCAATACTGCTGCAACGCCTGAGCCGTTGTCGTTCGCCCCCGGTGAGCCCAACACGGAATCGTAATGAGCGCCGACCAAGATGACTTGTTCGGGCAGGTTGCTCCCGACAATTTCGACTGCGAGATTTTGCACCATTTTGTCCTGGGATCGAAAAGTCTGGCGATCCGGTTGGTAACCGAGCTCTCTGAAATAGTCGTGGATGTAGTTGGCTGCAGCCTCGAGAGCAGGGTAACGCCAGACATTACGCTCACCGATTTGCCGGGCCAAGCGGTTCACATGCACCCTTAACCGGTCACGCAAGACGAACTCCTGTTCGTCAAGCGGATGCAAGGGACCTGAGTATGACTTGCCAGGCATATCGGTGAGGTATAAGAGTCCCAAGACGAGAAACAGGATCAGCAAGCCCCAGCGCAGGCCAAACCAGCGCCACTCGTTGACGCCTCGTGGGGTCAGTTTCATCACATCTCACCATCCTTCGAGGCATTTATAGTTGCCATTATTGTTCCAACAGAAACGTTTGGATAGTTTGCATGCGCAGTTGATGCAGATTGTGCCGTTTATCCATGAACGGATGGGCCAGCTCCGGGTGTTGAATCAGCATTGCGCCTCGCTGCCTGGCCTTTTTCACCAAGTCCCTCGACATCGAAGGTTTCACCACCCTGTCCTGCCCGCCGACCAGGATCAGAAGATGAGAAGCATCCTGCGGGAGATTATTTAATGGATCAAGCGGTTCCGGGCAACCATGGTCCGATAATCGACTGGGTGTCGAATCGATCACCAGGCGAGCTGCTCCCAAACGGTTCTGCAGCGCGTCCAACAGGACGATGCCACCGAACGACATGCCATAGAATATCCGGCTGGTGTAGGGAAGGCTGTCGAGGTGGTCGATAATCTCGCCATAGTCGCTGAGTATCGCCCGCAGCCGGCGCTTGCCTTCCGATCTTCCATAACCTCGATAGTCGAACAGATAGACGTCATAGCCCGCCCGTGCATATTCCTGGAAGTTGCCGATGATCTGGTCGGCCAGCATGGCGTTTCCCTGGGCGACCAGCAGATAACCCTTGGCGGTGGCTGTTCTATGCTGTGTGGAACGGGCCTTGAGTTTGTAGCCCCTGAGGGTCCGCCGGTCTTTTGTCGTGAAGGCGATCTCCTCCAGGTGCTCGATGCCGCTGATGCGGGAAGCATCCGGCTGGCCTGCCGCCTTGCTCCAGAGCCAGAATACAATCGGTTCCTTGAAGCCACAGAGCGATCGTTCCAGTTGCAGGTCGGTGGCGGTCGATGCGCATGAGGATAAGAAAGCCAGGAAAGGAACGAACCAGAGGCTGAATGATCTACTCTTCGACGGCGCAAAGTATCGAATAGACAAGGTCGATCCAGGGGTGAGTTTTACCGGGTGTTGATACCCGCTTATCGAACTGGTCATTCTGGGTAACAAAGGTTACGGAACATGGATAAACTTAGCGTAGACTGCAGATTGATTGCACTCAAACAACCACCCGACCGATAAGATGAATCACAAACAGAAACATACCCTGGAATCCATATTGCAAAAACAGGTCAGTGGCAATATCCACTGGCGTGACGTCGAGTCCTTGCTCGAGGCGTTGGGGGCGGAGCTCCAGACAACGCATGGTGCGCGTATGACCTATGTGCTCAATGGGGTGACCGGAACCGTTCACAAGCCTCACCACAGTTCGGTGCTGAGCAAACAGGATGTGCGTCACCTGCGTGATTTTTTTCACAACCTTGGGGTGACGGGGCCTTGAGTCCTGTTTAGGCAGGATCAATATTGCATTGCGAAGCACCTGCATACTTAGACGCTGAACCGGCCTTGATTGCGGGACAACTGTTGGGTCGGGATCGGCGTCTCTTGTTGTTCGGTAAACCCGGAGTCGGCAAGACGACCCTCGCTGCGGGGCTGGCGGCCGAGCTATCCGCCATGGGACGGTCAGTCTGGTGCCTTGGTGCGGATCCGGGGTCACCGACATTCGGTGTGCCGGGTGCAGTCTGTCTGGGGTTATGGAAGGGGAAGGCTTGGTCGGTACAGGGTATAGAAGCGCTCTGTTCACTGGATGCCGCCAGGTTCCGCCTGCCCCTGGTCGATTCGGTGGGGATCCTGGCGGACAGGGTCAACGAAGGCAGCTTGATACTCGATGCGCCAGGGGTGGTCAGGGGCGTTGCCGGTGCGGAATTGCTCACCTCGCTGATTCGTGCGGCCGGAATCGATCTGCTGCTGGTATTGCAACAACCAGACCAGCCGCTCCCGCTGCAACAGGAGCTGCGCTGCCTGGAGATCGAGGTGGCTGACATCAAACCGGTGGCTGCGGCCAACCGCCCAGGCAAGATGGCCCGTGCCCGGCAACGGACCGGGCTGTGGGATCGCTACCTCGATGAAGCGCAAGAGTGTGAGCTGAAGTTACCGCGACTCCACAGAATCGGCACTCCGCCCAGAAACGCACCGGCAGCCTGGCTGGGCAAACAGGTGGCATTTATGCAACAGGATCGTACTTCGGTAATGGGTGAGGTGGTGGAGGTACGAGGTGAAATGCTGAAAGTACGTGTGCCTCAGCTTAATCAGCCGACCGATGTCGTACTGGTGCGGGACGCCTGTCGTGATAGCGCCGGTCTCTTGTCCACGAGCAAGCCATTCGCTGAGAAGCAGGTTCGCTATATCCCCCCGGCGGATCTGTTGCCGGATGCGGTGTATCAGCAGAATGCCGGGGTAAGACCTCTGGTGCAGCTGGGAACCGCAACGGCGGTTCTGGTGAACGGTGTGTTCGGCGATCCGCTGCTGCATCTGCGTCTGCGCCATCAACGCCGCAGCCTGTTGTTCGACCTGGGCGAGGGGGCGCGGTTGCCGGCGCGGATCGCTCATCAGGTCAGCGATGTCTTCATCACCCATGCCCATGTCGACCACATCAGCGGTTTTCTTTGGTTACTGCGTTCTCGCATCGGCGAGAGCAGTGTCTGTCGATTGTTCGGTCCGCCCGGACTGGCAGGGCATATCATGGGACTCATCAACGGCATCCATTGGGACCGGATCGGCAGGCGGGGGCCTCGCTTCGAAGTGGCGGAGCTGCATGACGCCTGTTTGCAGCGATATGCTTTGCAGGCCGGGCAGCCGGGATGTGAGCTCGTCAAGGAGGAGGTCGTTGATGCAGGCGTGGTGCTGGCGGACCGAGATTTTCAGGTGCGCGCAGTCACCTTGGACCATCGCACGCCGGTCCTGGCTTTTACCTATGAACCTGCGCAACAACTCAACATACGCAAGGAAAGACTACGAGAGTGGCGATTGGATCCCGGACCCTGGTTGAATCAACTGAAGGAGCGATGCCGGGCCGGCGAGGAGCTGTCCCGCATCCAGCTTCCCGGTGGCGGCGAGAAGTCTGTGGCAGAGCTTGCCGATGAACTGATCCTGGTCAGTCAGGGCAGCAAGCTGGTGTATGCGACCGATTTTGCGGATACCCCGGAAAACCGCACTGGCTTGCAGGCGTTGGCGCAGGGTGCGCATACTCTGTTTTGCGAGGCGACCTTCCTGCAACAGGATGAGTTGCAGGCCCGACGAACCGGGCATCTGACCACTCTCGCCTGTGGGGAGATAGCCAATCAGTCGCGGGTTGCGCACCTGATCCCTTTCCATTTCTCCCGTCGTTACGAAGATGACCCATGGCGAGTGTATCAGGAGATTGCGGCCGTGTGTCCCCAGCTGGTTAGACCCAAAGCGTATTCAACCTGAAGCACCAAAGTTACTGATTGGCGTATCTCTGCCTGCTGAGGCCGTCATCAACAGCGAGGTTGGTGGAGCCGGGAGGCGCTTCGGACCAGGTCGTCTGCCGCATCAACCACTTTTTTTGAATCAGCGCTATTTCGGTGTATCCACCAAAAAAACCGATCAAACAACCGATATTTTCAGGATTGGATCACTCTGAATGTTGTGCATGGATCTATTCAGACTTCATAAATTATTTTGTATCTCATTGTTTAATCGAAGAATAAATTTTCTTTTGTCGTTGCCGATGAGCGCTGGTTCATGAACTGGCACAGCTCATGCATCTTAGGGGCAAAACCAGGCGATGATTCATGTCCTGGCGACGGTAACCGTTATCCAAACAGTGGAGTATAAAATGAACGCGCTATGTATTGGGAAGACCAGGAGGTCTCGTCTTTATGTCTGGCTGCCCATCGTAGCCGGCATCAACCTGGTGATCGGGGCCACCTTCTATTTCGGTTTCGGTGATCATGAGACCTTGTCTCAGCAGTTGAGCGAGCCCGTCGACGGCGTCGATCAAGTGGTGCAGACCGAGGTCATGACAACCCACCCATTTGGCGAACCGGTCGCACCGGCGGTGGCCCAGGTACCAGCAGGCAATGACTGGACGCCAGTACAGCCAGCCCAGTCGTCGCTGATCGCCAGCCATTCGCGACCCCAGCCGATCCATCACCTGCCCAACGCCTCCAGCGACGACGCTCAGCTCGAGCGGGACAGGGCGACGCGGCAAGTGAGCGCCGCGACCGACAGGCAAATCGATGATCGATTGTCCCAGGTCCTGCGCTTCAGCAAGATGAGCAAGCGCATCCAGGAGCTGGCGCGTCGGGGCGGTAGTGATATCGTGGATGTGATCGTCCGCTATGAGACCTATCTGGGCCTGGCGGAGATCGACCGCATCGCCCGACTGGGCGCCAGAAACAAAAGGACTTACACGGCGCTCAATCTGCGCTCGATCCGCATCCCCGCCAATCAGTTGGAACAGCTGGCGGATGGCAACGAGGTGCAGTTCATCGTCGCCGACAGCCCGGTCGAGGCCAGCTCCTTATCGGCCCGTCAGACTGCGCAACTGCCGCAATCCAATACGGTGGAGCATTTCCCGGTCGATACCACGATCGGCATCGCAGTCCTCGATTCAGGGGTGAGTGGTCATGCCGATCTGAATGTCCTGGCCCATGTGGATGTGATTCCGGCCGCCCCGGCCTGTGACGGCGTGAATGTCATCGGCTGTGACGCCCAGGACCCCTATGGTCACGGCACCCATGTGGCCGGCGCCGCGGGGGGTGACGGCAATCTGTCCGGCTATAGCAACACCGGTATCGCCCCGGGTGCCTCGATCTACTCGGTGCGGGTGCTGGATCATGAGGGCAAGGGGCTGACCTCGGACGTGATCGCCGGGCTGGACTGGGTGCTGGCGAATGCGGCGACCCACAACATCAAGATCGTCAACCTGTCCCTGGGTAAGGGCATCGAAGAGAGCGCCAGCACCGATCCCCTGGTACTGGCCGTGGAGGCCCTGTGGGATGCGGGTATCGTGGTCGTGGCCTCGGCCGGCAACTACGGCACCGGCGGTAATTTCACCATCACCAGCCCGGGCAACTCGCCGAAGATCATCACCGTGGGTTCGATCACCGATAGCGGCACCGGTAGCGATTTGACCGATGACTATGTCTCCAGCTACTCGTCGCGTGGTCCGACCCTGGGCGATCACTACCTGAAGCCCGATCTGCTGGCGCCGGGCAATCGCTATGTGGCGGCGATCCCCGGCAGCTCCAAGCTGAAGGCTGACCTGCCCGGCAATGTGGTGCAACAAGATTATCTGGAACTCTCTGGCACCAGCATGGCGGCGGGCGTGGTCTCCGGTGCGGTGGCCCTGATGCTGACCCAGGACTCGAGCCTGAGTCCGGATACCATCAAGGCGCGGCTGATGCGTTCGGCGCGCAAGATCGACGGCGATGCAACGCACACCGGTGCGGGCGTGCTGGACATCGTCGCGGCCCTCAATGAGACCGGTGTGATGGCCACCAGCGCCCTGTCGCCGATGATGCAGATCAACGAGCAGGACGACGGCAGTATGCAGGTGATGATCGAAAGCACCGGGGTGCTATGGGGCGATGCCCAATGGGCCGCCGGTTATCTGTGGAGCGACGGCTACCTCTGGTCGGACAGCTACGTGGGCAGCGACGGTTACCTCTGGTCCGACGGTTATCTGTGGAGCGACGGTTACCTCTGGTCCGACGGCTATCTGTGGAGTGACGGCTATCTCTGGTCCGACGGCTACCTGTGGAGTGACGGCTATCTCTGGTCCGATGCGGCCGACAATGCCGATCCGCTCTACAACACCCAGGGTCAGAGCCTGCAGCTGAACGACGATTGAGCCATCCGGCAGACAGGGCAGGGCAGCTGTCTAGCGCCCTGTAGTAAATTGATCACAAAACAGATTCACCGGAGCAACCGATGCAAACTGTCAAGATCCTCGAGTTGGTGCTGATCGGACTGCTGGGAGCGGCGACGCTCCACTCGGTCCGCGCAGAGGGGCCGACCGTAGAGCGCGACATCTCCGAGTTCGTCGCGGCCCAGGGCACAATCGGTTTAGAGAATGATGCTGTGCGCCTGTTTGTCCCACCGGTGCCA
>JASJBU010000291.1 GCA_030066355.1 Gammaproteobacteria bacterium | reverse complement strand
GCGGGCCTTTTTCATGGTGTCACAGTTGGGAATGCCGTAGATCTTGATCATTGTCATTAACGGTTTGCTTTGGGGGCAGCTAGTATAGAGCAGGTTTTCATGCCTGATCAAAGCTTTCGACAATCGGTAGACTAAGATGCAAGATAACGAGGATGGCGGTTATACCTGTCCTGTTCCGAAGCCGCCGGACATGTCACACATCGAACAGGTGACACTCAGTCCCATCCCGCCTTTGCACGACTATTTGGAGGCTATGCGACTGGCTAACCGGGAGGCCAGTGAACGGCTCGGAGAACATATGCTGCTCTCCTGGTATGACCGCGATCGGGATTACGAGTCCCCCCGGCATGCCAGTGAATGTCACCAGCACAGTGCAGTTCCCGGGTATGTGGACTATGGGGTCTATCACGGGGCGACCCTGAAGATAGATATTGAAGAGGGGCGGTTTGTCTTTTTCTATATGCCTGTCGAACTGTGAGACCTAGAACGACATCGACACCCTGTTGCGGCCATTGTTTTTTGATTTATAGAGGGCTTCATCCGCTCGTTCTAGAAAATCATCCGTGATCTCGCCGTGTTTGTAGGCGGTGACCCCAATCGAGACAGTCACGCCATCGATGTATTGGCTGGTATCGGTTCGCTTGAGTTTGCTTCTTTCGATGTTCGCCCTGATCGATTCCGCGAGAATTCTGGCATTATCCAACTGGGTGTTCGGAAGGAGAATGGCATATTCCTCGCCACCGATACGTGCCACGATATCCTTGCCTTTGATGTTGTTTGTCAATTGTTTTGCGACAAACCGAATGACTTTGTCACCAATCAGGTGTCCGTAAGTGTCATTGACTCGTTTGAACTTGTCGATATCGATGATCAGCAGGCCCAGGCTATCCCGCGATTGATTGGCTTCGCTGGTAACACAGGCCAGTTGCTGCTCGAATGCACGACGATTGAGTAGCCCCGTCAGTGGGTCAGTGGTCGCCTGTTCCCGGCTACGCTCCAGCTCTTCACGCAGGCTTTCAACCTCCTGTTTGGTTTCCGACAGCATCTTTTGCAATTGTTGGCTGCTTTCCGCAATCGTCTTGGTCTCAGAGACCACCTCAGCAATGACGTTGCGCATCTCGTGCAGGTCCCCGCTTTCAGATAACTTGGTGGTACAGTTTTTGAGCGTTTCACCTGAATTTGTGGCCTTTGAGGTCGAATCATCGATTCCAGAGATGGTTTCGCTCATCACCATGTAAAGGTCTTTACTCTGCTGATCAACAATCCTCCTGTCCACATCCCAAATGTACTGCCTATAGAGTTCGGCTGCGTCCTCCGGGGAGAGCCCCTGTTTTTCTTTCAGGACCTTTTCCAAGGTAAAGGACAGTTCCTTGTTCAGGCCCGCAATGTGTTCGTAACATAGGGTGAAGTTGATGGGATTGGGCGGCAGGTGAAAGCGGACTAGCATCGGTAGGACTAGGCGTAAATATTCATTTGCCTGTTCCGTAGTTTCTGGGTAGTGCAAAGCGGGTGAAATGGCTGCTGGCTTATCCACGTCGGTTACTGAATGGCTTGCGTTGATAAAAATAATTGTTGCTGCGTTAGTTAAGTTATTAAGAACGCTTGATTTCCTGTTTTAAGGCTAAAGAACGCCTTAGACGTTATACGGGTCCTGGTTAACTTATCTCTTTGTAATCAATTGTCTTATACATAAATCCTGCCTATTAGATCGACCAACCATTGTAATTCTTTAGATACCACTTCCAGCCAATACGAGATCGACTGATTGGATTCGCGGGCAAGGCCAAGAGTCATTGCAGAACGGCTGTACGGCAACTTAGCAGCCCAGTGACAAAGAGGGGTGCTGGAAGCACCCCTCGAGCGTTCATGACTGACCGCTCATCAACGGTTCAGTCTGTTATCGATCAGGTTGTCCACCACGGATGGATCCGCGAGTGTTGAAGTATCACCCAATGTATCCAGCTCGTTGGCGGCGATCTTGCGTAAGATGCGGCGCATAATCTTGCCGGAACGGGTCTTGGGCAGTCCCGGCGCCCATTGCAGCAGATTGATCTTGGCGATGGGGCCAATCTCTTTGCGAACCAGGTTTACCAGCTCCTTACTCAATTCATCACTGCCTGCTTCGCCAGCCATCAGGGTCACATAGGCGTAGATGCCTTGGCCGGTGATATCATGGGGGTACCCAACGACAGCGGCTTCTGCCACTTTTTCATGCAATACCAGGGCTGATTCGATCTCGGCCGTACCAAGTCGGTGGCCGGAGACATTCAGCACATCATCTACGCGCCCGGTGATCCAATAGAAGCCATCCTCATCCCGGCGTGCGCCGTCCCCGGTGAAATAGTATCCCGGATACATCTGGAAGTAGGTCTCAAAGAACCGCCGGTGGTCTCCGTAGACCGTACGCATTTGGGACGGCCAGGGGTGTTTGATGGCCAAGTTGCCGGCGGCTGGATTGCCATTGATCTCGTTGCCTTGATCATCCAGGAGTACGGGTTGCACTCCAAAGAACGGCAAGGTGGCCGAACCCGGTTTCAACGGGGTGGCACCCGGCAGCGGGGTCAGCATGTGCGCGCCGGTTTCCGTCTGCCACCAGGTGTCAACAATCGGACAACGACTGTCGCCCACCACCCGGTTGTACCACTCCCAGGCCTCTGGGTTGATCGGTTCCCCAACGGTGCCTAGCAGACGCAGACTCGAACGAGCGGTTTTCTTTACCGGCTCCTCACCGGATGCCATCAAAGCGCGAATCGCGGTAGGAGCAGTGTAGAAGCTGGCCACGTTGTGTTTGTCGCAGATCTCCCAAAAGCGCGATACGTCGGGATAGGTGGGGATGCCTTCGAACATCAGGCTGATCGCCCCATTGGTCAAAGGACCATAGACAATGTAACTGTGACCGGTGACCCAGCCGATATCGGCGGTACACCAGTAGACTTCGCCGTCTTTGTAGTCGAAGACGGTCTTATGGGTCATCGCTGCCTGCAGCAGATAGCCACCGGTAGTGTGCAATACCCCCTTGGGTTTGCCGGTAGACCCAGAAGTGTAGAGGATGAACAGGGGGTCTTCAGCGTCCATCTGTTCCGGCTCACAGACCGGGTCGGCAGCCGCCAGGGCTTCGTGATACCAGACATCACGGCCTTCATGCCAATCAACCGATTCTCCGCCATGTTTCACCACGATACAGGTGTGTACATCCGGACAGTGGGTCAGACCTTTGTCGGCATTGGCCTTCAGTGGGATCGTCCTGCCGCCGCGGATCGATTGATCAGAGGTGATGACACATTGGCAATTGGAATCAAGGATGCGGTCCTTGAGTGCATCGGGAGAGAAAGCGCTGAAGACGATGGAGTGAACGGCGCCGATGCGGGTACAGGCCAGCATGGCTACAACCGCTTCCGGTATCATGGGCATGTAGATCGAAACCCGATCTCCTTTCTTAACGCCGCGATCCTTGAGCACATTGGCGAATTTATTCACATCCGCATGCAATTCACGATAGGTGATTGCCTTGTCCCGCGAAGGGTCATCACTTTCCCAGATGATGGCGGTCTGATCGCCGCGACTGTCCAGATGGCGGTCCAGACAATTGAAGGAGACGTTGATTTTTCCACCCTTGAACCACTCAATATGCAGATCGTCTTCTCCGAAACTCCAATCCAGCACCTTGTCCCATGGCTTGAACCAGGAAAGATATGCATTGGCCTGTTCGGCCCAGAAGCCTTGCGGATCACTGACGGATCGCTGGTACATATCCTTGTATTGGTCACTGGTAATATTTGCCTGAGCGGCGAAGTCGGCGGGTACGTCATATACCTTTTCAGCCATGGTGTTAGGTCTCCTTGGTCGGTTCTGTCAAATGGATGAGTCGGTCCAGCTTTCCGCAAAACTCCAGTGGATAGACTGAACAATTTTTTGGTGTATCGATATTAAATATGTTGAGTTTGTTCTTGATTTGGTCTGCCTGCGCTGCTGGTCAGGGCTTATTCGTTTGTTTTATAGAGCAGATAGCGTGTTACGTCCAGAATGAATTATCAAGTGTGTGATTTTTACCGTTTCATTAAACATGTTCGAATGTCCTAATGTGTTAGATGGGAACTGGATAGCCAAAATAGGGATGGTTCTTCTGTCTTGAGCAAAATTTTCTTCATGACCAGCATGCCGTACGGGGTGCGCCATTGTATTACGGTATCCGGGTCGGGTTCGCTGACGCTGGTCCGAGCCTCGAGTTCCGGTGCTCCCAATAGCTGTCGCAGCTGATTTTCAAGATGTTGATGGTTGTTTTCACGATAATTGAGCTTCACGGCTGACAACTGTCCTGTGTTGAAAAAGAAACTGATATAGTGGGACGGAATGCCGTTGAAAACCCCGACTCGACTGACACACAAGCGGTTCCCGTAGGTTGTTTGATAGTCTTGGCATTGCCACTCCAGGTCAGGATAGACGCTTTTCAACTCACCTTCTGTAAACCGGCTATCCAGCACTTGCAAATCCATTTTGATCTCCTTCTCACCGAACAGCCAAAGGACCACAGTGTCGGTTCGGCGTTGTCCGTCATCGGTGAACATCAGCCAGACGATCGGACCAAAAACCACGGCGAGGATCAGCAGCTTTTTATAGAGAACGGGTAGTTTGTAATTCATGGCATCATGCTCAGGTCTATCTCAGGCTTGGTGTCAATCCCATCAATTGGTCAGAAAACGCTCCAAGCGGCAATGTGTCTGCGTGGGATACATATCGGCTGCAATGGCCAGAAACAGTTCGGCGGTCGCCAGGGCATCGCTCAGTGCATTGTGGGCCTTGTACTGCGGTAGATTGTAACCTGGACGAAGATTGAACAATCTGAGATTGCCGGTTTGATAGGTGTGATTGCGGATCTCGAAAAGTCGCTGCGCAAGCACTAGGGTATCAACGGTTTGTATGATGAAAGGTAGGCCGTAGAGTTGTCGGCATGCCGCGTCAATGAAATTCTGCTCGATTCTGGCATAGTGCACCAGCATGACTCGACCGCCCAATTCTTCGAGCAAGATGGGCAGCACCTCTTCAATGGGTCTTCCAGAAGCTGCCACATCGTCGGTGATCTGGTGGATGACAGCCGATTCCTCGGGGATTTCCTCGGTTACGGAAACGTAGCCATGTTTCGAGGTCTCGAGCAGAATGGACATCCTGCGCAGATGAACCAAACCGTAGCTGAGGATCTTGTCCCGCTTTGGATCAAGACCCGTGGTCTCCAGATCCAGGGCGACGATATCCAGATCCTGACAACTGCTGTTTTTATTGGGTAAAGGCACCGAGAGATAATCCTGCATCGGTCCGGCCGGGGCCTTGGCGAGGTGACGTTTACGTTGTGAATCTTTCCCGAAGAACTTGTCGAAAATATTCAGATTCATCGAAATCGACCGCTCTGATAGCGGTTTTCCAAGGTGTTTTGCATATCTTGGATGACGCTGAAGGCATCTTTGAGGTGCCTGCGCTCCAGTTCGGAAAGGTCCATGGGCGGTAGGTAATTATCGGGCTTGATGCCGAGACGGATCTGCCCCGCCTGGTGACGGATCCGTAAGCTGGCAATGAATTCAAGGGCATCTTGCAGATTTTCACCCATCTCAACGCTCAAGGCATTGGTGGCTGACACCGCCCTCAGCCGTTCCGTGGTGTTGGTTTGGGGCAAACCTTCGGACAGGGCCAGAACCCGAGCGATGTCGGTAATCGGTACGATACCGCGGTGTTTGATGTCGAAGGTGTCATCGTGTTCGCCTCCATGGATCAGCACGAAGGTGCGAAAAAATCCCAGGGGCGGACGGAACTGCAGGGCGTTGGCCGCCCCTGGGATTTTTTCGCACCTTCGTGCTGATCCATGGAGGCGAACACGATGACACCTTCGACATCAAACACCGCGGTATCGTACCGATTACCGACATCGCTCGGGTTCTGGCCCTG
>JASJBU010000068.1 GCA_030066355.1 Gammaproteobacteria bacterium | reverse complement strand
CCTGGAATCCCTGGGAACGGCTAATCTACTGATGCCGGACAACTACCCAATCGCCATAACCTACATAGTCGAGCTGCTTGAATCGCAACAACCCGCCGAGGCAAAGCAGGTCATTGCCAATCTGCTTTTCAGACTGGCCGAGCAGACGGAACAGCCTTGGGTCGTTTGGACGCAGGGTACGCACCTTGGCAATGACCTGCTTTGCCTCGGCGGGTTGTTGCGATTCAAGCAGCTCGACTATGTAGGTTATGGCGATTGGGTAGTTGTCCGGCATCAGTAGATTAGCCGTTCCCAGGGATTCCAGGGCCGACTTCTGTTGTCCGGAATGCTTCAAGATTTCTGCTTCCGCCAGGATATACTCGGGTTGTTCCGGGCGTTGTTTCAGCAGCTCAATGATCAATCGACGGGCCTTTTGATAGTCTCGGCTGGCGGTGAGTGCCAGAACATATCCGTATTGATGGGCCTCCTTGTTCAGGTGGCGACCTTCCTTCAAGCCGCTGCTGAAATGTTTGACGGCCTTATCAGGATTTGAAAACTGCTTGGCGCGCAACGCCTCACGCACCAGAAAGTAGCTGATACTGCCGGTGTACTGTTTATAAGGATATTCCTCGGCACGCCCCAGCGAATCGGCAATCCGGTTAGTGGTGACGGGGTGGGTGCGCAGAATTTCGGGTATCCCAGACTCGTAGAGGCGACTGGCATGGGTCAGACGTTCGAAAAATACCGGCATAGCCCGCGGGTCGAAGTTGGATTCCGCGAGAATCCTGATACCCACATGATCCGCTTCCTGTTCGTTGCTGCGGGTGAAATTGATTTGCTCTTGCAGAGCGCTGGCCTGGACACCGGAGGCCACCGCTATCCCCGCATCCGGTGAAGAGGTGGTGACACCGACCAGGATTGCCGCCAGGATCAGTGCTGCGGTTTTACCACTCATCTGATTGGCGGCATCGAAGGCCCGCAACAGGTGTTTCTGGGTTACGTGTGCGATCTCGTGGGCGATCACCGAGGCCAGTTCGCTTTCACTTTGGGTAGCCAGTATCAAGCCGCTGAATATGCCGATGTGGCCACCCGGTCCTGCAAAGGCATTGATCACCGGATCTTCGATGACGAAAAAGTTGAATGGTTGGGCGGCGGCTTCACTCCGTTTCAGGAGTTTGTTACCCAAATCCTGGACATATTCCGCGATCAATGGGTCATCGACGACCTTCTGGGTCTCCCTGATCTTTTGCATGAACGCCTGACCGAGACGAATCTCCTCAGCGGGTGTCAGATACTGGTCAGAAGGTGAACCCAGATCGGGCAGGCGGATGCTGTCGTGGGACCTGAGGGCTCCACCCTCCGCAGTGGCATTGGAATTGAGGGTGAAGGCAAATACGCTGGCCAAGATGAGCCGGAGACAACGTTTGAACTGCTTGTTAACCATACGAGTTATGGATTTCCAGAACTGGGGAGAGTTCCCCAGATGGTATCTTTTACCAGCCAACCTTACCAGAAGCTTGATCGATCGGACCCTATCGATGCTCGTTCAGTTCAGCTGAATGCGCTGTCCCCAGGGTGTCATGAGCTTACCCTTGACCAGCCAGATCACGGGATAGGCCGGTTCCCGCTCGGGAAAGGCACCCTCCGCATCGGTGAAATAGACCAGCATGTCCGGTTGTAACCCCTGTCGTTCCACCCATTCGAAGACCGGAATGAAACTGGTGCCTCCACCGCCAGTAATCTTCTCCGGCAGGGTGAACTCGTCCCAGGCCTCGTAGATCCAAGGGGCCTCCTCTGCCAGTTCGGAGTCACAGGCGAGCAGGGTGACCCGGGCACGCATCTGTCCCTTGAGGGCATTCACCTCGGCGAGAAACTCACCCATTTCCTCATCGTGGATCGAACCGCTGGTATCCAGGGCCACGACCAGCTCGACCTGATTGCTGCGCAGACTCGGCAGAATGAAATCCCCTTCCCGGCGTGAGGGGCGCATGTAGCTGAAATCGTCTCGGGCCGTGGCGGTCATGTAGCGGGCCAGCAACAGTCGCCAGGGTAGTTGGGGCTGCAACAGGTGGTCCACCATGCGGGCCATCTCACCCCCCAGTTTACCGGTCTGCATCGCTTGTTGGGCGGCGCCCGCCAGGCGTTGCTGCCACTGGATGTTGAGGGTTTCCGCTTCATCCGGGCTCAGCGGTTCCGGTTCACCAGCTCCGCCGTCCCCGGGTTGGGGGTCGGGCTGCTGCTCGCCGGATTCATCGGCGGTCTGTTTTTCCGGTTCGCTGGAAGAGAGATCCTTTTCGGTCTTGCTGCTGCCGGCGCCCTTGGTGTTCTCCTTATCGTAGACATGGTTGTCCAGGGGCTGCTCATCGTCCTTTTCGTCCAGGCAGGGGTAGATTTCCTCTGCAGTCATACCCTTGAATTGTTGCAGGTAAAGCGAGCCGGGGGGGGCCTTGAGGCCATCGCTGATCAGCAGGGGGTTGATCGCATAGTCACAGGCCATGTCCCAGTGGAGTTTGGTGCGATGCTGGCGGCGTGCGAAGTGGGAGAGGGCGCAGTGCAGGGCCTCATGGGCCAGTACGAACTGGGTCTCATCCAGGCTAAGGCAGTCGATGAACTCCGGATTGTAGTAGAACTTACGGGCATCGGTGGCGGTGGTTGGGCACCAGTCCTGGTTCGCGACCTCCATGGGTAGGCGCAGCACCAAGGCCCCCAGGAAAGGTTTGTCCAGGATCAGCTTGGTGCGGGCCGCCGCCAGCTTGGTTTCGATTTGTTCGATATCCATGTTTGCTGTTTAACCACGGAGGTTACGGATAAGATGTTTCACCTCAGAGATCACCAAGGCCAAAAAGCGTCATAAACTGTTGATTGACCAAGATGCGAGTTGCATGCCTTACCGGGGATTTTGGATTAATCGGTAACTTTACTATACGACTTACCCGATCTCTGTGTCCTCTGTGCTCTCTGTGGTTATAAAACTACTCGTATAACATGACATCGGAGATGGCCTGGGCCCAGTCGCTGAACTGAGGGACCTCGAAGATGGCGTTGCCGATCGCGCGGTGCATATCGGAGACCAGCATAACGCCCATCTCCCGCTGTGGAAAACGTCCGGCATAGTCGAGAATGCGCCCATAGGTCTGGTTACTCTCCTCGCTGTCCTGAGCTCGTATGGCCCGACCGACAAGCGCGGCGGCAACCGCATACTGCAGGTCGATCTCGGTGGGTACCGGGACGCTCTCCTCGCCGGCCAGGATCGCATCCAGGTCGGGCATCTTGTCCAGGCTGTCGACGAAGGCGGTCAGTTCCACCCCGGCTGCCGGGCCTACGCATGCCTGCAGAGAGCCCTGTAACAGGTTTTGTCGGTCACCGAACTTCTGCAGTGCCCGGTGGGCGAACTCCCAGGAGCGGGGCGAGGGAAAGGCTACCGGATTGTGCGCCGGATCGAAGTCGAACAGCAGTTCGGGACGAAAACGCAGGAAGCCGATGACCCGCTCATCGATGTCGTTGCGGTAAGCCCAGAGCACCCAGTCGTCCAGATTGGTCTCCACCTCGAAATGGGAGAAGCGGTTGGCCAGGGGGGCCGGCATGCTGTAAGTGACCCCGCGGTCTCCTTGGCGGTTGCCGGCGGCAAAGATCGCCCAGCCCTCCGGTACCTGGTATTCTCCCAGCCTGCGATCCAGGATGAGTTGATAGGCCGCTGCGGAGACGGTGGGTGGGGCCGAGGTGATCTCATCTAAAAACAGGATGCCCTCGGGGCCATGGCGTTGTGCATCGGGTAGCAAGGCGGGCACCGCCCAGTGGACTTGGCCGTCTGCCCGGAAGGGGATACCCCGCAGGTCGCTGGGTTCCATCTGGGAGAGTCGGATGTCGATGACCGGTGCGGCGTGCTTCTCGCCGATCTGGCGCACCATGTCCGATTTGCCTACACCCGGGGGACCCCAGAGCATGACCGGGGTGTGGTGGCCTGCACGGGTGCTGTTGTATTCACGTTCCAGAATGGTTAAAAGCTGTACGGGACGCATGGAATTTCCTCAATCCAACAGGTTTCTGACGGCACGGGCCAGTTGTTTGTATACTTCAGGACCGTCTACGTCCATGACCTGGTCTATGACCCAGCGGTTCTCCTGTTCTGCTCCCATGATCTGCTGGATCTCAAATCCCAGGTGGCGGAAAAACGGGTAGCTCGGTCCTTCTTCGGTAAAATTGAACTCCGCATAGTCCCCCGATCTCTCATTAAATAGCGAGATGAATTGATTGGCGTGTTCGCCTGGCCCGAGCAATTCGAGGGCGTTATCCTCAAAATGCTCTGCCAGCCTCATCACCAGCGCGGTGATCAGATCCACCCGGGCTGCATTGTCGAGCATGCCGTGGATTGTGCGGTCGACGATCTGCACCTCGAAGGCAAGATATTCGGCAATGACCCCGAGCCGTTGGCGGTCGTTGGCGTAGACAAAGTTTTTCCCATGCAGGGTAATGGCTTTGTCCAAGGCGATTTTCCAGGCGATGAACGCGAGTGCACCACCGATCTCCTTGGGGGAACGGTCGCTGTCCTCGTCATGCCAGTGGCTTTTGATTCTGATGGCCAAACTCTCTCTCCTGTGTACTGCTGGCGTTGGTGCCCGTTCCGGTACCTGACGGGCCGGCGGCATCTGATCGAATCTGGGGAGTCGTTGAGATACTGCGGCAACGCCTGAGGAATACCTGACTATTCTACTTGGTTGAATGAAAAATTCAATGCTTCACCAAAACTCCGTGACCTACATTGAAGAGCCTGATCGCGATTTACGTCTGCCCTTGCGGTTTGGATTGCGCAACAGCATGTATGCGGCACCGGTACCGCCATCTCTTCGGGTGGCTGAGGTGAACGCCAGGACATCCCTATGCTGGCGCAGCCAGATATTGAGTTTCTGTTTCAGGATGGGTTGGCGGTCATCCGAGCCATATCCCTTGCCATGTATGATGCGCGCGCATCGGACGCCACGCCGGTGACACTCTTCGATAAACAGTTTGAGATCCTCCCGTGCGTGGCGCACTGTCAGCCCGTGCAAATCGAGTTCGAGTCCGATCTCAAGGTGGCCGCGGCGGAGGTCATCGACGACCCGGTGTTGAATACCGGGGCGGGCAAAGAATAGATGATCGGTTGCCTTGACTTCGCTGTCTGAGTAGAGGTCCAAGTCATCGTTGTCGTCACTGGAGCCCTCATCCAGGTTGAGTGGACGGGGCGGGCGGCGTTTCCGATAGGGTTCTCTGTGTTTGTGCTCGATGGGCTGCACGTCTGCCAAGGCTTTCTTGAAGAGCTGATTCTCATCGGGTGCGTTCGGGTCGTCAGTTCCCATGATAGGGCTCTCGTCGTGTTCGTTTGTCCGGTTAAGTCTTGCGTTCGACTGTTTATCGAGCTGGTGGTTCTATGAGCCGTCTAACGGCCCACAGGGTAGCAAATTTGATGTCCTGGGAGTTCCCATTCCGTATGCCAGCGTTGCATAACCACGCATCGTGAGTATCCCACAGAATGTACCAAACATGCGCGGAGTCTCTACAGGGCGGTTATTCTCAGACCTTCAGTAATGACTGTTTGCTATAGGCATTTTCGGGTAGTATCAAGCGTTTGGCCATACAAATGCGTCCAATCCACTGAATTGTGCTTTTATCGCAGCGATGGGCAACGACATAACAGGGCAGACCTCTCTTCATTGACCGGCCAACGCGGCAGACTTGAGCATGGTCCATTGGGTGTTTGATCGCTAAACCGCTTTTCGTCTGCACTGATCCCTCTGCCGTATAAACGGTGAGACGGGAATCCTCGGTCCTCAGTGACAAGACCCTGTACACAGTTGCTCAATCGATGACAATGAACTCAGACTCACCAAAGATGCTTTTAGAGAGCCAGCCATGAGCATGGACGTCAAGGGATGTTGGGTGGACAATCCCTGTTCGATTCGAATGATCAAGGACAACTGGCGATATCTCCGCAGCGCCATGCAGTTGCGTTTTCCATCGATTGTGGGTTTGATAAAGCACCAATATGAAGATTCTCTTATGTAATGATGATGGATATCAGGCCCCTGGGCTGGAAGCGTTGGCCCACAGCCTTGCTCCATTGGGTGAGATCAGTGTTGTGGCGCCAGAGAGAGATCGGAGCGGCGCCAGTAATTCATTGACCCTCGACCACCCTCTGAGGCCCAGGGTGATGGATAACGGGTTCATCCGGGTGGATGGTACGCCGACCGACTGTGTCCACCTGGCGATTACCGGTTTGCTCGAGGAGGAACCTGACATCGTCGTCTCGGGTATCAATCCTGGTCCCAACATGGGCGATGACGTGATCTATTCGGGAACGGTGGCGGCCGCCACTGAGGGACGGTTTCTCGGTCTGCCGGCCATCGCGATATCCATGAATTCTTTCATGCCCGAGTATTACACCACCGCAGCCAAAGTGGCACTGGAACTCGTGAGTCGACTGCGAGAAAGACCTTTGACCGGGGATGTGATCTTGAATGTCAATGTTCCTGACCTCGATTACGATGATTTGAAAGGATTCAAATCCACCCGTTTGGGACATAGACACAAGGCTGAACCGGTAGTGAAGACGAAGGACCCGCGGGGTAAGACGATCTATTGGGTGGGCCCCGCTGGAGCGGAACAGGATGCCGGGCCTGGAACCGACTTTCATGCAGTTCGAGAGGGTTATGTATCCGTGACCCCGATTCAGGTGGATCTGACAAGACACAATGCTCTCGGCACCGTCCGAGATTGGTTGGTGGATCAATGATGCGTCGGGAACACCAAGGAATTGGCATGACTTCGCAGCGTACCCGTGAGCGCCTGATCCAGAGAATCCGGGACATGGGGGTAAGAAATCCGCTTGTCTTGGAGGCCATGCGGAATACGCCGCGGCACATCTTCGTCGATGAAGCCTTGGCGAGCCGGGCCTATGAGGATACTGCATTACCGATCGGTCACGGTCAAACCATCTCCCAACCCTATACGGTGGCTCGCATGACGGAGGCGCTACTCGCTGGGGGAGTACTGGATACCGTGCTGGAGATCGGTACGGGTTCGGGGTATCAGTGTGCGATCCTGTCTCAACTGGCAAGAAGGGTCTACAGTATCGAGCGTATCTCCGCCCTGTTGGAGGCGGCAAGAACCAGATTTAGGGAACTTGGCCTGCGGAATATTCATCTTAAGCATAGTGACGGGGGAGTCGGTTTGCCCGAATATGCCCCTTTCGATGGGATACTGGTGACGGCAGCACCGGAAGGTATACCACCAGCCCTGCTGGAACAGTTGAAAATTGGAGGGAGGCTGGTTTTACCGGCCAAGGTTCGTGGAGGCCAGGTGCTACTGCGCATCACCAGCACCCCCCAGGGTTATGATCAGGAGCAGTTGGAAACGGCCAATTTTGTTCCGTTAGTGGGAGGAGTCCTCTGAATGCGCCTGTTCTCGTACCTCTACAAACAGACTATGGAGTGGTCCAGACACCCTCATGCTCCCCGCTACTTGGCGGGCTTGAGTTTTGCTGAGTCTTCGTTCTTTCCGGTGCCGCCCGATGTCATGCTTGCACCGATGAGTCTGGCCAGTCCCGGGAAGGCTTGGTATTTTGCCGGCTTGACAACAGTCGCATCAGTCTTGGGAGGGCTACTGGGTTATCTGATCGGTCTCTTCGCTTTTGATCTGATTCAGCCCTGGTTGCAGGAACTGGGCTATTGGGACGCCTATCTGGGTGCTAAAAAATGGTTCGATCATTGGGGGTTTTGGGCCATCTTCCTAGCTGGTTTCTCACCGATTCCCTATAAGATCTTCACCATCACGGCCGGTGTGATCGCCATGGCACTGCTGCCGTTCGTGATAGCGTCGGTGATCGGTAGGGGAGCGCGGTTTTTTCTCGTTGCAGCCTTGATGGCATGGGGTGGTGAACGCATGGAATCCGCATTGCACCGCTATGTCGATCGTCTGGGAATTTTACTGATCTTCATCTTTATCCTGGCGTTTTTCTACTTTAAATAGTACGACAGCGTGGATGCAATAGCTTTGAAACCGCCTCAGGAGAAATCTCAGGGATGGAGACTGATTTGTCTCATGATTGTCTTGTCTTTGTTGACGGCATGTACCAGCAAAGGGGTGGCTCCTGTCTATAACCGAGTGGAGCCGGCCAGTCCTGCCCAGAAAGTCACAAGGCCGGGATATTACAAGGTTAAATCAGGGGATACGCTCTATTCCATCGCCTGGCGATATCGGGTGAATTATCGTTCATTAGCCGCATGGAATCGGATCAAAGGTCCTCATTATAGAATCTATGCCGGTCAGTGGTTGAGGCTTCATCCGCACGAAAAACCCCAAAAGCCTGCTTCTGTCAAGGAAGCCAAGACCACGCCAACCGTTACTGTCAAAAGATCCCCGTCCCATCAGGTGGTTACAGCTCCAACACCTGATCCTAAAGTCAATAAATCGAAAACGGACAGGGCGGCAAGTCTCAAGTTAAACTGGCTCTGGCCGACCAAAGGCAATGTGATCCAGACTTTCTCCATGCACGACCCTTCACGCAGGGGGGTTAAGATTCGCGGTGTATCCGGTCAGTCCGTTGTGGCTGCTGAGAGTGGTAAGGTCGTCTACAGCGGAAGTGGACTGGTCGGTTATGGAAACCTTATTATTATCAAACACAATAAGAACTATCTGAGTGCCTACGGTTATAACAAAAAGCTGCTGGTTAAAGAGGGGGATAAGGTGTTGAAAGGAGAACGAATTGCCCAGATGGGTTCGCCCAGAAACGGGACTGATCCGGCGCTGCATTTTGAGATCAGGAAACAGGGCAAACCCATCGACCCTCTCTCTTTGTTTAATAAAAAGTGATGCTGGCGGCTTGTCAGCGTGGAGGGGAGTGATGAGTGAAGATAACGAAGTTACCCAAGAGGTGGATGTGGAAGCCGAAGCCGAAGTCGAAGTCGATTCCGAAGATCTTCTGGCAGATGAGTCTGTCTTGCTTGTAGAGCAATTGGATACCAGTGCAGAAACCGAACCACTGGCAAAAAACCAAGAGCCAGCGAAAAAGAGCCCAGAGCCCAGCGAATCACAGATGGATGCCACCCGGCTTTATCTGAACGAGATTGGCGTCTCGAAGCTACTGACAGCCGAGGAAGAGGTTTACTTCGCCCGTCTCGCCCAGAAGGGCGACCAGCCCGCCAGACAGCGCATGATCGAAAGCAACTTGAGGCTGGTGGTCAAGATTGCCCGCCGTTACATGAATCGCGGTCTGGCCCTGCTGGATCTGATCGAGGAGGGTAATCTGGGTTTGATACGGGCAGTGGAGAAGTTCGACCCCGAGAGGGGGTTTCGCTTTTCTACTTATGCGACTTGGTGGATCCGCCAGACCATCGAGCGCGCCATCATGAATCAGACCCGGACCATTCGCCTGCCGATTCATGTTGTGAAGGAGATCAACGTCTATCTGCGTGCCGCCCGCCAGCTCTCCCAGACCCTTGACCACGAACCGAGTTCGGAGGAGATCGCCGAACTGCTGGACAGGCCGATCGACGAAGTCAAACGTATGTTGGGCCTGAATGAACGGGTCACCTCCGTTGACACGCCATTCGGCAAGGATGCGGACAAGCCCCTGCTCGATACCATTGCCGATGAGAAAGCGCAGGATCCCACGGTGGGCATCCAGAACGACGGACTACAGGAGAAACTCGACAATTGGCTCAGCAAACTGAACGACAAACAACGAGAGGTGGTCGAAAGGCGTTTCGGGCTGCATGGGTATGAGAATTCTACCCTGGAACAGGTAGCCAACGAGCTTGGCGTGACCCGTGAACGAGTCCGTCAGATCCAGATGGATGCCCTGCGTCGGCTGCGGGACATCCTCGAGAGAGACGGCTTTTCCGTCGATGCCATCTTCAAGTGAGCATCAGTCACCCCAGCGAAAAAGAAACGATCTTCCCAAGAGGGCAAGGCGTTTTTCCCGGAAACGGGTACTTCAATTGATCTAGATCAACAAAACCAGGTTCGGGGTTATAAATACACAGTTATATCAATGTGTTATATAGCTCATCCTGGGTATGTTAAATCACCTATATATCTTGACTTTTTAATCTATAAAGAGTGAGATATGCCCG
>JASJBU010000290.1 GCA_030066355.1 Gammaproteobacteria bacterium | reverse complement strand
GGTGCAAAATCAGATCGAACCGGTGCTGCTGAATTTTCTTGCCCCACTGGGACAAAAAGGCGAGGAGATCACCACCACGATCATCGGCTTTGTGGATAATATACGGGTTGGCGTACTGGGGGCGGTGGGACTGGGATTTTTGTTATACACCGTGGTTTCTTTGATCCAGAAGGTGGAACGCACCTTCAATTACACTTGGCGTGTTTCCCAGCATCGTCCTCTGGCGGAACGTTTCAGTGACTACCTCAGCGTGCTGATGATCGGCCCGGTGCTGGTGTTCTCCGCACTCGGTGCCACCGCCTCGATCATGAGCACCACCCTGGTCATGGAGATGGCGCATGTCCCTTTTCTGGGCTGGATCATCGAGTCGGCCGGTAAGCTGGTCCCCTACTTTTTTGTGATTAGTGCCTTTACCTTCGTTTACATCTATGTACCGAACACCCGTGTACGTCTGGGTTCCGCATTGGTGGGTGCGATCGTCGCGGGGGTACTGTGGCAATCCATTGGCTGGGGATTCGCCTCCTTTGTCGTCAACTCGACGAAATACGCGGCGATCTACTCCGGATTTGCCATCTTGATTCTGTTTATGATCTGGCTCTATCTGGCCTGGTTGATCCTGTTGATTGGCGCCAGTATTGCCTACTATCAGCAACACCCGGAACAACTCCACCTCAGGCAAGCTCACACCCGGTGTGTGGGTAACCGGAAACGAGAGAGTATCGGCTTACTCTCCCTCTGTCATCTTGCCAAACAGCACTTCGATGGCACAGCCCCGCTCAGCCTAAAAGAACTGGCAACCAGGGTCGAGGCCTCACCAGATGCAGTGGCAGATTCTCTCGATCTACTGCAAAGAAGACATCTGGTGGTTACCGTAAAGTCGAAACCCGAAGCGTTTCTACCCGGCAGAGCACCGGAATGCATCACGGTCAAGACGGTGCTCGACACCCTGAGGGGGACAGAGGATCAAAATCTTCCGATAACAGGCACGAAAGATTTGCGACAAGCTGTAGCAGGCGTCCTGTCGGCAGTCGATCAGGCCACATCCAAGACCCTCAATGAGCTGACCCTGCGTGACCTGATTCTCAACTCCACTGAGGTGACAGGAAGCGCCTTGTCTCTATTGGACACTGACAAACAATCCAACCCTGACTCTAGACCGGCTTCGCAAGCCATCAAAGAGGAGACACATCGATGAAATCATTGCTAATATCGATACACATTCTGCTGTCATTGATGATAGCTCCACAGCTGGCCAATGCAGTGGAATCTGCGGATATCCTGACGGTTGCCACCCGACATGTACCGCCCTTTGCCATCAAGCAGGATGACGGTACCTGGCAAGGCATCAGTATCGAATTGTGGCAACAGGTGGCGGATGGTCTGGGGCTTGAATATCAGTTCCGGGAAATGGGCTTGAAAGAGATGCTGGAGGCAGTGGAACAACGGCAAGTAGATGCAGCCGTTGCGGCCCTGACCATTACCAGTGAACGGGAAAAGCGCATGGATTTCTCTCACCCATTCCTGAGCAGCGGCCTTGGCATCGCCGTACCGCTCAATGCCGGCGGCGGCTGGCTGGCTGTCACGCAACGATTTTTCTCCACCCGATTTCTCCAGGTAGTAACCGCATTGCTGGGTATCCTGTTATTGATCGGCATCCTGGTATGGCTTTTCGAGAGGCGTCAGAACACTCAGTTCGGCGGCAGCCCTGCCCAGGGCATCGGTTCAGGTCTGTGGTGGTCCGCGGTCACCATGACCACGGTCGGTTACGGCGACAAGGCCCCACAAACCCTGGGCGGGCGGTTCGTGGCCCTGGTGTGGATGTTCGCCAGTATCATTATCATCTCCTCTTTCACAGCGGCCATTGCCACGGCCCTGACCATCGGCGAGCTTGGCGGTAAAGTACAGAGCAAGGATGACTTGGCGCGAGCCCGCATTGTCAGCATCACCGACAGTACCAGCGCTCAATACCTGCAGCAGGCAAAACTCAATTTCCGCAGTCAACCAGACTTGACCGGCGCTCTGGAAAGCCTGTCCAACGGTGCTATTGATGCCTTGGTTTATGATGCGCCGATATTGCGCTATCAGGTACGGCAAGCCCATGACGACCGTCTCAGTGTGCTGCCAGGCAGTTTCGCACGTCAGGATTACGGCATCGCCCTGCCATCTGCCAGTCCTTACCGTGAAGCCATCAACCAGGCAATATTGGAAAGACTCTATGATCCCGCCTGGGAGGAGATCCTCTTCAACTACCTGGGCGATCGGGACTGAAGGTTAGCCTGAGCACCTCTTGAGTAACCTTGGCAATCCGTGACACTTCTCCAGACTATGAAGCAACAGGAATGACTGCATGCATTGTCGTGACAAACCCAAGTATTCATTATGCAACTTTTTGATTATCTTTATTTTTAAAATAACCTAATACTCAGAGACTGAGTTTTCGACAGGCCATAGCAAGCGTCTGACTGGAAATTAATTTGACAGCGTTACGGTGGGCATGTCCAGGTTTTAGTTGCAGACCTTGCTGACAGAGGATCACCGAATCGGGCCGAAGAAAACAATAGCACCAAACCCTTTACACAAATCCTATGAGCGTACAAATGTCAGGATGCAGCGGTGGTGATGTGGATTGCCTGACTGACCAGCGGTAACATGCCATTGAGGACTGATATCGATAGTCATATACCGCCCAACATGCGAAGTTCCAATGCACTACAGTGATACTTTATGTGGCTGGATCGGTAATACGCAAGTCTAATCAGACACGCTAACCTATGGACATTTAGTCACATCGAATCGCACAAACATCTGCCCCACTGGATGATACTCATGATTGAGCGAGTGAATTCTCCAAACAGTAAACCCGCATGGCATGCCGTTGACATCCAACAAGTCATGGAACGACTGTCCACTCATCCTGAAGGACTTTCTGAAAACGAGGGGCAACGTCGCCTGGAGACTCATGGCGCCAATCGCATTCCACCACCGAAGCGCAGAAGCGCGCTGGTACGCCTGCTGGCGCAATTTAACAATGTGTTGATCTATGTACTGATCGTTGCCGCACTGGTTACCATACTTTTGGAACACCTGGTGGATGCCGGCGTGATCATCGGCGTGGTATTGATCAATGGACTGATCGGCTTCATCCAGGAGGGCAAGGCCGAAAAAGCGATCGATGCGGTACGCAACATGCTCTCTGCCCAGGCCACGGTGATACGCAGCGGACGCCGTTATCAGCTGCCGGCGGAAGGTCTGGTCCCAGGTGACGTTGTGTTCGTACAATCGGGCGACCGGGTGCCGGCCGACCTGCGTCTGTTCAGGCTCAAGGAACTGCGCATCGAAGAAGCAATCCTCACCGGTGAATCGGTACCGGTCGTCAAACAGATCGAGTCGGTACGCGAGGCAGTGCCTCTTGGCGACCGTCGCTGCCTGGCATTCTCCGGCACCTTCGTCACCTATGGACAGGGCTTCGGCGTAGTCGTTGAAACCGGACCTCAGACCGAGATCGGCCGTATCAGCGCCATGTTGGCCCAGGTACATAAACTCACCACTCCACTGATGCGTCAGCTGGCCTCTTTCGCCCGCTGGTTGACCGGGGCGATCCTGATCATCGCGATCGCCACGATGGTTTTCGGCGCCCTGGCACGCGACTATGCCTTGGGCGAGATGTTCCTCGCCGCGGTGGGACTCGCCGTGGCGGCCATTCCGGAAGGTCTGCCTGCAGTCATCACCATCGCTTTAGCCATCGGTGTGCAGCGCATGGCACGGCGTAACGCCATCATCCGCCGGCTGCCGGCGGTAGAGACCCTCGGCTCGGTCTCGGTGATCTGTTCCGACAAGACCGGCACCCTGACGCGCAATGAGATGACGGTGCAGCGCATGATCACCGCAGACGGCATGGTTGAGGTCAGCGGCGTCGGCTATGATCCCCACGGTGGTTTCAGCGTGGAAGGTCAAGACCTGCCGTCAGACAGCCGGCCAGAAATCATGGAACTGTGCCGCACCGGGTTGTTGTGTAACGATGCTACCCTGATGGAGGAAGACGGTGTCTGGCGTATCCAGGGAGATCCCACCGAGGGAGCCTTGGTGGTGCTCGGTGTCAAGGCCGGTCTGGAACCGATGTCACTGTTGCAGGGCCTGCCGCGGGACGATCTGATTCCATTCGAGTCCCAACATCGATTTATGGCTACCCTGCACCATGACCATACCGGACAGGGTTTCATCTACCTGAAGGGCGCCTATGAGGCCATAGTGCCCCGTTGTCTGTGGCAACGCAGCGGTGTCACAAACGCACCGCTCGACAGGGACCGATGGCTGGCGCGACAAGAAGCCATCGCCGCACTGGGGCAGCGCACCCTGGCGTTGGCGGTCAAACCAGCGGATGCGGATCAGCGTAGTCTGCGCTTCGAGGATGTGGAGACGGGATTGGTGCTGCTGGGACTGATAGGCATTATCGACCCGCCACGAGAGGAGGCAATTTCTGCGGTAGCCCATTGCCGCGCCGCCGGCATTCAAGTCAAGATGATCACTGGCGATCACGCAGGCACAGCCACGGCAATCGCCGCGCAGATGGGTCTGGCTGAACATAGCCTGGCGCTCACCGGCCTGGACCTCGAGAATCTGGACGACGCAGCTCTTCGCCAGGTGGTGGAAGAGGTGGACGTCTTCGCTCGCGCCAGCCCGGAACACAAACTACGACTCGTAGAGGCACTACAAGCTCGCGGCCGGGTGGTGGCCATGACCGGCGACGGGGTCAATGACGCGCCGGCGTTGAAACGCGCCAACGTTGGCGTGGCCATGGGCATCAAGGGTACCGAGGCGGCCAAGGAGGCGGCGGAGATGGTGCTGGCGGACGATAACTTCGCCTCCATCGCCCATGCGGTCGAAGAGGGCCGCACCGTGTTCGACAACATCAAGAAGTCGATCCTGTTCATCCTACCCACCAACGGCGGCGAAGCGCTGACCATCCTGGCAGCCATCACCCTGGGGAAGATGCTGCCGGTAACCGCGCCGCAGATCCTCTGGGTAAATATGATCACCGCTGTCACTCTGGCCCTCTCCCTGGTATTCGAGCCGGCTGAATCCGACGTTATGCACCGCAAACCCCGCGACATCAATGCCCCAATGCTATCCGGCTTCATGACCTGGCGCATTCTCTTCGTCTCCCTGTTGATGGTACTCGGCACCTTCGGTCTGTTCCTGTGGGAACGACTGCACGGGGCCGAGATCGAGGTCGCGCGCACGGTAGCGGTCAACACCCTGGTGGTGGCCGAGATCTTTTACCTGTTCAATACCCGCTACCTGAGCGCCTCTGCGCTCAGCCGTAACGGGCTGCTGGGCAACCGCTATGTATTGTATGCAGCAGGGACGGTGATCGTCTTTCAGTTGTTGTTCACCTACCTGCCGCTGATGCAGCACTTCTTCCACACCGCACCCATCGGTGTGGAAGCCTGGTTACGCATCCTTGGCGTGGGAATGCTGCTGTTTCTGGCCGTCGAGTTGGAAAAGGCCTGGTTTCGGCGACGCTTGTGACATTGTGGTAAGGCAGGCGTAGCAGGGTGAAACCGCTGACGATTGAAAACCTGTTGTCAGGATCAGGATCTCGGAACAACAACGGCCGTCGCATTCAGGGCTCCTGATCGATAGCCATGGTTCAGTCTTCAGCCCTGATCGGGCTTACAAAACCGGGGGGCTTGATCGCCAAGCGGATCGAGGCCGATCTGATCGTTATGGGAACGGTTGCTCGTACCGGGGTTCCCGGTTTGATCATGGGCAACTCCGCCGAGACCATCCTTAGTCAGATCGACTGCTCCGTCTTGGCGATCAAGCCCCCCGGTTTTGTAAGCCCGATCAGGGCTGAAGACTGAACCATGG
>JASJBU010000289.1 GCA_030066355.1 Gammaproteobacteria bacterium | reverse complement strand
CAGATCAGGGCCGGCCTGGATGCCGATCAGTTGCAGCTTGTCCGGCAGGAGCATCAGTTGCTCCGCCATCTGCAGCGCCTCGGCCACCCCGATACCATGGGTAGAGGTCAGGCAATCCCCAGCACAGAGATCCGCATAGTTTATTGCCACCGGGGTACCTGGCACTGCACCGGTAGACCTCATCGCATCGATCAAGACCAGTTCCGCCCCCCCTTCGAAATAGCGAATCAGATCGCTGCCCGGACGGTCCAGCTTGATGAGTTCTGCATCGTTCAGAGGAGTATCATGCAGCAGATCGATCGCCCGCCAGCCGAGCGAATCGGCCCCGAAGGGGGAGCCGATTCCAATGATGCGTCTGCTCAACGGTTGATCTTGAGTTTCAGGAAATGCGTTGCACAGGAGATGCAGGGGTCGTAGTTGCGGATCACCTGTTCGGCGCGCAGACGGATGGTTGCATCATCCTTGTCCAACCCCAGGTTAAGTAATGAGAGTCTGACATCCTCTTCGATCCGCCCTTGGTTCTGGCTGGTGGGCGGTACGATGCGGGCCTGGGTCACCCGGCCTTCAGCATCGACCTCGTAACGATGCCAGAGGATGCCTCGAGGGGCCTCGGTACAGCCATAAGCGACGCCGGCAATCGGTGTTACCGCCCTGGCCGGGCTGTCCGGCACTCGGTAGTCCCGCAGCAGACGCAGCGCCTCATGGATTGCCAGGTAGGTCTCCAGGGCACGTGCTATTACACTGTGGAACATATTCTGGCTGGGAAAGTCCACCCCGCAGCCTTCCATGAGGGCCTTGACCGACTCCGGCAGGCGCTCGGCATTGAGATTCAAGCGCGCCAGAGGCCCGGTCAGATAGGGCTTGCCGTCCAACTCCGCATGCAGGGAGGTAGAGTGTGGCACGTGGATCTCGCGAAAATGTGCATCGAACTCGGCGATATCGATGTCCAATCCCTGATCGGAGATCAAGCGTCCCTCACCGATGGCGTAATCCTGAGCATGAGTCAGGGCGACGTTGACAAATGTCTGATCGTCATCCGGGATCTCGAGCCCGGTGGTCCAACCCACCAATGCCTCGGCCTCCGGCAGGGCCTCTTCCAAGCGTCTGACGATATCCGCTACCGCCGCTTCCGCCGGTGCCTTGTAAAAGCCACCGACCCGAACGCCGACCGGATGCACTGAACGGCCGCCGAACAGGGCGATCAGGTCGTTGCCCAGGCCCTGCAGCTTGAGACCCCGGCGCACCGCCTCAGGGTGATCCGCCGCCATGCCGATCACCGAATCGAATCCCAGGAAGTCCGGCGCCGCCAAAAGATGCACATGCAATGCATGGCTCTGCAACCACTCCCCGCAATACATCACCCGGCGCATGTCCCTGACCCAGGGACCGGGATCGAACTGGAACAGACGCTCAAAGGCCTGCACTGCACTCATCTGATAGGCCACCGGACAGATCCCGCAGATGCGCGCCACCATGTCGATCACCTGATCGCACTCGTAGCCTTCGATGAATTTCTCGAATAGCCGGGGAGGCTCGTAGATACGCAGTTTGAGATTGTCGATCTGGCCGCCGCTCACGTCCAGTTCCAGGGCGCCCTCACCCTCGACCCGGGTCAATACCGGCACATTGATATGAATCTCGCGGGATTCATCCATTGCTCTATTCCTCCTCGGCCTTCAGCCGCTCACCGGCTGATTTGAAGGCTGGCGCATGACTGGTGATAAAGTGAAAACGGCGGGTCGCTGCCGCTTCGTCCATGCCCAGCTGGCTGAACCGAGCGGTGAGTGGTTGGTCGTTCACCAGGGGCGTAGGCCCGTAACAACTGTAACAAGCCCGCCCCAGGGAGGTGCACAGAGAACCACATCCTGCGATGGTAACCGGTCCCATGCAGGGCTCGCCTTTGGTCACCAGGGTGCAGACCACACCGCACCGCTTGCAATCCATGCACAGGGATTGGCTTTCAGACCGCGGCACGATGCCGGACAACAGGTCCCGCAAGGCCTTCAACACCTGCCCCGAATTGACCGGGCAGCCAGGGATCTCCAGGTCCACCTT
The DNA here is from genome assembly GCA_030066355.1 of Gammaproteobacteria bacterium. GTDB lineage: Bacteria > Pseudomonadota > Gammaproteobacteria > Chromatiales > Chromatiaceae > JASJBU01. Next base: position 3,829 of record JASJBU010000289.1, on the reverse strand, counting down.
CACGTGGTCGGCAATGGCACTGGAGCTCTGCAATGCATCGATATGTTCCGGATTGCTGTAGATCTGTCCCATCCAGGCGTCTCGGTCGGTGAAGTTGGCCAGGGCCTGCAATCCACCTACGGTGGCGCAAGCACCGATGCTGATCAGGTAGCCGCTGTTCTCCCTGACCTGCTTGATGCGATCGACGTCATGCGGTGTGGAGATGCTACCTTCCACCAATGACACGTCGACCTGGGCGTCCGGATCCAGTGGACCCGCCTCGGCAAAGTGCACGATATCCACCAGTTCCGGCAACAGGAGTAACGGCTCACCCAGATTCAGCAGTGCCAACTGGCAACCGTCGCAGGAACTGAATTTGTGTACGGCTAGTTTTGGTTTGCGAGTCATCTCACCCGGCCTTTATCGTTGAGGATCCCATGAGTGCCGTTTCGCCATGCTGCGCTGTGTCGTCGGTAGATCCGGCTCTCATCAGAATCCCTTGGCTCCAAAGAAATCGGCGAGTTCCGAATAACAGAACACCGGTCCGTCCTTACACACGAAGTGGGGCCCCACCTGGCAATGTCCACATTGGCCATACCCACAATGCATGTTGCGCTCCATACTGAGCCAGATCTTGTGGTCAGCCAGTCCCAGTTCGCGTAATTGGGCGATTGCCGCCAACATCATCATCTCGGGGCCGCAAAGCATGGTGATCGTGCGTTCGAGACGCAGATTGACCTGGTTGATCAGTTCGGTCACCAGACCCTGTTGCCAAGGCCAGTCCCGGCTCGCCACATCGGCCGCCAACAGGACATTAACGCCATGGTCTTTGGACCAGGCCTCGTATTGCTCCCGCCAGATCAGATCGTCGGCGTGTTTTACCCCCTGCAGGATATGGATATGCCCGAAATGATCGCGCCGACGCAACAGGTAACGAATGACCGAAACCAGCGGCGCACACCCCAGACCGCCGGTCACCAGCAGGACGTCTTGTCCCATGGCCTCATCGATGGGCCAACCACGGCCGAATGGCCCGCGGATGCCGACTCGGTCACCGGGCTGAAGTTTCTCAAGACCCTTGGTCACCCGTCCGACCACGCGTATCGTGTGATCGAAAAAATGGCTGTCTTCAGGATCATTGACAATGGAAATTGCCACTTCGCCAACCCCAAAGAGCGAGACCATGTTGAACTGGCCGGGGGCGAACTCGAAGGCCTCCTGACGGTCAGTGTCTTCATACTGCAGTCTCAGAGAAAATATCGTGGGCGATTCCTGCACCCGTTTATCAATGATTGCGAGATGTGGAACATGGGGGTCAAACATCACGGCTACCCTCATTCAGAATCACCTGAACCTCCTCAGTGAGATCGATACCTACCGGACACCAACTGATACAGCGCCCACAGCCGACACAGCCACTGCGACCGAACTGTTCCTGCCAGCCTGCCAGTTTGTGTGTCGCCCATTGCCGATAGCGTTGGTCAATACCACTCCTGACCTGGAATGACCCCATCTCGCTGTGGGTGGCGCTGAAGCAGGAGTCCCAAGATCTGACCACCTCTGCTGAATCACCGGTTATCGCTGTGTGATGCTCATAGGAATAGCAGAAACAGGTTGGACAAACCGACGTGCAGTTGCCACAGGAAAGACAGCGCTTCGACAGATCAAGCCACCGGGAATGGCCCAGGCGCTGGTAGAGCTGAGTCAGCTTCTTCTCGTTCGGCAAGTGGCGGGACTGCCCGGCCGCAGCATTTTCGGTGGCCTGCAGCATCTCTGCCAACTGATCATCCGTAGCGGGCTGTTGATCGAGCTCTTCGATCCAGGGTGTGCCCCGCGCCGATGCGGTCCAGATCAGAAACCCGTCGGCGAGTTCGGCCAAGCCGATATCAAAACCACCGTCCAAAGCCGGACCATCGCCGGTCGAGGCACAGAAACAGGTCTGCGCAGACTCGGCACAATCCACACCGATCAGCAGCAACTGATCGCGCCTCGCCTGATAGTGCGGGTCGGTGGAATCCTTCCGCATGAAATGCTGGTCCTGAATCTTCAAGGCGGCCAGATCGCAGGCCCTGACCCCGATCACCGCTGTCGGTTTGGTGGCAGGCATGCTTTGTTTTACGGACATGCCAGATTCGGTCTGGCGCTCCTGCCACACCACTTCCTGTGGTGCGAAACAGAGGGGCTTGAGAACCTGAGGACCGTGATTCCAGGCAAACAACCGCTCATCGTCAGCCTGCCGCAGGCGATAGTGGCCCGGCTCCTGGTCGTTACGCAGCCCTCTGGGCAATTGATTCAGGTTGTTGATGGGTTGATATTGAATTGCTCCATCCTTCGCGGTCGGACCCAGACACGCATAACCTGCTGAGACCAATCGATCCAACAGTGTTTGTAAACTCGACCGGGAAATGTAGGCGGGGCGACGATTATCCCTTGCTGGCACGGAATGTTATCCCTGTTTTGTAGTTATCTGATTAGCTCTCAATTCTAGCCAATTATTTGTAAAAAAGAAGCTCGGAATTACCCTTGCCACAAGATAGGTGAATTACCCATTATTTATTTTAATATCAATAGTTTGTAATATTATAAAAACATCAATTTATGGTCGATCACATGACGATTCTTTTACAGCTTACCAGTCAATAGATTGTCAGAATAATTTCATAATGGTTTGTGCTTAGCATGGCTAGACTGCAAAGCATCAAACAGCTTAACCCAAACGAGAAGACCTGGTCATGAGCACCTCGCAATCAAAACCAATCCCCTGGGACTCACTGCCCATGGACGAACAGATTGCCTTGCGCGAGCGCTTCGGCCATTACCTGGACAATTTGCCGCCAACCTGTTCTCTGGAGACCAAGATCGCCAGATTCCAATATTGGCTGGAAGAGCATGGCATCAGGTATACGGATTAGTCCGAATAATCACAAACATTCATGAGGCTGCTCTGGAAATGACTCATGATATTGGTTAGTGTCGTGTTGCTGATCGCAGGACTGCTCACCTTCCCTCTACCCTTCCCCGTCGGCATCCCACTCCTGCTGATCGGCCTTGCCCTGTTGATGCGTCACTCATCGGATGCCAAAAAAGTCCTGGTACGACTCAGCAGACGATTCCCGCTGCTGCATCGTCTGCTCGATAAACGAAAAGAGAAAGCATGTAGCGACCCGGCAGAAGACAGCCCTAATTGACCTGACTTGTAAATCTGCCATAACAATTTGTGCTGTACGATGCTTTGAGTATGGCTGTATATTCAAACAACATTCATTCAGATCATGCATTTGCTATGCAGCGGTTGAATTACTACAACACAACTCATTGGCCAATAGTAATAATCGGCTTATCAGCGCTTCTCATGGGCATAGCAGTCTACCTACTCGACCGACCATCCGCACAGACCTATTTTATACCTGAATGGATCAGTCTCTTCGAAGAGACACCAAGACTCTTTGGCTTGATAGGCAACCATCTACCGACCTTTCTTCATGTTTTCGGTTTTAGCCTGATCTCCTGTGGTCTGCTCACCCAAAGTCGATTCAGCCCGCTCGGTATCTGTCTATTTTGGATAGCCCTGGATGGTCTATTTGAGATAGGCCAGCATCCTCTTATCTCTGCTTGCATCGTTCAGTATATTCCTGCGTGGTTCAATCAAGTCATCATTCTTGAGAACACCCAGGCCTATTTTTTATCAGGCAGTTTCGATCCAATGGATCTCGTGTCTATCCTTTTCGGTGGAATACTCGCCTACCTTCTAGTTCGAGTCTTCGTTGTGAAGCATGCCAGTGTATGATTCTTAAATTGAGAATGATTCATCTTCTACGTCACAAAAAAAGGTGGCCGCTGTGCGGCCACC
>JASJBU010000077.1 GCA_030066355.1 Gammaproteobacteria bacterium | reverse complement strand
TCCTTCCGCTCTTCCTGGTAGGGGCTGGCGCTGGTTATCACATCGATGGAGGCGCTGGAGATGGAATCCACATAATAGTTGCCAGAGATGGAGACACTCTCACCCACCGATTTGCGCACCAGGATCGAAGGCCCGGTGACCTCCACCCCGCCCCCGTCATACACATGGTACATCAGGTCGGCCCGATCCTCGGGCAGCACCGCCGACCCGGCAGGCAGGCAAAGCAAGGCCAGCCCCGTCAGTAGAAGTCGCTCAGTTACAGCCACAACCGCCCCCTCCTCCACTCTCCGCACCTCGGGCCGCTTCCCGGGCCTGGTGCACATGATGGCTATAGGCGCTGCTCACCGGATCCCGGTCGAAACTCATGATTGGATCCGCCAAATGGGCTCGCTCATACGGCTTGACCCAGGGTTCTATGCTGCAAGCCGACAATGTGCCGGTGCAGAGGAGGACGAGTGTGATGTGTCTAACCATGCTGGGTAGGTTTCTGGCAGTTGTTGATTACTCTCGAATCAGTTCGCGAATCTGCGCCTGATAGTGCTCTTCATAGCCAGGCTTGTACCCCTTGTGTAGAAAACGCAGCTTACCGTCCCGATCCACCAGAAAGGTGCTGGGCATGGCGCTGACCTGATAGAGTTCGCTGACCTGGTTGCGCCGATCGAAAAGGATCGGAAAGCTCACCGGCTGCTCCTTCAACACCTTGCGTGCCAACCCGGGATCTTCCTCCACATTCACCCCGAGAATGGTAAAGCCCATCGGCTGGTAGCGCTGGTAGAGCTGATCGAGCAACGGCATCTCCTGCCGACAAGGCCCGCACCAGGAGGCCCAGAAGTTGACCATGACTACTTCGCCACGCAGCTCGCTGAGCTTGAGGTTTTCACCGCTGAGGCTCTTCAAGGTGAAGTCCGGGGCCGGTTCCTGGAGGGTGGAAGCTATCGATGCGTGGCAAATCAGCAGCAAACCGAGCAGGATGTGTCTACAGCTTTGCAAAACCATTGGCTATCTCCTTTTAGAAAAACAGTGTGAGACCGGCGTGATATTCCAGATTGTGTGTGGTCTTCTCTTCACCGAGCAGATCGGAATCGAACATGTGGTCCCGCAGATCGAGATGCAAGGCGACCCAATCGGTGAGCAACAGACGGTAACCTGCACCGATGTTCACGGTGAATTCGTCATTCCCGGCAAAGTGGGTACTGCCAATTCCACCGATCAGATAAAACTGGCTGTTGAAGGTAAACTGATCACTGATGAAGACCTCACCCGGCAGCAGGTTGTATCCCAGCGATAGGTTGTAGTAGGTGTACTTCCGATCTTCATCGGGCAACAGCTGAATATCCCCACTCAGGGTCTCGTAGCTGGTCTCGCCAGCCTCACTGCGGCCCAGGGCCATCTCCATGAAAATCCCTTCCGTTACGTGGTAGGCGAGGCGTGCACCGTAAACCACGTCCGTCCCGAAATCCTCGATACTCAAAAATCCGACAAACAGGCCCACCTCGAAATCCTCCTCGTCGATATCGATGTCTTCGATCTCCCGGCGGGCGATTTCCGGCTGGATGATCGGCTCACTGCGCAGGCTTTCACCGATGGTCTCGGACGCTAGTCCAGACCCACTCCAGAGCATCGTCAACAGCCCGCCGACTGCTAGAAAAAGGTGCCGATACCTAGTTTCCACTGATTGAATTCCTCGTTCTCGTTACGACTGGTGAACACCGTGTAGTGTCTGAATTCTCCTCGCACATAAAATCGCCGGGTCAGATAGACCCGCAGCCCCAGTCCCACATGGGCCGTGCTGTCTGTGCGGTCCTCGGTTTGCACCAGGGTGGCATTGGGGCTGGTATGGATCATCCCGCCGCCCAGGGTGAAGAAAGGCGAAAAGCGCCATTCGGGGAAAGGTTCGGACAGCAGGTTCAGGTCGAGCAGATACTCACTGGAGAAATTGCCCAGGGCCTGAGTCAGACTGAGCTCGGCGGACAGATTGGGACTGAACGCATAGCCGGCATAGAGATTCAGTAAGGCCGCACCATCCATCTCACCACCATGAAAACCCATCTCCCAGTCACGCTCCTGGAAACTCTGAGCGGAGAGGGACTCGATATGCAGCACCGTGCCGTCACTCAGTCTCGATTGTTGCATCTGATCCAGAAAGACCCAGCCCTGTTTGCCTTTACGGGTGCGTACCTTGAACCAGTCAGTGCGACGCTTGAGGATACTCACCCACTCACCTCTTTCCACCACATAATCGATCGGATAGCCGGACCCTGGACCGGTATGCATCTCGACATAAGGGGCCGTGATCTGTACCCGCAAATCATCCTCTACAGCCAGAACCCACAGAGGAAGCAAACCAACCAGCAGTAAAAGGCTTCTCAACACTCAGTCATCCAAGGGTACATCGAAGGGATTGTTGTAGTACTGGGCACCGATATCCAGCCACTCGGCAATCAACTTCTTCTCAGCTGCGCTGAGATAACCCTCATGGATCCCGCCGCTATCGAACAGACTGAGGAAATAACCACCATTGGCCGATCCCGCCCGCATGGAGGGGCCTTGGGCCGGCACCGGGATCATGATCGGCTGATCCAGGATCGGGTCACCGTTCTCATCCAGTTCATAGAGCGGATTACCATCCGCATCGGTGGCCTGTACCAGTAATTCCACCAATTCAGTGGTATCGCCATCCCCATCCTGATCGTCTACATCGATGATCAGCAGGTTGTCGGGGAACAACAGCTCCCGGTAGGCGAGCAGATGGTCCGGTTCATCGAGCGAAGACTCGTCGGTGAGTTCCAGCTGTCCAGCGGGCAGTACGATGGTCCCGGCATCATCCCGATCGTGGCAGTTGATACAGGTCACATCCACCAGGCTTGCATCGGTGCGGGGTAAGGCCCAAAGCGGATGGATATGCTGTTCGTAATGAATGATGGCGCGGCACAAGTTGTCCCATGCAGTATTGCAGCCGCTGTGGCTCAACGGAAGCGTCAGACTCGGATCCAGATCATCGTAGAGCGCCTCGACCCCTTCGGCATCGGCAAGATCCATAGTTGGGAGACGACCATCTGGCCAACTGATATCGGCCAGGGTGTCACCCGTAATGATCGAAGGCGGCGTCGCCTCCAAACGGCCATGAGGCAGATTGTTCTGCGGGTCGTGGCAGCCGTGACACTCCACCACCTCACCCGGACGGAACTGCAGTGAATACTCATGGGTCTGGTTGGTACGCCGACCGTTGAGATCCAACACACTGAAGGTGATCGGCACATTGGTCGGCACCTTCACTTTCACCGATCCGTCTGCCTCGATAGGCGCATAACCCACCACTTCGCGCATGCCGAAGGCCTGGGTGCGACCGTAAGCCGTATTAGGAAAGTCCAGTACATCTCGATCGGGAATAGTCACCTTTTTCAGGATGCGCAGAAAACGTGCCGGACGCTGATCGGCGGTGGCGGCAGTCAGCACCGTCACGCTGGTTGGATTGCCGTCCACGTCGGTAGCCAGGTCCTCACCATCCACGTCATAGACACTGCGAATGTGCAGCACCCCAGGGTCGTCTCCATCATCCTGATCGAAGATGATCGGTCGCAACTCAACAGGCTGGGCAACCACCAGGTCGGAGTAGATGACATGCTCCTGCGGAGTGACGATGGGCAACTGGGTGGCTTCCTGCATGTCGTAGATAAAGATTCCATAGATCGGTGGCGCCTCAATTGCATCGGGATCGGTCAGGCGCTCATCGGTACAGGGTACAAACCCACCATTCTCGACGAGACGGCACTGGCTCCAACTCACCAACAAACGGTCCGTGCCGTCCTGCAGGGGATAGGCGCTGTTGAAGCGACCGCCCGGGGAAGGACTGCCATCTGTACTGACCTCATGGACGGTCGCCGACAATTGGGCCGGGCCGGGCAATCCTTGATTGACCCAGGTGGGTTGATCATTTTCCACGTAGTTTTCGATGTCGATGATCACCAGGTCGCCACCTCCGTGGGTGGCGTTGAAGGGTATGAGCATCACCAGAAGTTGGCCGTCGGGCATCTCTCGTGGTTGCATGAATTGCACCAGACTGCCATCCGTGCCGGTTGCATGACTGGTCACACCATACAGGAGCTGATGTTCTGTACCGTCGGGATTCATCCGATACAGGCTGATGGCATTGCGGCCGTCGAAATTATCCCAACGGGAGTAGATGATCTGCCCATTGCTCAATAACGCAGGTGAGAAATCATGACTCTTGTTGAACGAGATCTGCTTGATCTCGCTGCCGTCGTCCTGCATCACATGCAGCACCATTGCCGCTTCATCCACCGAGGTTTCGAAGGCGGGGTACTGAGGTTTACCCTCATCGAGGAGTCTCGCCTTGGCTTGGCGCTGGCGGGTTGAACTGAAGACGATGCGACCGTCAGGTAAATACTGAGGGAAGCGGTCCTGCCCCTCTTCCGCCGCGATATCCGATGGGATGATGCGCCGCAATCGTGATCCCGGGATATCGTACTCCCAGATATTCCAGGTGGGTTGATCCTCAGGATCGGCGTTTTCTATCTCAGGCAAACGTAGGGCAAATAGCAATTTACTGCCGTCGTGGGATACCGACACATCCCGTACATCCCCCGCACCCCGGGTGATTCCAGAGGTAAGATTCTGCTCTTCGGCACTGGGTGATGCACGATCCCGCAGATACAGATCGGCACCAGCCTGGAAGACCTGAGAGACCCGCAAGTCGGTATCTTCGACTGTCTCGACGCCATCAACCGTGACCATAGGCACAGGCCGTTTCACATAGGCAATCGGATGGTCGACCACCACCGGATCTGGTTCCTGACCGCCGCCTCCACCACAACCAGAAAAGCATAAAACAGTTAACCAGCTGACGAGGATTAGAGACTTTCTAGTATGCATGGCACCCGGGTACATCAGATGAAACGACTCTCAAGTTCAAATAGGCAATGATCACGCACAGATTGACAAATCAGTTCCAGATACTTTGCTGCGACATGGCTATGAATAATAAATAACGGCAATAACGAGCTTTCCTGTAGCACGCCCAGATGAGATCTTATTGAGTTATCACCAACCTATGCAGGCTTTTTCGGGCAGCATAGCCGATTAGTCATCCGCACCGCAGAGTCAAACCAATCTAATTCCTGGATCAGTGCGCAAGATCACAAGCGTTGGCGATAAATATCACATTACTCCTTAATGTTGTTGACAAAAGCCCCCCTCTGAATCAGAAAGCACATAACCCACAAGACAGGAAAATGTGGGCAAGACCTACAACCACAACCCCTAATTTCAGACTTATGAGGCTCTCTTTGATGTCAGCCCTGATCACAACTCGACGATCGACCAACGCTGAACGGACCGTTTGCGGGCTTCTGCTGCTGGTCGCTATTCTCAGTCTTGGAATCACCGAGAGCCTGGCCGGACCTAGAGAGCAGGCCAAGCGCATCCACGATCGATTGACCGGAGTGCCACCTTCAGCAACGGTATTGAATGACCTGACTGATCTGATCACCAATGATCCGACAGGTGGTCTGTATGAAGCGGCTATCCAGGCCATGGAGAATCCAAATTTCTACAGCGTCACTCTAAAAAATTGGGCGACACCCTGGACCAATGAAGAACAGACGGTATTCGCCTCGCTCAATGACTATACCGCCACGGTGATCGGTATGGTCAGAGACAGCGTCCCGTTTAACCAGCTGTTATCGGCCGACATCTTGTATATCGGCAGTGATAGCCGCCTTCCTGCCTACTCAATGGACAACAACGAACACTATGTGCAACTGGAACAATTAGGCATCAACCTGAAGGATGATCTGCTCAGGGTTAACCAATCCCAGGTTACCGACCTGCCGTCAACCGCTACGGCAGGGGTGGTAACCAGCCGCGCCGCTGCCCGAGCATTTTTCGTCGACGGCACCAATCGGGCCATGTACCGCTTTACCATGCTCAATCACCTATGCACCGACCTGGAGCAGATCAAAGACCCGAGCCGTTCCAGCGACCGTATCCGTCAGGATGTCTCCCGCAGTCCCGGGGGTGACAGCCGGCTCTTCTTCAACAATTGTGCGGGATGCCATACCGGCATGGAACCCTTGGCCCAAGCCTACGCTTATTATGACTACAGTTATCCTGCAGACGATATGGAAGCAGGCCGGATCATCTACACACCGGGTGAGGTGCAACCGAAATACCTGATCAATGCCACGGTCTTCAAAGACGGTTACGTGACCCTGAACGACCACTGGGACAACTACTGGCGGACCGGCCCCAATTCCCTGCTCGGTTGGGACAGTTCCCTACCTGGTTCAGGTGATGGGGCGAAATCCATGGGGGAAGAACTGGCCAACAGCCAAGCCTTTGCGCAATGCCAGGCCAAGAAAGTCTTCGAGGCAGTCTGTCTACGCCCACCGGGTGATGCCGCAGACCGAGCCCAGGTCACCAGCATGACCAACAATTTCAAGGCCAACAATTACGACCTGAAAGGTGTCTTCGCGGATGCAGCGGTCTATTGCGCGGGTGAATGAGCAGTCCGGGGATGAACAACGTGAAACCGACAACACACCATACAAACCCTACTCCTAACAAACTCAGACTGCCTAAAATCATCATGGCGATCTCCATGGGCTTGTTGCTCGCGGCGTGTCAGGACGGTGTTCCAACCGAGACCCAACCACAGACCGAGCATGAGACAATCACCTATTCGGGTCCCGCCGCCCGCACCACAGATATTCAGAATTTCCGGGTCGAACTGTGGGATCAGCTACGAGATCAAGACCGCTGCGGCGCCTGCCACAACACCGGTGGTCAGGCCCCAACCTTCGTGCGGGAAGACGATGTCAATGAGGCCTACGCCGCAGCCAACCCTTTAGTGGTCAGAGATGACATCGAGGCCTCCATACTGGTTACCAAGGTGGCAGCGGGCCATAACTGCTGGGAGAGCAACGACGGAGTCTGCGCTGACCTGATTGCCGCCTATATCGAAAACTGGGTAGGCAGCGGCAGCAGTGACGGCCGTCAGATCGTTCTTGAGCCCCTGCCTGACGAATTACTGGTGGACCCGGGAGAAAGCAAGAATTTTCCCACCGACGTACATGACACTCTGTTTGCCAGCACTGTCCATCCGCTGCTCACCGCACACTGTTCGAACTGTCACGAGGAGACCGCACTCACCCCCCAATCACCATACTTTGCCACCGCGGATCCCGCCGTGGCTTATGCCGCGGTGCAGGCTCAGATCGATCTGGACAGTCCGGCTAATTCCCGCCTGGTGCTACGCCTGCAGGATTTCCACAACTGCTGGGACGACTGTCCGGATAATGCGGACGAGATGCAGAGCGAGATCGAAACCATGGCCGGTGTCATCAACCCAACCCCAGTGGATACGAACCTGGTCACCAGTAAGGCCCTTACCTTGAGCAACGGTACGGTGGCAAGTGGTGGCAGTCGCCATGAAAACGATGTGATCGCCCTCTATGAATTCAAGGCCGGTTCCGGCGATACCGTGTTCGACCGCAGCACGGTTTCCCCTGCCCTCAATTTGACCATCAGCGGGGATGTAAGCTGGGTCAGCGGTTGGGGTATCGATATCCGCAATGGCAAAGCACAGGGCACCACCAGTGACAGTCAAAAGCTAGCCGATCTGATCAGATCCACCGGCGAATACTCCGTCGAGGCCTGGTTGGTCCCGGCAAACGTGACTCAGGAGGGACCGGCGCGCATCGTCAGCTACTCCGCCGGCACCACAGTGCGCAACTTCACCCTGGGCCAGACCCAGTACAACTACGACTTCCTACACCGCTCCAGCAGCACCGACGCCAATGGCGAACCTGCCCTCTCGACTGCCGATGCGGACGAGGACCTGCAGGCCACCGAACAGCATGTGGTGCTCACCTATGACCCGGCCAACGGTCGCCGTATCTTTGTCAACGGGGTCTTTACCGATGATCTCGACTCAGCTGCACCCGGCACGCTGGGCGACTGGGATGACAGTTTCGCCCTGGTTCTAGGCAATGAGGTCTCCAGCGACCGCCAATGGCAAGGCAAGATCCGCTTGCTGGCGATCCACAACCGGGCCTTGACCCAGGAACAGATCACCCAGAACTACGACGTCGGCGTCGGTGAAAAGTACTTCCTGCTGTTCAGTGTCAGCGAACTGGTCGACCTACCAGACAGCTATATCGTCTTCGAGGTCAGTCAATTCGACGAATACAGCTATCTGTTCCGCCAGCCACGTTTCATCAGCCTGGATCCTACCGTCACTCCGGGCAACATTCCGATCATGGGTATGCGCATCGGCATCAACGGTAAGGAGACAGCTATCGGCCAGGCTTATTCCAACCTCGATAGCGCAATCAATGATCTGGAATACACCGTCGACGGTCAGCCGCTCTCCACCATGGGCACCGTGATTCCCCTGGAAAAAGGTCCGACCGGTGATGAATTCTTTCTCACCTTCGAACGCTTGGGAAGCCATGCCAATGCCTACACGGAACCGGCCGTGCTCCCACCCGCTGAACCCGCGGACTCCGACCCGATGCCCGACATCGGCCTGAGAACTTTTGAAGAGATCGACGCCAGCATGTCCGAACTTACTGGCGTAAGCCGGACCCACAGCCTGGTGCAATCGACCTATCTGACCATCCGGCAGCAGTTGCCATCGTCGGAAAACATCAATGGCTTCCTCTCTGCTCACCAGGTCGGCGTTTCCCAGCTCGCCATCGAGTACTGCAGTGCCCTGATCGATGACCCCGACCTGCGCGGCGACCGGTTTCCGGGCTTCGCCTTCACTGCGGAGGCCAACAGCATCTCCGATACCAGTTGGCAGGATGATTTCGTGGTACCCATGGTCAATCACTTCATGGGTCAAAACCTCACGACTCAACCCCTGTTGACCGATGTGCGGGACGAACTGATGACCTTACTCACCGACACCCAGGATCTAAAACCCTATATTGATGACATCACCGGTGACGGTATTCCCGAATCGGACCCGGACGGTGAACCGGACGGTCTAGCCCGTTGCACAACAGCCTGTGCGGCGGGTCGCACCGAGGTCGCCGCCAAGGCGGCCTGCGCGGCGGCCCTCGGCAGTGCAGTGATGTTGATCCAATAACAGAACCATGGCGGATGACTCTAATGCATAAGAAACCCAAACACCTGGCACCGGATGCCCCACTGCTCTACCCGGACCACCCGCGCCCCGTCAGTCGACGGGACTTTATCCGTCAGGGTCTGCTGAGCGGCCTGGGTGCACTGACTACCCCATCCCTGTTTGGGTTGTTCGCTAATCCCGGTGCGGCCCGTGCCGCCCTCTCTCCGGATCTGGCGGCCCTCAAGCAGTCCTGCGGCATCGCCACCCAGGGAGCTGGCAAGATCCCCTTCATCTGTTTCGACCTGGCTGGCGGGGCCAATATCGCCGGTTCCAACGTGCTGGCGGGACAGACCGGTGGACAACTTGACTTCCTCAGCACTGCCGGTTACGGCCGAATGGGACTTCCCGGTGATATGGTACCGTCTATCGCCAATCCGGACACCGGCCTGAGCGACTTCATCAACATCGACCTGGGCTTGGCCTTCCATACTGACAGTGCCTTTCTCCGAGGCATCCTCGAGAAGACCTCTCCTGCCACCCAGGCCAATATCAACGGCGCCGTTGTCCCGGCTCGCTCCGATAACGACACCGGCAACAACCCACACAACCCGATGTACGGGATCAACCGGGCAGGTGCTGACGGCGAACTGCTGACTCTGATCGGCTCCCGCAGTTCGGAATCCGGCG
>JASJBU010000288.1 GCA_030066355.1 Gammaproteobacteria bacterium | reverse complement strand
TTCGCGCTGCCCGGCGCCTTCACCCCGACCTGCTCGTCGACCCATGTGCCGCGCTACAACCAATTGGCACCGCAGCTCAAGGCACAGGGGATCGATGAGATCGTCTGCGTGTCAGTGAATGACGCGTTTGTCATGAACGAGTGGCAGAGAGAGCAGCATGCCGACAACATCACCTTTTTGCCAGACGGTAACGGAGAATTCAGCCGGGGAATGGGGATGTTGGTCGATAAACAGGATCTGGGTTTTGGGGAGCGTTCTTGGCGCTATTCCATGCTGGTGAGGGATGGGGTGATCGAAAAGATGTTTATCGAGCCCGAGGTGGCAGGCGATCCCTTTGAGGTCTCTGATGCCGATACCATGCTCGCCTACATCGCACCGGATGCCGCCAAGCCTATGGATGTCACGGTCTTTACCCGAGAAGGTTGTCCCTTCTGCGCGCGTGCCAAGGGTATGCTGCAGGATACGGGCATCCAGTACGAAGAACTGGTGCTGAACAGGCACTATCGTGAAGCGAGCCTGCGTGCGGTGGCCGGTGTCTCCACGGTGCCTCAGGTTTTCGTCAATGGCGAACGGATCGGCGGATCTGACGAGTTGGAGGTCTATCTCGCTGGGCAGACGAGACAGGCTGCCTAACAGCCAGATTTACATCAAGCGGCCCGACATGTGGTCGGGTCGGCAGCAAATGAATTCTGCATTATCAAGGTGGTGCGAAATGGGCAGACAGTATGATCTGATCGCCATCGGTGGCGGCAGTGGAGGGTTGGCAGTGGCCGAAAAGGCTGCTCAATACGGTAAAAGCGTGGCGGTCGTGGATTCCGAAAAACTGGGCGGAACCTGCGTGAATTACGGGTGTGTACCCAAGAAGGTCATGTGGCATGCGGCGAATCTTGCCCATGCGGTCGATGACGCGAGCGGTTTCGGTATTCCAACCCGGCGGGAGGATACGGACTGGCTCAAGTTAATTCGCGGGCGCGATGCCTACATCGGCGGGATCAATGATTATTGGGAAGGTTATGTCACTGACAGCGGCATCACCCACATCCAGGGCAAGGCCAGGTTTATCGACAGCGGTCGTATCGAGGTGGAGGGGGTGACCTACACAGCTGAACACATCGTGATTGCCACTGGTGGCAGGCCGATCATACCCCCCGTGCCCGGTGCCGAGTTAGGGATCGATTCTGACGGCTTTTTTCAACTGAGCCAACAGCCCAAACGTGTGGCGATAATCGGTGGTGGGTACATTGGAGCGGAACTGGCCGGCATGTTGCGGGCTTTGGGTTCAGACGTGACCCTGGTGGCGCTCGAGGAACGGGTGTTGCAGGCCTTTGACGTCATGCTTGGTGAGGTACTGATGCGCGAAATGGACCAGCAGGGCATCACTCTCAAAACGAGCTTTCGGGTTGCCAGCTTGGCCAAGACCAGCGAGGGCATTGTTCTGGAGTCCAGCTCTGCTGAACGGTTGGTTGGTTTCGACCAGGTGATATGGGCAGTCGGCAGAGCACCCAACACCCGGGAACTGAATCTGCAGGCGGCCGGTGTAGAGACCCTCAGCAACGGCACTGTAGCGACCGATGAATATCAGAATACCAATGTTGCGGGTATCTATGCGATTGGCGACATCGCCGGGCGATCCCCGCTGACGCCGGTGGCGATTGCCGCGGGACGGCGCTTGGCGGAGCGACTGTTCGGCGGGATGCCGAGCCGCAAAGTGGACTATGAGAATATACCCAGTGTGGTCTTCACACATCCACCGGTGGGCACCGTCGGTCTTACCGAACAGCAGGCCCGTGAACGGCATGCGGATGTCATCGTGTACCAGACCGAATTCAGTCCGATGCGTTATGCGTTGGCGGCGTACAAGACGACCACCGCGATGAAGCTGATCTGTGCGGGTAGTCAACAGAGAGTGGTGGGGATTCACCTGATTGGTGACAGTGTGGATGAGATGCTGCAGGGGTTCGCGGTGGCGGTGAAAATGGGTGCTACCAAGGCGGATTTCGACGACACCATCGCAATTCATCCGGTGAGCGCTGAGGAACTGGTGACATTGAAGCGGGCTGAGCCTGCACCGGTCGAACACCAGGTGATCGAGACTGAAGTTGCATGGAAAATGGTGGGATGACGATGACTGGGGGGGGCATCGACCCTCTCACCGACCTGTTCTGATGTCGGTTTCTATATGCCCTGCCCAGTCTGATCCGAGATGTCAGCTATTGTCCGGTGATATCTTTCAATCGCGCGAATCACCTTGATGGCCCCAGTCAACTGCCTGACTCTTGTCCACAGCGCCTGCGGATCATTATGAAACAGTTCCACCAGCCGATCTGAGGTGATCCAGACGAGTTCTCGGCGTTTTTTGAATCGCTGATCAGGGTTTCTCTCCCAAAGAGCGTTCATACGATCAAGGTTTTTGAACGCCACTTTCATGAAGAATGTCTTCCAGTCCCTCGGTTTATCCCGGTCAGAAATCCTTCTGCAAAACCAGTCCGGGTGACGGTCCTGAGTGTTTCGCATGAGGTTGAGGACGATCTCAATCTGGACGTCGGTGTCCCGTGTCAGATCGGCCTCTTTGGGATCTTCAGCCAGAAACATGGCTTCCGTCTCTTCGACGAACTCCCGGGCGGCGGCCTCGAAATGGGTTTCATTTCTGCTACAGCTGCCACCAAAGTCGACCAGCAGACCGGCCCTTCGGCCGCTGAAGGTACGGTGGAAGAGGAAACAAACCTGATCGTCTTGCACGGCATAGGGAATGATCCCTGCGCCTGTCTTGATTCTCATATTTCACCCTTTAGAAAGTGATGGGTCCTGGTCCTGAGTGAGATGATGTATTGTTCCACTAAGCATAGAGCTTGTTGTGACCCGTATGAAGGGCGGGGTGGTCGTCATCTGTAGTCATCAGACAGATGCCAATCGAGATATTTGTAACCTCTATTGAAATATGGAAGGTTGGATACTTCGCTGCGTACTTTCGTGTCCACTCAACCGTTATCACGACGAATCATGGAATGCGGATCAGTTAACCCCTTGTGAACGAATAGCGGAACCATCTACTGGAATTTTTCAGTCTGAACTCATCTTTCAAGTTCGTGATACCCTATTCATTCAGGAGGGGGCATTTGAGATCCAGCGAATCGAATCTTTTTGAAAAGCGCCGCAGCATCACCGATGCGGACAGACGACAGCTTACAGCCATCCTAACCCTGGGATGGGCTGCCCTGACGTGTATTCTTTTCAGTCTGATCATTGTTATGGACTATCGAAGATTCGAGAGTGATTTCTATGAAATCTCCCTGCATATCAAGGATCAGCTCGATGCCCGTATAGCCAAAAATGAAGCCGTATTGGAGGGGTTTGCCTCGTTTTTGGCCGGCATGGAGACATATGACGAGGAACCCATCTATCAATACGCGAAAAGGATTACCCAGCGATTTCCTCATGTCTTCATGCTTGAAGTGGCGACCAAAGTGGCGGCAGCAGATGTCGAAGATTTGGTCAATCGACAAAGAGAGTTGGGATACCCGGATTTTCAAATCAAATCGTTCGATTATCGCGGGTCCCGTAGTTGGCGTGAACTACCGGAAGCCGACTTTTATTATCCGCTGACATTCATCTACCCATTACTGGAGGCGTCTCGGCCCGTGCTCGGACTGGATCTGGGTTCCCATGAGAACCTGAGTCTGCCTTTGCAGAGAGCCCTGACAAACGGTACCTATCAGACCAGTCTGCCGTTTAGATTGGTTGAGGGATATGATGCCTATGTGATGTTTATGCCGGTACAAAGAAGCCCGAATGAGGATGGGCTCGATGACAGCGCTTTTGATCGAAATCAGCCGTTCCGGATCGTCTTGATCGTACTGCTACAAGAGCAGCTGATCGAAGATATCGTGCAG
The DNA here is from genome assembly GCA_030066355.1 of Gammaproteobacteria bacterium. GTDB lineage: Bacteria > Pseudomonadota > Gammaproteobacteria > Chromatiales > Chromatiaceae > JASJBU01. The sequence continues at coordinate 1,931 of JASJBU010000288.1, read as the reverse complement.
ATCCTTCCGGGGTCAATGGGGCTGTTGATCTATCACAGCGATAAAGGCCCTGATGACCCGATTGGTTGGTTGTTCAATAAGACCGTTTCCGATTATGCGGGTCTTCCGGGCCTCGTCAAGCAGTACAGGTTGGAACCGGAGCGAGAGGGTTTTATGCTTCGGCTTGAACGCTATTTCGGTATGGATTCGATTTCTGTCGATGTACTTGCCTACGCCGCATTGGCTGCGGTGTCATTCTTCTTCTTTATCAGATTTTTTATACTGCGTCGTTACCAACGGGAAATTCATCGATCAAAGAGAGAGGCGCGACTCGAACTTCTGGCCAGTTATGATCCATTGACGAAACTGCCCAACAGAAACCTTTTTCAGGATTGGCTGGAAGAGTATGTGAAATCCACCGGTAAAGAAGTCTCATTTACTGCGGTGTTGATGGATCTGGAAGACCTGAAGCTGGTCAATGAACGACATGGTCATACCGCCGGCGATCACATTCTGGAGAAGGTTGCCGAGAGGATTCAGCAAACCCTGAGAGCGGATGATCTGGTAGCGCGTATAGGTGGTGATGAGTTTGTTGCACTTCTCACTCATGTAACCAATGACGAGCAGGTGAGCGAGATCGTGGCAAAATTGAATCGATCTATTCAGCAACCTATCCGGTTTAACGAGGCATCGATAGCTGTGAAGGTGAATATCGGAGTCGCATTCTATCCGGAGGGCACAAGTGATCCCAATCAACTCATCCAGCTGGCAGACAAGGTGATGTACCAAGAAAAAAGGACGCGCGAAAGACGCAAGCGGATAATCTAGCCCTTGGCGATCAGCTAGAGTCTCGGTCATCCAGATAAGAGCAGAGTGAAATCATGTGGTCCACGCTCAGCTTCGGCATTATTTTCGGACTATCCGCTGGGATCTCGCCAGGTCCACTGTTGGCTGTTGTGATAACCCAGAGTTTGCGGCATGGCTCGGTTGAAGGCGCTAAGGTAGCAGTGGCGCCGTTACTGACTGATTTGCCGATTATCGGAATGGTCTTATTGGTCTTCAATCTACTGCCTGATCTGGATTTCGCATTGGGCCTGGCATCGTTTGCAGGTGCGGGATTCATCCTGTTTCTGGGTCTTCAGACCCTGCGTGTACAAGCGGAGGATTACACGGATTCAGCGGAGTCTCCCCGGTCATACACGCAAGGTATTTTGGTCAACGCCCTGAGCCCGCACCCTTACCTGTTTTGGCTGTCAGTCGGCGTTCCCACCCTCATCAAGGCGGCACAACATTCCATGGGTTTGTCAATCGCGTTTCTGATCAGTTTTTTTACCTGCCTGGTTGGTGCCAAGGTGATGGTCGCGCTGCTTGTGGGACGTTCTCGTGAATTCCTTTCTGGAACCTTCTATCGCTGGCTCATGAGAACCATGGGGCTCTGTCTGATCGGTGTTTCCGTATTATTGGCGAAAGATGGTGTGGTTCTGACCGGCCTGTACACACACCCGTGAGTAATGCTCAAGGTTATCTGTCTGGGAGCTCGTAACCAGCACCATGAGTCGACTTTCACACCCCGTAAGAACGTCAAATCGTACCTTCGACGATACCTCGACGACATGAGTGGTGTCGTCGAGATCATCCTTTCCTAGCAGGATTATCTTCTCGGCACTCTCGGCCAAGAGATTAGAAGAGACGGAATGGATCGCGTGTCCAGAGCTGCAGACGGGGCGATGTGTTCTCGACGTCGGAATATTATTCCAGGCTCGGTGGTGTGGGGCTGCTCGATGCTTGAAATCTCCCCTCGGTACACCAATTGAGCCCTTCTGTTCTCGACAGAAGGGCTCAAACCCGTTCAGTAACCAGATGATGTAATCAGCGGTTGTTTAGAATAGTACATTGACCGAGAGTCCGACCACATGTTGCGTATAGTCGAGACCCTCCTCACCCAAAAACAG
>JASJBU010000076.1 GCA_030066355.1 Gammaproteobacteria bacterium | reverse complement strand
TATCACGACCCGTAATCTGCGCCTTGAAGCATTCTTATGCCGTTGACTGGCATCGCTTCAAACGGCATCACTGGGATCTGCCGACTGAGACCCATCTGGATCGCGAGACGTTCGATACATTGTCGCAATCCGTGCTGCACTATCCGGATGACTTCCAACTCCATTCCAGGGTCCAGAAAATCTGGAAAGAACGCAGACGCATGGCCACCGGCGACCAATTGATCGACTGGGGATTTGCCGAGACCCTTGCCTACGCCTCGTTGGTAACCCAGGGTTTCCCAGTCAGACTATCAGGACAAGATGCCGGACGCGGGACCTTCTTCCATCGTCACGCGGTACTGCACAACCAGCAGAATGGGGAGTCCTATACCCCTTTACAGCATCTCAAGGAGGATCAGGCCGATTTCGTGGTGATAGATTCCCTGCTATCCGAAGAGGCGGTGCTGGGATATGAGTACGGCTATGCCACCGCGGAACCCAATGCCCTGACCCTATGGGAGGCTCAGTTCGGCGATTTTGCGAACGGCGCCCAGGTCGTCATCGACCAATTCATCAGTTCCGCCGGTGAAAAATGGGGATTGATGTGCGGATTGGTCATGCTGTTGCCGCACGGCTATGAAGGTCAGGGTGCCGAACACTCATCCGCTCGGCTGGAGCGTTATCTGCGACTTTGCGCCAATCACAATATCCAGGTCTGCGCACCGACCACTCCTGCACAGATCTTCCATCTGCTGCGGCGTCAGATGATCCGCCCCCTGCGTATACCGCTGGTCATCATGTCTCCCAAGAGCCTGCTGCGCCACCGTTTGGCCACATCTTCCAAGCAAAGCTTCCTGGAAGGCCGTTTCGAAACCGTCATCGATGAGATCGACGACATGGATCCCAACCTGGTACAGCGCCTGATCATGTGTTCCGGCAAGGTATTCTACGAATTGCTTGAAGCACGGCGCGCACGCGGTCTGACCGACACAGCCATCATACGACTGGAGCAGTTCTACCCTTTCCCGAAAGAGGACTTTCGTCGGATCATCAAACGCTATCCCAATGTCGAAGAGTACATCTGGTGTCAGGAGGAACCCCAAAATCAGGGTGCCTGGGATCAAATCAAACACCGCTTTCATGAGCTGTTGGTTGGGGGGAGACAATTAAATTATGTCGGTCGTTCCACCGCAGCGGCACCGGCCGTCGGTTATCGTCCGGTACACCTGCGACAGCAGGAGACCCTGATTGACGAAGCCCTGACCGGTCACATCAACCCACGAATGAATCCCCGGAGCCTGTTAAGCCTATGAGTATCGAACTGCGTGTCCCTCCCCTGCCGGAGTCGGTTTCCGATGCGACCGTTCTGAGTTGGCACAAACAACCCGGTGACAAGGTCAGGCGTGACGAAACCTTGGTGGATTTGGAAACCGACAAGGTGGTACTCGAGGTCCCGGCTCCTGAAGCCGGCACCCTTAAAGAGATCCTTCACCAGAACGGTGATACCGTGGAAGCAGAAGCCGTCCTGGCAAAGCTAGAGATAGGCGCAACAGATCCGATGCCAGGCACACCGGCCGATCAACCTCAGCCCGTCGACATCCCGTTGTCACCCTCGGTCAGGGGCTTGATCAAGGAGCACGGAATCGATCCTGCACGGATCAAAGGATCCGGAAAGAACGGGAGGATCCTCAAGGCCGACGTGGAGTCCTTTCTGGATTCCTACCCGGACAAGCCCAGCATCGCTGTACCGGCCAGGGAAATACCAGCCTCCCGGACCTCAGAGCTGCAAGACGAGGCTCGGCCCGAAGAACGCGTACACATGACCCGACTGCGTCGCAAGATCGCTGAACGGCTGGTCGAGGCCCAGCGTGCCGCCGCGATACTCACCACCTTCAATGAGGTCAATCTCCAGGCAGTCGCCGAGCTGCGGAGCAAATACCGCGATAGCTTCGAACAACGGCATGAAGTCAAGCTCGGATTCATGTCATTTTTCGTCAAGGCCAGCGTAGAGGCATTGAAACAGTACCCGATCATCAATGCCTCGGTGGATGGCGAGGAGATTGTCTACCATGGTTACTTCGACATAGGCATCGCCGTCTCCTCCCCCCGGGGGTTGGTCGTACCCATCCTGCGAGATGCCGATCAGCTCAGTTTCTCGCAGATCGAGAAGACGATACGTACCTTCGGAACAAAGGCGAAGGACGGCACGCTGAGTTACGAGGAGTTGACGGGTGGGACCTTTTCCATCACCAATGGCGGGGTTTTCGGCTCGATGCTCTCGACTCCGATCCTCAATCCTCCGCAAAGCGCCATCCTCGGCATGCACGCCATACAACAACGGCCGGTGGTGGAGCACGGTGAGATCGTGATCCGCCCCATGATGTACCTGGCCCTGTCCTATGATCACCGGATCGTCGATGGTCGCGACGCGGTTCGCTTCCTGGTCAGTGTCAAACAGCAACTGGAGGACCCAGCGCGGCTGTTGCTGGAAATTTGAAAAAGGCACACGGATCGGCGGCAGCCACGGACAGACGGCCATACAAACCGTCAATGCATCCAAACACCCGCCGACCAGGACAGGACACTACGAACAGGCTGGCCAAACTTTTAGTATCCAACACAGGCTTATCCAAATGCCTCAGATCCGTCAAGACGACTTCATTCAAAGCATTGCTGACGCCTTGCAATTCATCTCCTACTACCACCCGGTGGATTTTCTCCGTGCCATGCAGCGGGCCTGGGAGCGGGAACTGAATCCCGCCGCCAAGGACGCCATCGCACAAATCCTCGTCAATTCCAGGATGTGCGCCCAGGGGCGGCGGCCGATCTGCCAGGATACGGGCATGGTGGTGGTGTTTCTCAAGATCGGCATGGACGTCCAGTGGGATGCCCGACTCGGTGTGACGGAGATGGTCAACGAAGGAGTGCGCCAGGCCTACCAAAACCCGGACAACATCCTGCGTTTCTCGATGGTGAGCGATCCTCTGGGTGCACGCAGCAACACCAAAGACAATACGCCAGCGATCATTCACATGGAGCTGGTGACGGGTAATCGCATCGAGATCAAGCTTGCGGCCAAGGGCGGTGGCTCGGAAAACAAGTCCCGTTTCACAGTGCTCAATCCGTCTGGCTCCTTGACTGATTGGGTCCTGGAGCAGGTTCCGCTGATGGGTGCCGGCTGGTGTCCACCAGGCATGCTGGGTATCGGGGTGGGCGGCTCGGCAGAGAAGGCCCTGTTGTTGGCCAAGGAGTCCCTGATGGGGCCGATCGACATCCAAGAACTGCAGCGGCGCGGTCCTCAAAACCGTACAGAGGAACTACGCCTGGAAATCTACGAAAAGGTCAACGCGCTGGGCATCGGTGCCCAAGGCTTGGGTGGACTGACCACCGTGCTGGACGTCAAGATCAACGACTTTCCGACCCATGCCACCTCCCTGCCTGTGGGCATGATCCCGAATTGTGCCGCAACCCGACACATCGAATTCAGCCTGGATGGCAGCGCACCGGCGGTCTTCTCTCCTCCATCGGAGGCTGACTGGCCCGATGTCACTTGGCAAGCGTCTGCGGATGCCCGGCGGGTCGATCTCGACAGCCTGAGCAAGGCGGAAATTGCCAATTGGCAGCCGGGTGAACTGATCCTCCTGTCGGGCAGATTGCTCACCGGCCGAGACGCCGCCCATCGGCGCATCGCAGACCTGCTGGCGAGTGGACAATCCCTGCCGGAGGGAGTCGACTTCAACGGCCGTTTCATCTACTACGTGGGTCCGGTGGACCCGGTGCGCGATGAGGTGGTGGGTCCTGCCGGGCCGACCACCGCGAGTCGCATGGACAAATACACCGAGATGATGCTCGAGCAGGTCGGGTTGTTCGGCATGATCGGCAAGTCCGAGCGAGGCCCGATCGCTATCGAATCGATTAAGCGCCACCGGGCGGCCTATCTGATAGCGGTGGGTGGCGCCGCCTATCTGGTCTCCAAGGCGATCCGCAACGCCCGAATCCTCGCCTTCGACGACCTGGGCATGGAGGCGATCCGTGAATTCGAGGTGGTGGATTTACCGGTAACCGTGGCGGTGGACAGCCGAGGCCAGTCGGTTCATCAGGCCGGCCCTGCTGAATGGCGGGGCAAAATCGGCAAGATACCTATCAACAGTTAAGGAGCAGCAGTCTCATGACCCCATACAAGGCCTTTCGTATTCATCGAGACAATGGACAACACTCAGCAGCCGTCGAGGAACTGCAGCTACAGGAGCCGGAGGTTGGCGAAGTCCTGATCAGGGTGCGCTACTCCAGCGTGAATTACAAAGACGCCCTCGCCGGTACCGGCACCGGTCAGATCCTGCGCCACTTCCCACTCACTGGTGGCATCGACGCCAGTGGTGAGGTGGTCAAGAGCAAGGATCGACGTTGCAAAGAGGGAGACCCGGTCATCGTCACCGGGTACGAACTGTCTGCGACGCATGATGGCGGTTACGCGGAGTATCTGACGGTTCCCGCAGGCTGGGTCGTCCCCTTGCCCGAAGGACTGGATCTTGCCGCCAGCATGGTGATCGGCACCGCCGGTTTCACCGCCGCCCTCGCCTTGTACCGGATGGAGGCCAACGGCCAACAGCCGGAACTGGGCCCCGTGGTTGTCACCGGCGCCAGCGGCGGGGTCGGGAGTTTCGCGGTCGATCTGTTTGACGGCGAAGGCTACGAAGTGACCGCTGTGAGCGGCAAGCCGGATCAGCAGGGTTATCTGGAGCATCTGGGTGCCAAGGAGGTCGTGGGCCGGGAATCGATGAAGTCCGGCCATCACGCCTTGGAGAAGGGCCGCTGGGGGGGTGCGATCGACAATGTGGGCGGCGAGATGCTGGCCGGCATCACCCGCACGGTGAAACCCTGGGGCAGTATCGCATCCATCGGCCTGGCGGGTGGGCACCAGCTCAATACCACGGTGATGCCCTTCATCCTGCGTGGGGTGAGCCTGTTGGGAATCAATTCTGCCGGTTGTCCCGCCGCAATCCGTCAGGAGTTATGGCAACGCCTGGCCAGCGATCTGCGGCCCCGGCATCTGGACGAGATCGTTTCTCAGACCATTGGCCTGGAACAACTGCCAGATATTTTCCAACAGATGCTTGACGGTAAGACCAGTGGAAGAATTTTGCTAGAACTTCCGTAGAGACAATCCTCCCAGGCCGCAATACTCAGGCATCGATACTTGCAATATGCCGAAGCTCTCAATCCCAGGTAAAACATTGTGAAACGTGATTGGAGCGACAACCGATTCCAGGTCTTTTGTGAGACAATAGCTTTGCTTCCAGAGTCTGCACAGCATCGGCTAGCGGACCCAACCAATGCTTGAATAAGCATTCCACGACAGGCAAAGGATATCGGTTATTGCCTACACAGCCAGTCAAACTATCTACATATTGCGCCATGGCGAAGTCACCGACTTCAAATTCGACGGCGCCAAATCGAGGAGAACCACATGAAAGCACTTGTCAGTTCAATGATCGTCCTGGGACTTATCGCTACTGCTCCGGCATTCGCGGAAAAACCTGCGTGGGCCGGCAAGGGTCAGGCAACCGCTGAACAGGCCCAGGCTCAAGGTGATGTCATGCAGCAAAAAGGTCAGGGCGCCATGCAACAAAAGAAGATGCAGCATCAAGGGCAAGCCGGCAAGGGCGAGATGCATCAGAACAAGATGCAGAATCAGGGACAAGCCGGCAAGGGCGAGATGCACCAGAACCAGATGCAAAAGAAGGCTCAGGGCGGCCAGGGTGAGATGCAACGAAATACGGACAATAAACAGGTGGGCGCCGACACCGGTAAGGGTTCCGGTGGTGGTGGACAGTCAGGCGAGAAACCCAAGAAAAAATGGTGGAAGTTCTGGGGGGATGAGTAGACCGGGGTTCGATCTAGTCATGAAGCTGATCTATCCTCAGAGTATCCCCATAAGAGGAATCCTCCATGGCTAGCATCTTACGTCTTTCCCTCGGAAGCCGCTGGCGCTATCTGCTGGCGGCTGGCCTGTTACCCCTGAGCGCTCTTCTGTCCAATCCGGTTCTGGCGGCCCCTCCGCACTGGGCTCCGGCCTACGGACGACAGGGACACCATCATCACCCACCGCCCCGTCACTATGCCAGACATCACGATGACAGGCATCACCATGACCGCTACCGGAGGCACGACATCCTGCCCTGGCTGGGCGGTGTCGCCGTGGCGGGCTACCTGGTCGGCAACCGCTGTAACCGGGAGGCGGTCGGTTCCGTATTGGGTGGGGTGCTGGGTGGTTTGGCAGGCTCCAATGTAGGCAGAGGTGATGGCCGCAGGGCGGCTAGCATTGCCGGTGCCTTGATCGGCATATTGGTCGGCAGATCCATCGGCCGCCATATGGACAGGGCGGATCAGTACTGCACGGGCCAGACCCTGGAGTATGCCCGGGATCGACAATCCATCCATTGGTACAACCCTGACGAAGGCACCTCGTACGAGGTCACACCTCTCAATCATTACCGAAGCCGGGAAGGCCGATACTGCCGCGAGTACGCGACTCAGGCCATCATCGGCGGCAGGTCGCAACAGACCTTCGGTACCGCCTGTCGCCAGCCGGACGGCTCCTGGCAGATCGTCAACTGAATCTTACCGTATCCATGTTCAGGAGGGCTCGCACTGACGGGCCCTTCCAAGACCCGCTCAACCCGGGGTGAACTGATATCCCTTGGGCACGACCACTATACCCTTCTGCGAGATCGTAAAGCGTGCCGCATCCTTCTCGGTTTCGAACCCGATACGCTCTCCAGGAGGGATCTTCACGTCCTTGTCGACGATACAGCGTTCCAGTTCCGCGCCTTCCCCGACCTGCACACCGTTGAACAGGATCGAATCGTGAATCACCGCTTCCTCGCCAATGATGACGTGGGGGAACAGAATCGAATGTTGGACGCTACCGCCGACGATCACCACGCCGCCTGCGACCATGGAATTGATGAAGATGCCCTCATTCCCAGAGATTCCCGGAACTGTCCTGGCCGGAGGATATTGAGCAGTATAGGTTCGAATCGGCCAATCCGGTTGATACAGGTCCAGGGAGGGTCGTGGATCCAACAGCTGCATGTTAGCCTCGTAATAGCTGTCCAAAGTGCCCACATCACGCCAGTAACGATCTGGGCTGACCCGCCCGGTCTGACCACCGAAGCGGTAGGCGAATACACCCGTGCGATCGATCAACTTGGGAATGATGTCTTTACCAAAATCGTGAGTCGAATCCGGATCGCGATGGTCTTCTTCCAACACGGCCAACAGGAGATCTATGGTAAACACATAGACTCCCATGGAAACCAGTGCACAGTTGTCTTTGTCCGGCAACGGGGTTGGATCCAGGGGTTTCTCGGCAAACTGCAGTATGTGCCCCCGTGCGTCGACCGACATCACGCCAAACTGGTTTGCCTGTTCCAACGGCAATTCCATACAGGCCACAGTCATGTTCGCACCTTGTGCCTTGTGATAAGCCAGCAGCGCCGCATAGTCCATGCGGTAGATGTGGTCACCGGACAGGATCAGCACCAATTCTGCACCACTGCGTCTGAGCATGTAGAGATTTTGATAGACCGCATCCGCGGTCCCACGATACCAGCTTTCACCGGTCCGCATCTGCGGCGGGACCGCTGTGATGTATTCTCCCAATTCCGGGTTGTACAGGGACCAGCCATCACGCAGATGCTTTTGCAGGGAGTGAGATTTGTACTGGGTCAACACCAGGATACGGCGCAGCCCCGAGTGCATGCAGTTGGCTAGGGTAAAATCGATGATGCGATATTTACCGCCGAAAGGTACCGCCGGCTTGGTTCGATCTGAGGTCAAGGGTTGCAGACGGGATCCATGACCACCGGCAAGAATGACAGTCAGGGTATTTTCAAGCATCAGCTTAGCTCCTGTGACCATTGCAGGTCCTGTACGTGACCGCTACCCGCTGGCAGTCAGGTGATTCTAACCCATGGACGGTTTGAAATAGGAGGCACGTCGCTCACCCCGCCATACAGCGCCGGTTCTGCGAAATCGCCAGAGCTGCCAGGGCCTGACTCGGTTGCCCTGTCGCAGGATCTCGCGCAGTCTTGGAATCTCATGCCAGGCACCCAAGGCGATCAAACCTTTCAAACGCCCCCGATCCATGATCAATTTGCGGTAGATACCTTCAGCTTCATCGATAAATGAGGGATCGACCCCATCTCGGTAGCGTTGTTGGGTATCCCCAATACAGAACAGAGGACAGCCCACTACCTTGAGACTGGTCATAGCGATCGATCCTGTATATTTGGCCGGCTGACCCGCCATCCGACGAGCAACCACCGCCGTCTGTTCATAGCCAGGTGCAACCAGGCCGTAGATCTCCCCCCGGTGTTCGGCACACTCACCGACCGCAAACACGCAAGGGTCGCTGGTCTGCATGCAATCGTCGACCAGGATACCCCGCTTGGTCTGTAGGCCGGCCTCCCGGGCCAAATCGATATTCGGTGAGATCCCCGTAGCGAGAATCACCGTGTCACACCTCAGGGTGCGCCCCGAGCGCAATTCCACGCCTTGCACCCCCAGAGTACCGAGGATCTGCCTGACACTGTCATGGATAATGACCTTGATCCCGAGTGTCTCTACATGCCTTTTAAGGAGACTCGAACCCGTTCTGTCGAGCTGGCGAAACATCAAATGATCGTGTTGCTCGATCACCGTCACCCGGGTATTAAAACGCCGCATGGCCTTCGCACACTCCAATCCCAGCAGTCCGCCACCCAAAATCAAGGTATGTCGGCTGCGGGTCTTGCGTGCAAAGAGCCGGTGCGTATCGGTCATATCCCGGAATGTATAGACCCCTTGCAAACCCACCCCCTGGATCGTGGGTATCTGGGGTTGTGAGCCGGTTGCTATTACCAGATAGCGATAGGGATAGATATTGCCGTATCGGGTGGTCACCGTCTTGGACGCCCGATCAATGCGCGTCACCGCCTCATTGTAATGGGCATCGATCTGTGGATTATCAGGGAATTCACAGTTGCCGTTGATCTCTTCATGCGCAATCTCTCCGGCCAGAAAGGAAGACAGCTTGACTCTGTCGTACGGCAACCAGGGCTCATTGCCAAAAAGCTGGATTCGACATGCGGGATCCTGCCGGTTCAGTTCAAGCACCATGCGCATACCGACCGGTCCGGTACCAATCACCACGATCGGCGGATCATGCCGATTGCGGCGGGTCTCCGCTGCTGTCTCCTCTCCTATCGCTGGCAATGTTCGTGGATCCTGATTCAGATACTACACAAAGGTGTGCATGTAATGTGCCAAGAATTCAGTCACGGATCCGGTCATTGGCTTGAGAGACGGCTCCAACCGGCCGTTTCAGCGCTGCCGGGAAATTCTGCGCTATCCAACGCCTGACTGAGTGCACCTGCCGTCCAGGTCGACAGCAGATTGGCTCACGCTAGAGCCAATGTCGAGATCTGCGATGGGTCTAACGGTGCTTAATTACGCACCAGAAACATGCATATTTTGTCTGACGTTCATGCAATCGCACCAAATCTGACTCTCACCCTATACAGAGCATTGCATATCAGGCCGCCTCAGCTGTGCTCTGCAGATTTTTTTAAGAAAACATAAATCACGCCCTATCCCACTGATTCATTTGGAATTTACCAAACACTCCAGTGAACGACCCAGGGACCGACTGGGCACTCACCGTCCATCATCAATATAGATGGCTTGTAACTTGCAGAACTTGTGAAATTAATTCTCTTTCAAGCGCGGCAATTTGGAGGTCACTATGGGTTTCAAGGCA
>JASJBU010000287.1 GCA_030066355.1 Gammaproteobacteria bacterium | reverse complement strand
AAGGATGCCATGGCTGATTCCCTGGCATATGCTCATGATTGTATTGCTGCGCACTGCACCTCATCACAGATCGAAGTGTTGATCGCACGGGGTTTGCTGGTCTGGGGGAGGGCCCGCAAGAATCCCCGGTTGGCGCAGTTGATGTCCAACCTGCATACCATTCCGACCCCGCCGGCGCTTTACTTTGATATACGGGATGAACTGGAATCACCCAGCGGCAGTGCACGCAGCGTTGCCGAGATCATCGCCAAGGACCCCGCCATCACGGCAAAGCTGCTCAAAGTGGCCAACTCCGGATTTTACGCCAGCCCCAGAAGCATTGCGGATCTCTACGAGGCAGTCACCCTGTTGGGGATGGAACTGGTGCTCGCCTTGGTGCTCACCGCACACCTCTATGATCAACTGCCGATTCCCGGCCTGAATCTGGATGCCTTGTGGAAGCATAGCCTGGCGGTCGCCTCCCTGGCCAAAGAGATCGCGATCGAGGATGGAGGTGAGCGTCAGACTGTCAGTACCAGCGCTATTTCGGGACTGCTCCACGATATCGGGGAGCTGGTGTTTTTGGCGAACATTCCCGATCCCTATTATTCGATGGTGCGCCGTTGCGGGGGTGACGAAAAGATGCTGCTGCAAATGGAGCTCGAACAGTTTGGCGTCGGGCATCCTGAACTCGGGGCGCTGATTCTCTCCCTATGGGGTCTGCCGGATGAGGTCGTGCAAGCCATTGCCTATCATCATGTCGGAAATCTCCAATCACTGGCGGATGTACCCTTGCCTAGCAAGGCGGTTTGCATTGCCGAGTGGTTGCTCCAGACCCACAATTTGGAGGATGCACCGGATTTGACCGGCACCTGCCTGGAAGGTCAGTCCGACTCGCCGATGGACCTGATGAATCATTGGCGGTCGATCTTGAACAGGTTGGTCGAGCAGGGTTCGATCCAACCACCACACAACCCCGTTGATGCTTTGTTTGGTTGATCCGTTTCATGCAAATGGTTGATCCACTGTTAAGCTATCTCAGGTCGGTGAAATACCTGACAGATGCCACAAACGCCTCACTGCTGGTATTCCCCAGGGCCAATAGCCAGGACGTTGGCGTCACCCTGCACGATGGAGAACAACCGGCAGCTTTGGAGTTGGAGAACCTGCAGAAGGCAGAAAAGCTCCTCTTGGAGAGGCTCGAGGCGGGACGCCTCCTGTGCGGGAGTCATCCATCGGCGTTCTTGCACTGTTATGCGAGCGCAGATCCGGGAGCCATGCTGATCCGACTATCGATCAGTGCGGTGACAGCGGCCATGCAGGCTGGGGCATCACGTAAAGAGAACCGACCACAGGCTGAGCCGGTACTGCATGCTGCGGATATACTACTCGACGGATCTGTTTGGTTGGGTTTGCAATTCGCGAATGAACTCCCCAACGAAGTGCTGGACAAATTACGCGAGAGATCGGAAGAGGGCCAAAGCACAGACCCATTACCTGGCGTGAATGAGTTGGCGTGGAGTCTGGTGTTCGGTTATGCCATGGCTCGTCAAGCCTATCAGGTCTCCAATCTATTAAAAGATCCGGTGAGTCACCTGCCTGGGCGGGTTGAGTTCCAGGCGCGCCTCAAACAATCGTTGATCAAGGCGATGGAGAAGCAGCAACCCATTGGTCTGGCCTTGATCAATCCGGATGATTTTGGACTGATCAACCATCGGTTGGGGCGGGAGAGCGGCGATCTGGCATTGCGCGAGCTGGCTGAACAGCTGCAGTCGATCCTGCGTCAAACCGATGCCCTGTTTCGTTATGGCGGTGCGGTGTTCGGCCTGATCATGCAGATCGATAGCGTGGAGGAGGCCAATATGGGCGCTGAGCGGATACGCATCGCCCTTGGACAGCAAACCTTGCTGAACGGCGCCGTCCGTCTCAAGTGCAGCATTGGGGTGGTGGTTTACTCGGCGGAAGAGTGGAAAACCCGGGAGATCGATGTTAATGAATTGATGCGCCGTGCCGATCGGGCGCTGAATGCAGCCAAGTTGTCGGGTGGCGGCTGTACCATGCAATGGGAGCCGGGTGGTTTGGCTTCGGTGGTGGAGAATCTGGATAGACTCAACGGTATCTTCACGGCGGATTCCGAAAAAGATTATCGCAACATGTTGCTGTTGTGGGACATGGTCTCGGTGATTACCGCACATGGCGATTCCCAATCCATCGCTACCGCATTTGCAGATCGACTGAGCGTCACATTCAAACCGAAACGAGTGGGTTTGTTCGAAAAGGATGACGAAGGAGAATTGCAACTTCTGGCGGTTTCCCGCGCCCAGAGTGAAGGCGAGCAGCCAAATGAAAAACTCATTCTGCCCCTGGCCGACCCACAGCGGGAGTTGCTCAACAAAACTGTGCAATCGCGGCGTACCGAGCGTTTGCGTCTGAGTGTGCCGGTAAAGGGGGAACAGGCAGCCAAGAGCTCCATCGCCTACGCGGTGCCACTGCTCGCCAGGGATGTCTGTCTCGGGTGTCTGTATGTCGATGGCCCGCAAGAGAGTTTCGTACTCGACTCATCCGATCTTATCTTTTTTGCCACCTTGGCCAATCAGGTGGCGATCGCTTTGGATCGTGCCAAACTTGCGGCGCGCTGGAAAAAAGAGCAGGAGCACGTCAGCCGTCAGCTACGTCAGGAAGTGCGGGGGTTACGCAACGCCCTGCAGCATTCACGCCTGGTGTACCGCTCCAACCAGATGCAGGCCCTGCTGGATGTTTTGCGTCGGGTAGCGCCGACTGATGCCACCGTCCTGATCACCGGGGAGAGCGGTACCGGCAAAGAAGTGCTGGCCCGCACCCTGCACGAACAGAGTCTGCGCCACAAGCGACCCTTTGTGACGGTGGATTGCGGTGCGATTGCCCAAAGTTTGTTGGAAGCGGAGCTCTTTGGCCATGTCAAAGGGGCCTTTACCGGTGCCCAGGAGGCCTCGAAGGGACGCATCGTGCAGGCCGAAGGTGGCACCCTGTTCCTGGACGAGATCGGCGAGCTACCCCTGGAAGTCCAGGCCAAGCTGCTGCGTTTCGTCCAGGAGAAGGAGTTTACGCCGGTGGGGGCATCCGCATCCCGCCGGGTCGATGTACGGATCGTTGCAGCGACCAACCGTGATCTGGCGGCGGAATCCATGGTCGGGACCTTCCGCAGAGACCTCTACTATCGCCTGCAAGTGGTGACTCTGACCTTACCGCCGCTGCGGGAAAGGACCGATGATATCCTGCCTCTGGCCTACTATTTTCTCGAGAAATATGCGGTACAGAACGACCGGGGGGTGCGCCGCCTGAGTCCGGCGGCCGAGGCCGCTTTGCAGCGCAACCCCTGGACGGGCAATGTGCGCGAGCTGCAAAATCGCATCCTGCAGTCGGTGTTGATGTCCGATGCGGAGGAGATCGACTGTCAGGCACTGGCCCTGAACGAGACTGAGAGGCCCGTTCAGGATTCTCAGACTCCAGTCATGGCGGGCTGCAATGTTGGCATGCTGGGTCAGCCGCAGGGGATTACATCATCCAAACAGGCAGAACCTATCGCCATGGGGGATAGTCTCGATCCATGGGACGCCTTGCGGGAAGGGCTCGGTCAACAGGTCACTCTGGCTCTGCGCAAGCAAAACGGCTCGGTGGTACCGCTCGGCCGTTGGTTGACCTCAGATCTGGTGTTGGCGGCGGACAAGGTGGTCAACGGGGTGGCCCGGCAGGCCTCCAGTCTGCTCGGCATGGCCGAAACCACTTTTCGGCGTCAGATCGACAAGGCCAGACAGGAATCCGCGGCCGGCCTGGCCGTGCGATCTTCAGATTGGTCGGTCCTCGAACCGGTGATTCATCGGTTGGTCGAATCATTTGATGCCAGTGCTGAACAGAACCTGATTGAACAGGCGGGTCAGTTGCTCCTGCAGGAGATTATGCAGCAGGTGGCGGATAATGATCAGCTGGGATCTGCTCTGTTGGGGGTGACCAAGCCTACCTACCTGCGCCGCAAGGCGAATCTGCCATCCTGAATTCTCTCTGATACACCGATTTTTTAACGAGTTCCCACGATTTTCGGTCTGAGTCACCGAAATGATGATGGATCAGCCGGTTTTTCCTGCGGTTTTGCGCTGTATGAGTCTGATATTTCGCATTCTTCAAATTCGGGTATTGTTCCGTATCTTATTGAAAAAACAATTAAAATTATATTCTCTTGGACCTGCGTACAAACCTTTGTCAGGCATTTTGGCATAGCCGTTGCGTTGTGATAGGCGAAACAGGATTTGCATCCTCCACCCCAGGAGACATGCGATGCAATCCCGAGTCTTCAGGAGATGACCGATGCCAAAGCGTAAACGAGCTGCTCGAATACTGAGTGTGGGGCTGGGACTCATGCTCGCGATGATGGCGGGTATGCTGGAGGCTCGTGACCTGCCCAATCAACATTTGCTTAACTGGAAGATCAATCTGGCGACCCCCGAGACTGGAGTCATGTATGACGATCGACCAATTGCGCTCGGTTGGTTGGAGGAACTATTCACCAAAGGCCAGACCAGGCTCTTCTCACTCTCCCACACGGCTGAACAGAAACCGGTGAATTTTGGGGTAAAGGGGGTATTTGACGGTTATGTCATCTATATCTCGCAAGAGTTCCAATAGCGCAGGCGATTGGCTTTACCGATCCTGATTCAACCCCAAGTTTTCATCCCAACAGTACGAACTGCCTCATGGCTAGTCCAAAGCTACCCTGGTGTAAGCCGGGGAGTGAGTCGACCTGCTCGCGTATTGAAGTCCCAACCAGAATTTTGAACGCTTTGTTGAAATTGTGGTGAATCCACCGAAAAACCGAAGCATCCACCGGTTTTGCTTTAACAGGTATCCCGGAGCTCCTTGATGCGGCCCAGGGCCTAAATTCCTTGTTGTTTTATCTCGTTGAAATATAGATAAAAAATAATTCATCAGGAGACCGGTTCCGGGATTGGTCGAGTGGTGGCACAGCTCATGCACTACAGGGAGTAAACCCGGGTGATCAATGCGCATCACCCGCAACCAATCGTGTGCACGACCAGGAGAGCATGATGAATGATTCTAGCGGCAAGCTAGGGAGGCAAGGCTTCAACAAACTATTGTCCATGTTGATTGGACTCGGTTTGGCGTTTGGCTCGACCTTGGCCTTTGGGGGCTCCGGCCACGGACAGGGGCAGTTCAACCAGAAACCCAGAGCACAGGCCGCAGCAGAACCGGGCGTCAGGTCGAAACTGATGGCTGAGCGCAAGCTGGGGAAGAGGTTGAAGAAGATGCTGAGAAGGATGCAGCAGCAAGGTCAGGCCGAGGGCGAAATGGTCGATGTGATCGTGCGCTACAAGGACAAGCCGGATCAGGCGGAAAAGTACCGGAGTACACAATTGGGTGCGCAGCACAAGCGCGGTTACAAAAGGCTCAAGATGCGTACCCTGAGCGTACCGAAGCACAAACTCGAGTTACTCGCCAAGGGCAAGAGAGTTGAATTCATCTCTCTGGATAGCCCGGTCACTTCCTTGTCGAGGTCAGCAAAGAAAACCGCCAAGCTGCCTGAGCAGGCATCGGCCAACGGGATCTACACCGGCAGTGGCGTCACGGTTGCGGTGTTGGATTCGGGCGTGGCTGGCCATGCGGATGTGAATGTTCAACTGGCTCTGGATTGCACGGCTGAGGCGGCGGGCGGCAGCGAAACCCTGCGGGATGAATTCAACACCACCTCCTATATCAACAGCGACGGCAGCATGAACTGGTCCAGCAATGCCTGGATCGAGACTGGTGATGACAACACCCCCAACACCGGCGAAATCACGGTAGAAGTGGATGATTGCCCGGATGCC
>JASJBU010000286.1 GCA_030066355.1 Gammaproteobacteria bacterium | reverse complement strand
GCGGGCAGGACAGGTACCTATGCCGCAATCCTGTTTCTCGATCTTGACGGCTTCAAACGTGTGAACGATTCGCTGGGGCATGAAACCGGCGACCAATTGCTCAAACAGTCAGCACAACGATTGACCGAGTCACTGCGTGATGGTGACACGGTCTGTCGTCTGGGGGGGGATGAATTTATCGTACTCCTGAGTGGATTGAAACTGGCGGCAGATGCACATGCTGTCGCAGAGAACCTGGTCTCTCAGTTCAGAGGACCGTTTATTCTTGACGAACGGGAACTGGTGGTGACCGTGAGTATCGGTATCGCCATCTATCCGGATGATGGTTCTTCAACGGCTGAATTGTTGCGTAATGCCGATACTGCCATGTATCACTCCAAGGAACAGGGTCGAAATACCTATCACTATTTCACAGAGGCCATGAACAAGGATGTCTCTAGACGGCTTGCGGTAGAGGAACAATTGCACGGCGCACTTGACCGGCAGGAGTTCAGCGTCCTTTTCCAGCCGATTGTCAGTTTAACCACAGGTAAGGTTGTGGGTGCTGAAGCACTTTTAAGGTGGGCCAATCCCGCGTTGGGCGATGTGTCGCCCGAGGAGTTCATCCCCATCGCCGAGCAGACAGGCTCAATAGTTGAGATCGGTTATTATGTCTTGAATCTGGCCCTGAGCTGCTCCAGACAGTGGCAAGCAGCAAGCACCGAGGGTTTTAAAATGGCCGTGAATCTCTCTCCCCGCCAGTTTCGCGATCCCGGCCTTGCGGACAGCATCAAAGGCATACTGGACCAGTTCAATTTGGCGCCTGATACCTTGGAGTTGGAAATTACTGAAGGTGTTTTATTGAGTGGCCATGTCAATCTCGACAATGCCTTGAGTTTGTTGAATACAGTGGGTGTGGGAATTGCCATGGACGATTTTGGTACAGGTTATTCATCACTCAGTTACTTGCGAAGCTACCCTTTCAATATCTTGAAAATCGATCGAAGCTTCATCAGCGATATCGCAGTGGATCAAGCAGATCGTGAGCTGGTCAATGCCGCGATACTCATGGCTCATGGTCTCGGGCTCAAGGTAGTGGCTGAGGGTGTGGAAACTGCTGAGCAACTCGATTATCTCAGAGATAGGGGGTGTGAATTCGCCCAGGGTTACCTGTTCAACAGGCCTGTCACCAGTGAGGAGTTTTCCAAGCTTATCAAGTTGAAGCCGGTGGTAAGTTGAAATTCATCGGTTCAGGCATGGGAAAGGGTCCGGACCTGTCAAAGGGCTATTCGCAATTTTTGCTGATGAAGCCTTGCAGTCTCTCGATCTCCTTCGCGCGCATGTCGTCATCGTAAAACAAGTACTCGCCTTTGTGGTCGATGGTGTAGGCGGGTCGTGGTTTTTTTAAGACATGCAGATTCTGGCGGGCGCGAGCGCACTCTCTCATGGTCTTGACTTTTGCCTTTTGTTTCGCTTCTTTTTGCCGTTGCTTACGTGCCGATGTTTGTTTGCGACTCTGTTCTAATCGTTGTGTTCGTTCGATGAGATTTTTCATGCGTTCCTGGGATTGATGAATCTGCTCATCGGTTGGTCGGGGCGATATTTTGATCGATTGTGGTTCGCATTCTGCCACTGGGCAGTGGTCTCCATAGTTGACGTTGCCCCGTTCATCCACCCATTTATACATGTCGGCATACGAAAAGGTCAGTGGATAGAGCAATCCGAATAACTTGAGCACCCCTTTCATGAGCATGAGCCGGTTCCCGACAGATCAACATTCAACATACCAGACCGGGAGGATCCGTTCATTGATCAGCAGCAGAGTGAAGTCGTACAGTGTCTCCATACCCTAGGCTTTCTCAAGAGGGATCAGGCCTATGCCAAGATAGAGCAGTAAGGCGGCGATGACCACCAGATTGAAACCCAGGTGGATCGCCAGCAGACTGGCCAGGATGCTGCTCAACAGGGATGCGCAGCCGTTAATACCCCAGGCCCAGGGTACGAGTCGTGGGGCCCTGGCGGCGACCTTGGAGAGGCCGAGGGGGAAAGGCAGTCCCATGAGGAAGGCCACGGGCGCTATCAATGTCAGGGAGACGAGCGCCTTGGCCGCCCCAGGCAAATCTGCCAGATGATCGAACAGGTCAGGCAGTATCTGCAGATACAACAGGGTGATGGCGATCAACCAGAGCATGGCGCGGGACAGTGAGTGAAACAGCTTGCCATTGACAATCCGCTGGCTGTAGAAGCTACCCACTCCTGAGAAGATCAGAAATCCGCAGAGCACCACCGCCACTGCATAGATCGGGTGGGCCAGAAAGAGGATGAATTTTTGCAGAAATGCGATCTCAATAAACAGGTAGGCCAGACCGATGGCGAGAAAGTATCCGCCGACCCTCCAGTGATAGCCGGCCAAGTTCAGTTTCCCCTTTTGTCTGAAGGCCCAGAGTGGCAGCAGGATCAACACAAGACTGGCCGTGATGGCCTGCAGCAGGGTCAAGAGCAGCACCGGATAACCCAATTCCAGTAGAGAAAAGCCGCCGCGCCGATAGAGCGAGAGGATTTCCGGCAGTGATTCCCATTTGAAGAAATTGAAAAAGTAGGGTCGGTCGTCCGTGGCTGGTTCAATCTGAAATTTGTATTCTGCCTGGTATGTTTCTGCCCGGTTGCCGAGTAGGGCTGTTGCACCCTCATAAAAATAGGCTTGTTGGAGGATATTGAAACGATTGGCCCGGGATGCATGCATGCCTGGGTAATAGACGGTGTCGAAAGCGCGCGAATCGCAGAACGTCAGCATGTCGGCAATTTCCTGCACTGTGAAGGGGCGTTTCTTCACCAACAGGGTGCTGGTGTTCCAGCCGCGGATCATCATCAGCCGCTGATCCGGCGCCTCCACCCCCGATTCGCGTAGTGCCTCGATAGCGGTTGCGAACAGCTTCAGACCATCCCGCGGCGGCAGCTTGATCCAGCGGGTGATCGACAGCATGCCGTCGGTGGTTAACCGGATGAGATAGTCCTGCAAGGCCTCCCGGGTATACAGATAACCCTCGTTCAGGGCATGCACGCCGGCGGAGCCCGCTCCCGCCGAATCCAGGAGTGAGACCTGGATCAGATCGTATCGATCGTCATGGCTCGAGATATACCCACGTGCCTCCGCTTCATGAATGCTCGTCCCTATCTGCAACTGCGGCCAGCCGCTGAAATCTGCATGGGTCAAAGTCAGCAGTTCGATGATCCTTGGGTTGAGTTCTACGGCGTCGATCCGTTCGACATCATGGTATTTCGCCTGCAACAGCCCACTGCCGCCCCCCAACCCCAGAATCAACAGGCGATCGGGTTTCGCCAGATGATAGGGCAGGGCCGAGGTCTGGTAGTCCAGATAGCCGATCTCATGCTTGTCACCGGTAAATCTGGTAATCGCAGTGGGGGCATCCCCATCGATAAATAGAGCTAGTTGTTCCGGGGGTTCATGCGGATTGTGCAAACTCAGGCCCGGCGCCAGGCGGAAGGGAATACGGTCGTTCGCAACCAGACTGAGCACCCCCATCGGGTTACTGGTCTGGCTCAATAATCGGGCACCGCTGATCTGCAGGGTCTGACTGAGAGCCTTGTATTGTGACAACTGCAGGACGAACCAGTCATGAGGCAGCAGGCTCAGCAGGACGGCCGGGATCAGTACCCAAGGTGCAATACGCCATGGCCGTGGCGCGTTCATCTCCCAGAGGGCGAAGACCGCAGCAAGCAGACCGGCGACGCCCAGCCAGCGCAGAATCGCCTCCGGCGACAGCCAATAGAGCAGGGCGATGATACCGAGCGCGCCCAGCCCGGCCCCCATTAGATCAAAGGCATAGATCCGTGATATCTGCGCATCGAAACGGCTGAAGGCCAGACAGATGCTGTTGGCGGCGAAGAAGAATGGGATGAACAACAGCAGGTAGCTCCACAACAGATAGGTCCATTGAGTGAGATCCCAGATCATCTCCAGGGTGTTGAAGGGCAAGCGCTGGGCGAACAGGAAACAGACCACGGTGCTGACACCGAACAGTGCAGCGTTGGCGACGAACAGACCGGCGAAGTGCGGACTGGTCCAACGATGGGCCAGGCTGAGTAAAGCGCCACTCACCCCATAGCCCAAAAGCGCCAGGCTGATCACCATATAAGCGAAGTGGTGCCACTGGATGATGGAGAAGAGCCGCATCAACAGGATCTCGTAGGCCAGCGCAGCGGCGGAGATCAACATGACCGCAAATACAGGCGGTCTCAATTGCTGACTGTTGAGACGTTCCCTGACCATGAGAGGGTTTTCAGTCGGCTCGGGTCAGGGGGACGAAACGTACCGGCAGGATCTGCCGGGTGGTGGTTTTGCCTTCCGTTGTCTTCTCCACCATGACCAGTTGCTGGACTTGAAAACGGCCACCCACCGGGATGATCATGCGGCCACCGGGCTTCAGTTGCTTGATCAGCGGTGGTGGAATATGATCCGCGGCCGCGGTCACCACGATAGCATCGAAGGGGGCCTGTTCCGGCCAGCCGTAATAACCGTCGCCGATGCGCGTCTCGATCCTGTCGTAACCCAGGCGCTGCAGCCGCTCGGCCGCTTCGAGTCCGAGCGGCTCGATGATCTCGATAGTCCAGACGCGAGTATCGAGTGCCGCCAGCACGGCTGCCTGGTAACCCGAGCCGGTACCGATCTCGAGAACCCTGGCGCCGGCTTCGAGGCCGAGCAAATCGGTCATGATGGCGACGATATAGGGTTGTGAAATGGTCTGGCCGTGGCCGATCGGCAGCGGACGGTTCTGGTAGGCCCGGGAGACCTCGCTGCTGGGGACGAACTCGTGTCGCGGTACCTGCGCCAGCGCTTCCAGCACGCGCGGGTCGAGCGCGCTGCGTTTGAGGTAGACGCTGGTTCGCCGGACATCGGCCTCGATCAGGTGTATCATTTCGGCGCGGCGTTGTGCGTGGCTTTCGTCGGCCAGGCCCCGGCCCGCTGTCGCCAATATGGCGATCAGTATCAGCGGTACGAACAGAGCAGGCAGAGACAAACGCTTGGCGGCGAACATGGCAGGCTGGATATAAACATCGAAATCGGAGCGATTATAAGCTTGAAACCCTACCGGGCCAATTTTCGGTTTTACGAGGAACTCAACGACTTCCTCTCCCCGGCGCAGAAGAAATGCGATATCGAATACCGCTTCGACGGTCAGCCGGCGATCAAGGATCCCATCGAAGTGCTCGGCGTTCCCCATAGCGAGGTCGACCTGATCCTGGTTAACCAACGATCGGTTGCCTTCGACTACCAATTAAAAAATGGTGACAGAGTCGCGGTCTACCCGGTCTTCGAAAGCCTGGATATTACTCCGCTGCAGCGGCTTCGCCCCCGGCCTTTGCGGATGACCGCCTTTGTTGTCGACGTCAACCTCGGTAAACTGGCGCGCCGTCTGCGTATGCTCGGTTTCGATACGGCCTGGGGCAACCGCCTCGAGGATCGTGAAATCGTCGACATCTCGGTGCGGGAAAAACGTATCGTGCTGACGCGCGATCGACGGCTGCTGTTTCACAAGGCCGTAACCCACGGATACTGGATTCGCTCCGATGATCCCGACACGCAGCTGGCAGAGGTGATGCAGCGGCTCGATCTGTATCGCCAGGTGCAACCGCTGCGCCGCTGCCTGGAATGTAACGGTGAAATCGAGGCGGTCGATCGCGACCTGATCTGGGATCAGCTGGAGCCGCTGACGCTGCGCCACTACTCCGAGTTTTTCCGCTGCCGCCAGTGCCGCAAGATTTACTGGGAGGGATCCCACGTCGAACACATGAACGGGGCCATTCGAGACCTGGTCAGACCCTAGCTGCCACGGCAGCG
>JASJBU010000285.1 GCA_030066355.1 Gammaproteobacteria bacterium | reverse complement strand
CACCACCTTGTCGGTGTTGTCCATGTCCGCCGAGCAGACCGCCGCCATGAAGGCCGCCGGGTAGTGGGCCTTGAGCCACATGGTCTGGTAGGAGACCAGGGCGTAGGCGGCGGAGTGAGACTTGTTGAAGCCGTAACCGGCGAACTTCTCCACCAGATCGAAGATCTTCATCGCCAGCTCGGGATCGATGCCGTTTTTCTCCGATCCCTCCTTGAACACCGCGCGCTGCTTGGCCATCTCCTCCGGCTTCTTCTTGCCCATGGCGCGACGCAGCAGGTCGGCGCCGCCCAGGGAGTAACCGGCCATCACCTGGGCGATCTGCATCACCTGTTCCTGGTAGAGGATGACCCCGTAGGTGGATTCGAGGATCGGCTTGAGCGAGTCGTGCTGGTAGTGGGCATCGGGATAGGAGATAGTCTCCCTGCCGTGCTTGCGGTTGATGAAGTTGTCCACCATGCCCGACTGCAGCGGACCCGGACGATACAGGGCCACCAGGGCGGTGATGTCGTCGAAGCTGTCCGGCTGCAGCTTCTTGATCAGTTCCTTCATGCCGCGGGATTCGAGCTGGAACACCGCGGTAGTCTCGCAGGCCTTGAGCAGTTTGAAGGCCGCCTCGTCGTCCATCGGGATGGCGTTGATGTCCACCGGCTCCAGGCCCTGTTTGACGCGTTCGCTGTTTACCGTCTTCAGCGCCCAGTCGACGATGGTCAGGGTGCGCAGGCCGAGGAAGTCGAACTTCACCAGCCCCACCTTCTCCACGTCGTCCTTGTCGAACTGGGTGACCAGATTGCCGCCGCCCTCTTCACAGTAGAGCGGGGTGAAATCGGTCAGCAGACCCGGGGAGATCACCACGCCCCCCGCATGCTTGCCGGCGTTGCGCGCGCAGCCCTCCAGCTTCTTGGCCATCTCGATGAGGTCGCGCACCTCCTCGTCGGTGTCGTAGGCCTGCTTGAGATCCTCGCTCTCCTGCAGTGCCTTTGTCAGGGTCATGCCGATCTCGAAGGGCACCATTTTGGCCACCCGGTCGGTGAAGCCGTAGGGATGGCCGAGCACCCGGCCCACATCGCGCACCACCGCCTTGGCGGCCATGGAGCCGTAGGTGATGATCTGCGAGACCGAGTCGCGACCGTAGGTGCGCGCCACGTAGTCGATCACCAGGTCCCGCTTGTCCATGCAGAAGTCGACATCGAAATCGGGCATGGAGACCCGCTCCGGGTTGAGAAAACGCTCGAACAGCAGCTCCAGGTCGATGGGGTCCAGATCGGTGATCTTCAGCGCATAGGCCACCAGGGAGCCGGCGCCGGAGCCGCGCCCCGGCCCCACCGGGATGTCGTTGTCCTTGGCCCACTGGATGAAGTCGGCGACGATCAGGAAGTAGCCGGGAAAGCCCATGCTGTTGATCACGTCCAGCTCGATCTGCAGGCGCTCGTGGTAGACCTTGCGCTTTTCCGCGAAATCCGGCGCATTCCTGTCGAACAACCGATCCAACCGCCACTCCAGGCCCTTGCGGGACTCCTCGGCGAAAAACTCCTCGATGGTCAGATCCTCGGGGATCGGAAAGTCGGGCAGATAGTTCTTACCCAGGGTCAGCTCGATGTTGCAGCGCTTGGCGATTTCGACCGTGTTCTCCAACGCCTCCGGGATATCGGCAAAGAGTTCCATCATCTCTTCAGGGGTGCGCAGATATTGCTGCTCGGAGTAGTTCCTGGGACGACGGGGATCGTCCAGGGTGCGCCCCTCATGGATGCAGACCCGCACCTCGTGGGCCTCGAAATCCTCCGAGTTGATGAAGTGGACGTCGTTCGTGGCTACCACCGGCACACCATGGGCCGCCGCCAGTTCAACACTGGCGTGCAGGCAGTCCTCTTCTTCCAGCCGCCCGGTGCGGTTCAGTTCCAGGTAGAAGCGATCGCCGAACAGCGCCAGCCAGTCTGCCAGCAATCGCTCCGCCTCTGCTTGGTTGCCTGCCAGCAACGCCCGTCCCAGGTCCCCGCTGCGGCCGCCGGACAGGGCGATCAGGCCATCCACATTGTCGGTGAGCCACTCCCGCTCCAGCATGGGACGCCCCAGGTGCTGGCCCTCCCGATAACTGCGGGAGACCAGCCGAGTCAGGTTCTTGTATCCAGCGTTGTTCTGCACCAGCAACACCAGCCGAAACGGCGAGTTGATGTCCTCCGGATTGCGCAGCCAGGCATCCACCCCGGCGATGGGTTTGACCCCGGCAGCCAACGCCGCCTGAGAAAAACGCACCAGGGCGAAGAGGTTAGATTGATCGGTCAGTGCCACCGCCGGCATGTGCATATCCGCCGCCTTGGCGACCAGCGGCTTGACCCGCACCAGGCCGTCGACCAGGGAGTACTCGGAATGGACACGCAGGTGAACGAAGGTGGGATTCATGGGGAGTGATTCTAACGCGAAACGGGCTCAGACCATGAGTCCTTCGAGGAAAAATGTGATCTAGACTGAGCAGACAATGGTTCGGTGGAAAAGGGGGTTCGCCCCAGTGTATACCTCCATGTTGATGCGTGAGAGACTCTGTAGGTCGGCAAGCCTTTGCCGACAAACAGGTTTGTTCTAACCCTAGCAATCCGCTCAATAGCCTTTTAACAGCCGTTTCACCGGCCCGAATGAACGGCGATGAATCGGCGTCACACCCAGGTTTCGCAGGGCCTCCATATGGAACTTCGTAGGGTAGCCCTTGTGTTTCGCGAGACCATAGCCGGGATACTGACTGTCCAGCCCGACCAATTCCCGGTCCCGCGCCACCTTGGCGATGATGGATGCGGCGCTGATCGCCTCGACCGAACTGTCTCCGCCGACGATCGCCTGCGCCAGACATGCCAGCCGGGGCAGCTTGTTGCCGTCAACCAGGGCCTTGTGAGGCGCCACAGACAGCCCCTCCACCGCCCGCTGCATGGCCAGCAGGCTGGCCTGCAGGATATTGATCCGGTCGATCTCTTCCACCTCGGCCCGCCCCAGTGACCAGGCTAGGGCCTGTTCCCGGATCTGCCCGGAGAGCAGCTCACGCCGCTTTTCGGTCAGTTTTTTCGAGTCCGCCAACCCCGGTATAGGCCTGGCCGGATCGAGTATGACCGCTGCAGCCACTACCGGACCGGCCAGCGGCCCCCGGCCTACTTCATCGACACCGGCGATCAAATAGGGTTTGGAGTCTGATAACTGCATGTTTTCATCCAACGTTCTGCACATCAAAGAAAAGCAGTATCTCTCAAGAGAGGGTCTCAAACCACTTGATTGCTCAAAACGCTAGCAGGATGAACACCGGTGTCACTGACTGTTCAGCAATCAACAGCCTGTCTATGCGGAATATTACCTCACATAACGTGAATATTTCACAGCCTGTACTGCCCGATCCCGGATAGATTGATCCACAGATCGACTGTTGGTCGATTTCCACCAAATGACGATGACCCAGCAAGCGAAGGGATGCAATCGCGTTTGAACAAAACTATCCAAACAGGGAGACAATAATGAAACTCATTAACCGATCTACAAAACTACTGGGTGCTCTAGTCGGCTTGTCAGCGCTGAACCTGCCCGGTTTCGTCCTGGCGAACGAGATGCCAGTCTATCATGTGGTCGAGAACGGCATTGACGCGGCGCAGGCAATTCAATTGGCGAAGTCACTGAATGTGAATCCGGAGTTGATCGACCTGAAAAGATTGCAGCGCTCTAGCGAACTGCATTTCCTCGACGTTCAGCACCATCAGTCAGTACCCACTCGAATCCTCGGTAGCGGTAAGCCCGACGAAGAGCGCAAAGCCACGGTCGCCGAGGCTCTGGACTTCGACGCAATCGCCAAATTGCGTCCGGTCGATGGCGATATCGTGCTGCGGCAGCTGCAACTGTCCCTGAGAGAAGTGGGAAAGCTGCCCGAGATCTACAAGCCGCAGATTCGCCACACGCGATTCGAGGCTGTTGACAAGGCAGGGAACCCCATGGTCAATACTCAGATCGACACCCATGTATCTCTGGACCTCTTTGCAGCGGACATCCCGCTGGTGGGACCAGGTGCCAAGATTGCCGCGACGATCGGTGCCGACGGCATGACGACACGACTCCAGTATGCGAACCGTGAACTCAAACAGGGCGAGACTGTGCCGGTCATCGGTCATGCCGAAGCGCAATTACGTTGCGAAGAGCGTCTATTGAACAACAGTACGGGTAAGAACCTGGAGGCCGTCAACGTCACGACCAACATGGTGTATTACTCGCCATCATTGGATTTGAGCAGTGTTAAGACCCTACAGCCTCACTACGACTGCGGCGGGACCGCGGTAGTGGATGGCGAGATCGTCAATCTGCTGCATGAGCTGGTACCGGCCGTGGTCAGTGTCGAGTACGTACCCGAATTACTGCTCGACGCCAAGGTAGACGGACGCGAAGTCACCGCTCAGGTCCATATCAACGGCGGACTGCCACCCTACGCCGTGGAATGGAGCGCGAAGAATATCAAACCGCTCAACAGGACCGGTACGCTGGTGACTTATACGACGCAACCTCGCGAAGCATCCGGCAGCGAAGTGGTTACGGTAAAGGTTACCGACGCCAACGGTGTCGAAACGCTGGCCACCACGAAGGTCAGCATCGTGTCGAAACCTGTGTTGCGCTCGCCGACTCTGCTGCGTTATCTCGGTAAGGCGGTCTCCGGCCTGTTGGATACCTTGGTTTCCTCTGTGCAGGCCGTCGGTGGTGTCACCGACTATGGCACCGAAAACGCGGTCACCAACGAATTCGGCGATCTCGAGCAGGGCTTCATCGACCGCATGCAAAACGCCGGCGTCACCGAACGCTTCAGCTGGTCCGGCACCAACGCCTGGGAACAGGACTTCAAGGCCACTGAGGACAGCAACTGGATCGATAACACCGATATCACCTTCTATGTCGGGCATGGCTACGGCGGAGGCTTCACCTTCGAAGATTCCAGCCATGACGACGGTACCCTTGACTATAACGACGCCACCGAGGATTGGGGCGACAAGGACCTGGAATGGCTGGCCCTGCTCTCCTGCCAGGTATTGAAGGATGACTGGAGCGGCATGTCACGATTCGATCGCTGGAAGCAGGAATTCGATGGCCTGCACATGCTGTTGGGATTCCACACCAACGCCTACGCCTGGATGAGCTTTTCCGGT
Organism: Gammaproteobacteria bacterium; assembly: GCA_030066355.1. Classification (GTDB taxonomy): domain Bacteria; phylum Pseudomonadota; class Gammaproteobacteria; order Chromatiales; family Chromatiaceae; genus JASJBU01. Next base: position 641 of record JASJBU010000285.1, on the reverse strand, counting down.
GAATTCGCGGACAATATGCTGAAGAGCAGCCCGATGAGTGTACGCACCGCCTGGTTCGAAGCCACCGACACCAACCAGCCCAACGGTGTGGTGCCAGTCGTGATGGGTGTATTCGGCAACAGTGGCGAATCGAACATGAACGACTATTTCTGGGGTAAAGGCTCGGTCGGTCCGGATATCCGTGACGGCAGCATCGGTGGTTATTGGAGTATCACCGTCTTCTGATGAGTAGCAATCGGTAGCCAAGTTACCAATCAACCCCGATTCAGAAATCTGAGTCGGGGTATTTGAAATTTCTCGAACAAGCTGATAGCTATTAAAACGCGATAGGCAACGGGATTACTACTGACCGACTGATACGCTATCTCGCCAACCAGGTTTCCGCTTCGTCTCTTTGGTCCCGGTTGAATGCTTTGATTTCAAGACCTGGAATGAATGCCCCCTCGAGCTCACTGACTTTCTGTATCCATGCCTTGTCGCTCAGTTCTGCAGCCCTGTCGAATTTATTCATGAGCCCAAGCATCGATGGAAGGCGGGAAAATTCGACGGCAATGGCAGCCAATGAGGGAAGATGAAAGTCAATCACGTCATACAACATCTTGCCGTTCTTTATATACACCGATTTACTGACGAGTTCATCC
>JASJBU010000284.1 GCA_030066355.1 Gammaproteobacteria bacterium | reverse complement strand
GGGATGCACCCGCATGACCTGGTTGCCGCGCAGATGCAGATTGATGTTGGAGCCCACACAATCGTGGGGCGCAATGCCCTCAACCTGGGTCATCTCCCAAGCTCGGGCATGAAACCGGAAGGGCTTGGAGGTCAAGGCACCCACCGGACAGAGATCGATGACATTACCGGAGAGTTCGGAGTCGACGCTCTTCTCCACATAGGTGCCGATCGTCATGTGCTCGCCACGGCCGGTGGCGCCCATCTCGCGTAAACCGGCAATCTCCTCACCGAACCTCACACAGCGGGTGCAGTGGATGCACCGGGTCATATCGGTGGCGATCAACGGACCGATATCTTTATCGGCCACCACCCGCTTGCCTTCCACATAGCGGGAGATCGACTGACCATAGCCCATGGCCACGTCCTGCAGCTCGCACTCACCGCCCTGATCGCAGATCGGGCAATCGAGGGGATGATTGATCAGCAGGAACTCCATGGTGCCTTTCTGGGCGGCCAGGGCACGCGGCGAACGCGTATGCACCTTCATGCCGTCTGTCACCGGGGTGGCGCAGGCAGGCAGGGGTTTGGGCGCATTCTCCACCTCCACCAGACACATCCGGCAGTTGGCGGCGATAGAGAGCTTCTTGTGGTAACAGAAACGGGGGATCTCGATGCCGGCCTCATCGGTGACTTCGATGAGCATGGCACCAGGCTTGGCCTGCAGCTCCTGACCGTTGACCTCGATTGTGACCATTGAATCCTGTGTCATCGTTTAAATCGTCTCTACTACTGACCGTTAGCCGGGCCGACCAGGCAGCGCTTGTGATCGATATGGTATTGGAATTCATCACGGAAATGTTTCAGCATGCCGGCCACCGGACCGGCCGCCGCATCACCCAGGGCACAGATGGTCTTGCCGCTGATCTTGTCGGCCACATCGTCCAGCAGATCCAGGTCCTCGGGCCGGCCCTTGCCGTCCTCGATGCGCTTCACCACCCGATAGAGCCAACCGGTGCCTTCTCGGCAGGGGGTGCATTGGCCGCAGGACTCCTCATAGTAAAAATAAGACATGCGCTCCAGCACCTTGACCATGCAGTTGCTGTCGTCCAGCACGATCACCGCGCCGGAACCAAGCATCGAACCCGCACCGGCGATGGCATCGTAGTCCATGGTCAGGTCCATCATTTGCTCACCGGGGATGATCGGTGCAGAGGAACCGCCGGGGATCACGCCCTTGAGCTTGCGTCCGTCCTGCATGCCGCCGGCCATCTCCAGCAGCTCGGAGAAGGGTGTACCCATGGGGATCTCGAAGACCCCCGGATTGTTGATGTTGCCGGAAATGGAGAAGAGCTTGGAACCGCCGCTGTTCTCCACGCCGATGTCCGCAAACCACTGACCGCCCTTGGCGAGGATCATCGGGATCGACGCCAGGGATTCGGTATTGTTGATGATCGTGGGCCGACCATAGAGACCGAAGTGCGCCGGGAACGGGGGTTTGAAGCGGGGTTGCCCCTTCTTGCCCTCGATGGATTCCAGCAGCGCGGTCTCCTCACCACAGACATAGGCACCGCCACCCAGATGGGTATGCAGTTGAAAATCAAAGCCTGAGCCGAGGATATTGTCGCCGAGGAAACCCGCTTTTCTGGCCTCTTCCAGGGCCGTCTCGAAACGTTCGTAGGGTTCCCAGAACTCACCGCGGATATAGTTGTAACCAAGCGTCGCGCCGATCGCATAAGCGGCGATGGCCATACCCTCGATCAACTGATGGGGGTTGTAACGCAGGATGTCGCGGTCCTTGAAGGTACCCGGCTCACCCTCATCCGAATTGCACACCACATACTTCTGCCCCGGGGCATTGCGCGCAATGAAGCTCCACTTCAGACCGGTGGGAAAGCCGGCCCCGCCGCGTCCACGCAGACCCGATTTTTTCACCTCATCGATGATCTCTTCGGGTGGCGTCTGTTCCTTGAGCACCTTGCTGAGCATCTCGTAGCCACCACGGCTCCTATATTGATCCAGCAACCAGGGACGATCGAGATCAAGGGTCCTCAAACAGACTTCATTTGCCATACGTCCTACTCCAACCCTTCCAGGATCGAATCGATGATCTCAGGGGTCAAATTTTCGTAGTATTGCCTGCCGATCTGCAGCATGGGTGCACCGCCGCAGGCACCCAGACACTCGACCTCTTTCAGGGTGACCTTGCCGTCTTCGGTAGTCTGTCCCAGCTTGATGCCGAGTTTCTGTTCCAGGTATTCGACGATCTTGTCGGACCCGTTGATCATGCAGGAGACATTGGTGCAGACACAGATCTTGTGTTTGCCGACCGGCTTCAGCTCATACATGGAATAGAAGGTCGCCACTTCGTAGACTGCGATGGGCGGCATATCGAGATAGGCGGCGACCTGATTCAGCCGCTCGGTGCTCAACCAGCCTTCGTCAGCGTCCTGTATGATGCGCAGGGCAGCCATCACCGCCGACTGCTTCCAATCGTCGGGATACTTGGCCACCCACTCGTCGATCTCCTTGCGGATATCGGGGGTGAAGAGCTCAGCCTTGTTTACCGGTTCTGTTATCGTCATTGGTTTACTGCTCTAGCGATCGATCTCACCAAACACCACATCCATGGTGCCGATCACCGCCACCACGTCGGCCAGCATGTGACCCTTGACCAACTCGTCCATGGCCGCCAGATGGGCAAAGCCCGGTGCGCGGATCTTCAGGCGATAGGGCTTGTTGGTGCCGTCGGAGATGATGTAGCAACCAAACTCGCCTTTTGGGGCTTCCACTGCTGCATAGACCTCGCCGGCCGGCGGACAGTAACCCTCGGTGAACAGCTTGAAGTGGTGGATCAGGCTCTCCATGTCACCCTTCATATCGGCACGCTGGGGTGCCGCGACCTTGTAATCGTCCACCATCACCGGTCCCGGATTGGCGCGCAGCCAATCGATGCACTGACGGATGATCCGGTTTGACTGACGCAACTCTTCGATGCGCACCAGATAACGGTCGTAACAGTCACCGTTGACCCCGACCGGGATGTCGAACTCAACCTGATCATAGGCCGCATAAGACTGTTTCTTGCGGAGATCCCAGGGGATGCCGGAACCTCGAATCATCGGGCCGGTGAAACCCAGCTGCATGGCGCGCTCCGGCGAGACCACACCGATGCCGACGGTACGCTGTTTCCAGATCCGGTTGTCGGTGAGCAGCGTTTCATATTCATCAACCAGGGCGGGGAAGCGTTCGGTGAAATCCTCGATGAAATCGAGCAAGGAACCCTGCCGCGCCTCATTGCGCTGGGTTACGTCCCGACCGGTTACCCACTGGCTGGCCTGATACTGAGGCATCTGCTCCGGCAGATCCCGATAGACCCCGCCTGGACGATAGTAGGCCGCGTGCATGCGTGCGCCGGAGACCGCTTCGTAGCAGTCCATCAGATCTTCGCGCTCGCGGAAGGCATAGAGAAACACCGTCATCGCACCGATGTCCAGGGCGTGTGCCCCCAGCCACATCAGATGGTTGAGGATACGGGTGATCTCGTCATACAGGGTACGGATGTACTGGGCTCGAATCGGCGCCTCGATCCCGATCAATTTCTCGATGGCCCGCACATAGCCGTGTTCGTTGCACATCATCGAGACATAGTCGAGCCGGTCCATGTAAGGAATGGACTGGTTGTATGGCTTACTCTCGGCAAGTTTCTCGGTGGCCCGATGCAACAGACCGATATGCGGGTCGGCGCGTTCGATGACCTCGCCGTCCAACTCCAGCACCAGGCGCAGTACGCCGTGAGCGGCGGGATGCTGGGGGCCAAAATTTAAGGTGTAGTTACGAATCTCAGGCATCGCTGGCGTCCTCGGCAGCCTGCTGTTGGGACTCTTCCCGTGCATAGCGGTTGTCGTCACGCGCCACCCGCGGCACCAGGGTGCGTGGTTCGACGCTGCTCACCGGCTCATAGATGACCCGGGCCTGCTCAGGGTCGTAGCGCATTTCCACATGCCCGATCAGCGGGAAGTCCTTACGGAACGGATGTCCGATGAAACCGTAATCGGTGAGAATGCGGCGCAGATCCGGGTGGCCGTCAAAGAGGATGCCATACAGATCGAACGCCTCACGTTCGAACCAGTCCGCGACACGCCAGATCCCGATCACCGAAGGTACGATGGGGCGCTCCGTATTGACATAGGCACGCACTCGAAGACGCTGGTTGTTACTCACTGACAGCAGGTGATAGACCGCAGCAAAACGCTTTTCCTCATCGAATTCCAATTCTTTCGAGCGATCCACGCCTCTGCCGAAACCGCTGTTCGGGGCACTCCGCGTCTGCCATTCAGTCATGCCGTAGGCCGAGTAATCGACCCCGCAGACGTCAATCAACTCTTCGAAGAGAAAGTCGTCTTCATCGCGCAGCGCCGTGGCCACTTCGAGCAGCTTGCCAGGAGGCGCCACCAATGTCACCTCGGCATGGGCCTGGTCGACCTCGCAACCCAGATCGGCAAATCGCTCGATCAGGTTCTCGGCCAACTCAGCGAGACGGGTTTGCATGGGATTATGCGCATTGTCATTCATGTGGCCACCTAACGCGCAATGGTACTGGTTCTGCGAATCTTGTCCTGCAATTGCAGGATGCCGTAGAGCAGAGCCTCGGCGGTCGGCGGACAGCCCGGCACATAGATATCGACCGGTACGACTCGATCACAACCGCGCACCACGGCGTAGGAATAGTGGTAATAACCCCCTCCATTGGCGCAGGACCCCATGGAGATCACCCAACGCGGCTCGGCCATCTGATCATAGACTTTGCGTAACGCCGGAGCCATCTTGTTGACCAGGGTTCCGGCAACGATCATCACATCGGATTGGCGGGGACTGGGACGGAAGACGATGCCGAAACGATCCAAGTCATAGCGAGAGGCACCGGCCTGCATCATCTCCACCGCGCAACAGGCGAGACCAAAGGTCATCGGCCAGAGCGAACCGGTTCGCGCCCAGTTGATTAACTTATCGGCAGACGTGGTGACAACACCCTTCTCGAGAATACCTTCAATACCCATGGCGCCCCCTCAGACCAAGCTCGAATCCGGCTATTCCCATTCAAGTGCCCCCTTCTTCCACTCGTAGACGAATCCGATGACCAGGACCCCGAGAAAAACCATCATGGCGATGAAACCCACCATACCGATCTCATCCAACACCACGGCCCAGGGAAACAGGAAGGCTATTTCGAGATCAAAAATGATAAAGAGAATGGCGACGAGGTAGTAACGCACATCGAATTTCATCCGTGCGTCTTCGAATGCTTCGAAACCGCATTCGTAAGGGGAGAGTTTTTCGTTATCCGGTTTGCGGGTACCCAGTAGAAAACCCATGCCGATCACGACACCACCCATAACGAAGGCAATCGCCAGGAAAATCAGGATGGGCAAATAATTTTCAAGCATCGTAATGCTTTCCTCCCGTGACGATCAGTCATCCTGCATAAGCGAACAATCTGAAGCAGCGGGAAGTCTATTCCGTTGTCCTACCGCTGTCAAGCCCGGGAAAAACACACATTTTATTATTTATCAACAAGTTAACTATCTTTTAATGGCATAAAAAAACGGTATTGCAGCGCAAGTGTGCAATACCGTTTGTGAGATGGTGCCGATGGCCGGATTTGAACCGGCACGGCTTACGCCACTACCCCCTCAAGATAGCGTGTCTACCAATTCCACCACATCGGCAA
>JASJBU010000283.1 GCA_030066355.1 Gammaproteobacteria bacterium | reverse complement strand
GGGTATCGTTGGCACCCGGGAACAGGGTATCAATCGCCTCGCGCAGCCCCAGACCGATGATATTGCGAATCTCATCATCGCTGGGACATGGGATCTCGAGATCTCGTACAGCGGCCTTGACGCAATCTACGATACGCGCCTCAGAATCCATCAAAGTACCATCCCAATCAAAGACTAATAATCTAAACTTCATCTAATTACTTCAATTTATCCAGGATTTTTTCCAGGACTTCCGGGAGCGGTGCCTGAATCTTGATATCGTGTTTTTCCCCCGGCCAGCGAAAACGCAGACTCCGGGCGTGCAAAAACAGTCGGTTCAAACCCAATCCCCTGGCCCATTGGTTGGCTGCCGCTTCGCCGTATTTGTCGTCGCCAAGAATCGGCGTACCCAGGGCTGCGCTGTGCACCCGTATCTGGTGGGTGCGTCCGGTGACCAGTTCGGCTTCTACCAGGGTCGCCCGGCTGAAGCGTTGAACCCGTGTGAATCTGGTCTCGGCAGGTTTGCCATTGGCATCCACCCGAACCATGCGCTCTCCGCCCTGCAGGGTATTTTTTCGCAAGGGCAAATCCACAAGCCGGCTGCCTTTGCGCCAGCTGCCGGCCAGCAAGGCCAGATACCGCTTATCGACACGATTCTGCCGAATGAGTTCATGCAGACTTCGCAGGGCGCTCCGACGCTTACTGATCAACAGACATCCCGAGGTCTCCCGGTCCAGGCGGTGCACCAGTTCCAGATGACGTTCTGTGGGGCGTAGCTGACGTAAGGCTTCGATGGCCCCAAAGCTCACCCCACTGCCTCCATGCACCGCAAGGCCCGAGGGTTTGTTGAGTACCAGAAACCGCTCGTCTTCATAGACGACGGCGTGTTCGAGCTGATCTTGAATCCCTCTAGGGGGTTGTACCGGTTGTTCTGGTAACGCAAGTCGTACCGGCGGGATTCGCACCCGATCACCTGCCTGGAGCCGGTAGACAGCCTTCACCCGACCCTTGTTGACCCTCACTTCCCCCTTGCGCAGGATACGGTATACATGGCTCTTGGGCACTCCCTTGAGCTCGCGCAGCAGAAAATTGTCGATGCGCTGCCCTGCCCATTCAGAATCCACGTCAACAAACCGTACGGAGGGAGAATTCTTTTTCGATTCTGACATTTAGCCCTTGAGTTAAAACACCAGGCAACGTTGAAGTACCCAATGAAGGTTGGTATATTCCCGGATGGAATTTTTTGGAGTTGGCCAGAAACTAACCATAACCAGCTCCAATGCGGTGAGCAATTTGGATATTCCGGGAACTGCCGGGACTTCAAATTGACCACTCAGGTGCTACTCGGACCAGCTCAAACCTGAACCGACACAACAGCGTCAAACCGATCAGCCGTAGGAACCCATTCAATCCCCTGGCGTTCCCACCTGATGGATAGCGGGCCTTGCTGCCAATGCGACGCAGCTGAGTCGCTCATCCTGCTTGATGCACCAAACCGGGTCTGGAAGAGCTTATCTCCGAGCGGCGAACTTTAACAGTTTTTCGACTGCCCGAGCTAGACTCCGGGAGACAAGGCAGGTGTCTTGGCACCAGCCTTTTGGTATGCGGAACCGCTGAAGCCACGGATCATAGTTCAACTTGAGCTTTGATGACGGGATTATCATGCCCGCAGCTGCCTCCCTGTTCGCGCAGTGGTACGGACAGACAACAACATGAAGCGTATGCTAATCAACGCAACTCAACCAGAAGAGTTGCGTGTGGCCATCGTCGATGGTCAAAAACTTTTCAATCTGGATATCGAAGTTCCCGGTCGGGAACAGAAAAAAGCCAATATCTACAAGGGCCGTATCACCCGGGTGGAACCGAGCCTCGAGGCGGCTTTTGTCGACTATGGCTCGGAGCGACACGGTTTTCTGCCTCTCAAAGAGATCTCCCGAAACTATTTCGCAGAAGGCGCCAAGCAATCACCCGGCCGCGTCAATATCCAGGATGCGGTCAAGGAGGGACAGGAAATCATTGTTCAGGTGGAAAAGGAGGAGCGCGGCAATAAAGGCGCTGCTTTAACCACCTTCATCTCCCTGGCCGGCCGCTATCTGGTGCTGATGCCCAACAACCCCCGGGCCGGGGGAGTCTCGCGCCGCATCGAGGGTCAGGATCGCACTGAACTCCGTGAGGCCATGAGCCAGCTCACCATCCCGGATGATATGGGGCTGATCGTCCGCACGGCAGGCGTCGGCAAAAATGCCGAAGAGCTGCAGTGGGACCTCAATTATCTGATCCAGCTCTGGCAGGCCATCGAGACCTCTGCCGAGAAATCCGCTCCGTTTCTGATTTATCAAGAGAGTAATGTCATTATCCGCTCGATCCGCGACTACCTGCGCTCGGATATCGGCGAGATCGTGATCGATGACCCGGAGATCTTTTCCCAGGCCAGTCGATTCATCTCACAGGTCATGCCCCAGTACAGCAAGAAACTGCGGGAGTACAAGGATGAAGTGCCCCTGTTCAGTCGCTACCAGATCGAGAGCCAGATCGAATCCGCCTTCCAGCGTGAGGTACGTCTGCCCTCCGGCGGGGCCATCGTCATCGACCACACAGAGGCCCTGACCTCCATCGACATCAACTCATCCCGTGCGACCAAGGGCGCGGATATCGAGGAGACGGCGCTCAACACCAACCTGGAGGCCGCCGATGAGATCGCCCGGCAGCTCCGCCTGCGGGACCTGGGGGGATTGTTTGTGATCGATTTTATCGACATGACCCCCTCCCGCAATCAACGGGAGGTCGAAAACCGTCTCAAGGACGCCCTCCGGCAAGACCGGGCCCGGGTCCAGGTGGGCCGCATCTCCCGCTTCGGTCTGTTGGAGATGTCGCGCCAGCGCTTGCGCCCCTCCCTCGGCGAGGCCAGCGAGCTGGTCTGTCCACGCTGCAACGGTCATGGCACGGTCCGCGGTGTCGAATCCCTCGCCCTGTCGGTCCTGCGCATCATCGAAGAGGAAGCGATGAAGGAGAACACCGGTCGAATCGTCGCCCAGCTGCCGGTGGATGTGGCGACCTTTCTGCTCAACGAAAAACGCCAAGGTATCCACGATATCGAACAACGGCAGTCGATCGGTGTGATTTTGATCCCCAACACCCGTCTGGAGACCCCCAACTACTCTCTGGAAAGGGTGCGTGCCAGTGATCTGCAGGCGGCCAAAGGTGAGACCAACCTCAGCTATCAGATCAAGCCGGAGGAGGTCGATGAGACCCCGGACTTTGCCCGTACGGAACAACCCAAGAGCGAACGACCCGCGGTTAAGTCGATCCAACCCGCCAGTCCGGCACCGGTCAGAACACCAACCCAAGAAATCAAGCCGGAGCCGCACCATGAAAGCGGTTTTCTGAAAAAGATCTTCACCAGTATCTTTTCCCACCGGACCCACGACGAGCCTGAAGAGCCTAAAATCGAAGCGCGTGAGGAGCCGAAGCAGCAGGAAAGAAGGCAAAAGCCCCGTCCGGCCCAGGCACGGCAACAATCTCAGGATCGCCGAAAATCACCGAGCGGCGGCAGACGAGGTGGTGGACGTCCCCAGACCAGCCGCAAAGACGAGCGAGACAAGCAGGCCAAGCCTCAGCAGCAGCGGCGCCCCCCGCAAAAAAAGCGCGCGGTGAAAGAGGCGGACAGAGAAGCCGCCAAGAAGCCCGAGGTGCCGCAGGAAGCGCGATCACCCGAAAGCGAAGCGGATGACGGAGCTAAGCCCAAGAGCACCCGCAGTGGGGCAAGGCGCGGTCGCCGTGGCGGTCGTCGGAGAAAACCGGGCACGGGCGAAAGGAGCCAGGAAACTCAGGAGGCTTCACAGCAAAGCGCCAAAGAGAGCTCGGGTCCTGCTGCATCTGCCGGAAGCACGGAGCAACGGCAAAAGCCAGAGAAACCGACATCGGATCAGACAGCTTCAGCCAAACCGGCCGAGCCCTCCCAGCCCCCTGCCCCGGCTGAGAAACCTGCGGCCATGAAACCCGGCACCGAGAATGCGGGCGAAGCAACCGCCAAGGATCGGAGTGAATCCTCGATAAAACCGCAGAAGGACAAGCGTGATACAACCGACACCCAGAGCAAAACTGAGGTTGTCACGGGTGATAAGCAGGCGCGTTCAGCCGAGACGGAAACAAAGCAGCCGGAGCGGGTGAATAAGCCAGAATCAGCAGCTAAGCTTGAGGCTCAGGGGGAGACAGTTACAGCCAAGCAACCCGCTGTAGAACCGGCCAAACCGAAGCCAGCGGCCAAACCTCAGGTAAAACCGGCAAAATCCGACGAAACGCTTTCCGGCAGCGCATCGCCCACTGCGGTTGAATCCGCAGACGGACAAAAACCCGCAAGTCCGCGAGCCGTAAAACCCAAGCAAAGCGAACCGGCGGCAAGCGCTGACGTGCCGCCTCAACAGTCCGAGACGAAGGCCAAGGTGCAAGAGCCATCCACAGCCAAGCCCTCGGAACCCGAGCCGGCCCCTGCAAAAAGACAGCTGCAGCAGATCGAGACAAAAAAACCAGCAACAGCCACTGATACGCCACCGAGTGCCAAACAGGCCACTGGCGAAGCAGTGGGAAAAGGTCCCAAGCCCGATGCTGTGGAACCAAGCAAACCCAAGGCCCCGCCGAGAAAAAAGGCGGTTAAAAAAGCCAAGAAGGCCGCGACTGAGCCTACCGGTACGGAAGGCCAGGCAAAGCAAGTGGAAACGAAATCGGAACCAGTGATTCAGACCGCTGAAGCTGCAAAATCCAGCACCGGGACCGAAAAAACCGCAGCACAGCATCCTGCCACCACAGAATCTGATACCCACGAATAGTCAGAGCCTGCCTGGACAGTTTGGCGTGCATTGTTGGCGATTGGAAACCTGAACAATGCTCAGCCGTCGCTTTACAGCGGCTGAGCACAGTCTGTAGCCACTCAAAGGCTGTGTGCCTTGATCCTCTCCAACAGGCCAGCCGCGGCCGCTTCCACCATATCAAAGACCCGCTCAAAACCCGCGGGACCGCCATAGTAGGGATCGGGCACCTCACGCTGTTTGAGCTGAGGCGCAAAATCCAGGAACAGGAATAGTTTTTCTTCCTGTCCCACCGGACAGATCGCCTGCAGGTCTGCATAATTGTCACGATCCATGGCCAGCACATAGTCGAATTCCAGAAAGTCCTCGGTTATCGCCTGGCGTGCCCGTAGATCAGAGATATCCAGCCCCCGCTTGACCGCCGTTTCCCGTGCCCGCCGATCCGGGGCCTTGCCGATATGGTAATCGATGGTACCGGCGGAATCGGTCGAGATCAGATGACCGAGCCCCTCGCGCTCCACCAGGTCCCGAAACACCCCCTGGGCGGTGGGCGAACGGCAGATATTGCCCATGCAGACGAACAAGACTTTGACTTTCGGGTAATCTTTCATGGCGGCTTTCAACATCGGTTGGAAGTCGTAGATTCTAACGGTATGGAGTGTTCCTGCAAGGTGCGATGACATGTTGCAGCCAGCACCAGGGGCCTGCCCTAGACTGCGAGTTGCGCCCCGGCGATCATCAGGATGCCACGGTCTGTCGGAAATATTCAGGTATGTAACAAGCCTGGGAGAATCTACCCTCCCCAGCGGAGCTGAAGAGAATAGAACAGGCTGCTGGTAAGAATTCTCGATGCGCCTCATTCACCAAGCTGTAGAAGACCGAACTCAGTCTTTCGGCCTTCCACAGCTTTAACTCAGGCGAATAAG
>JASJBU010000075.1 GCA_030066355.1 Gammaproteobacteria bacterium | reverse complement strand
GCTTGTTTCATGGTCTGTTCCTCTGTTGAGTTGAGGCGGATTGCCCCATCTCAAAACTTAGGAAACAGACAGCGGTTGATTGATGTTGTGGAGGTTCAGGCTGCACCACCTACCGCGGAGCGGTTTAGTACTTGTGCGCTTATCGGTCTTTGATCAGGCATACTCTGGTAACCTCTCATTTCCAGATTCTGAGTTTATCAGTAAGGTCCGCTCCAGGGTGATCAGTAACCTTAAACCTGCACTCCCTGACAAACCACCTTTGATAACCTCTTCCTAGTCTGGACCGGACATAAAGTTGCGAGTTGCATGCTAGTCCGCAAAGCGACCATGTACTGCTGATCCAGAACAGCAGCAATCATGTCAGATCGAGATCCCAGCGATCCAGTGACTCAAAATCAAGAACTACACCTGACTTGTTGAGAATGACTGTATTCTACTCGCCTGTCTCTGCTCCGATCTTTTTTTCAAGCCCGGCAATCTTGCTTATTGCAGCAGTATGTCGCTCAGATAGCCGCTCTAGTTGGCCTTCAATCTCAGCTGCCAGTCCATTGATCTTGTTGATACTGGCATCATGCCGCTGGGAGAGTTGCTCCAGCTGTTCGTCGATGCGACTCGCCAGCTCATTTATCTTTTGGATGCTGGCATCGTGACGCTGCGACAATTGCTCAAGCTGCTCTTCTACTCGCTGGCTCTGTTCCTGATTTCTTCGCAAACCTGCAGCATGCCGCTCTGAAAGCTGTTCAACTTGTTCGTCAATCAGCATCCTGAGTTCATTAATCTTGTGAATACTCGCATCATGGCGTTGCGACAACTGTTCAAGTTGTTCATCCACCCGCTGGCTGTGCTCAGTAGCTTTTCTGAGCCCCGCTGCATGTCGTTCAGAAAGCTGTTCCAATTGTTCATCGACACGCCTGGTGCGACTGCCCATTTGGTAGATACTTGTATTTTGGTACTGAGATAACTGTTCGAGTTGTTCTTTGACCTTCTTTTCAAAGCGTAAAAACTTGCTCAATACTGCCGCATTTCTTTCTGACAGCTGTTCGAGTTTCTCAAGATTTTTGTTAACCGATTTTTTTGTTTTCTTGCCTTTTTCTTTTGAATTCGATTTCTTGCCCACGGCTTTCTCCAATTTAATCGGGCACACATGCAATAATGCTGCGACTCTTTACTACTCTGCGTTTCGACAGTATAAACCGCGTAGAGAAATTAGTGTAAAAAACCAACAGAATAATGTCTAGGTCAGCGGGCATTTGATCCTTCCTGTCATACGTCTGAAGTTGGCCGACAGCGGCCGATATTAAACCACTGAGGCACATCCTCTCGGATGTCCGGGATAGGGTGATCAGCGACCTTGAATCGATATTCCCGGCATTCACATCCTTGATAGCCTCTTTTAGCCAGGACCGGACATTGTAACCATTAAGGATTTTGAGCTAACCGTTTCAACTGAAAATTTCCATATTCGTCTGTTTCATCAACCCATAGTTACCGTTCGTCAAAAACCAACCTGAGAGCAATGTGTGCAAAGCTGTCGGTCGCCAATACACTAGGGAACACCAGGCCTCGCCGTTTTTTAGGTCCTTCCGCGCCGAAAAAGTGGTATGGACACCGAAAAAACAGTGGATTTGTGTCGATTGCGTGTAGCTGGTACCACTCTATCCAAGCCCCCACTTTATCCTTGAGAACATTGCTAACTAGCGGTATCTCCGGGTATTTTTTACATCTCTCGTGTGTCGTCGCGGAATTGGCACAACGGTTGCTCTTGTTGTGGTGAACCGAACTTTTTCAGATCCATGCATTTAAGCTGAGAGAACTTAGATGAAACGATTTTCTAAAATGGCACTCGTCGGCGGAACCACCGCGACCCTCGGGGCCGTCGCCCTAGCTGTAACGCTCGCGTTGCCGGGAAAGAGCACGATTCGCTCCGTCATTATTCAGGGCCATGACTTGGCCAGCATACGCACGGCAGTCGAGACCGTCGGCGGTGAGATCACCCATGAGCTGGGGATTATTAAGGCGGTGTCGGCCAAACTCACCTCAATGCAGATCAGGGCGATTCGCAGCCACGCGCAAGTGCGCCAAGTCTACGCCAATAGCACTGCGGAAGTGGCTGGTGAAGTCTATGATACCCACTACCCAACATTGACTCGCGCTAGTGATCTTCACGCTGAGGGCATCATGGGCGAAGGAGTCACCGTGGCGGTTTTGGATACTGGTCTTTGGAGCAAGGCCCCTCTTATCGACAACAGTGAAGGCAATTTCCGGGTGCTCGCGCAATACGATGTCATTTTAGACCGGGAGGATCCAAGCCACTATGAGAGCGATGATTTCGCGGACGATGTTTTTGATGGTAGTGGCCATGGTTCTCACGTTACCAGTATCGTATTGAGCAGTGACATAACAGAGGATGGCTATTACAACGGCGTGGCACCCATGGCCGACCTTATAACGGTAAAGGCTTTCGATGAGGATGGTAGCGGTCAATACGCAGATGTTATCCGTGGCATCGACTGGGTGGTAGCACATAAGGAAGAGTTCAATATCCGCGTGCTCAACCTCTCCTTTAGCGCCCCACCCCGGTCGCATTACTGGGAGGACCCACTCAACCAAGCCGTGATGGCGGCTTGGGATGCGGGCATAGTCGTTGTGGCTTCTGCGGGTAACACTGGTCCCGACCCCATGACCGTGGGTGCGCCCGGCAACGTACCGTACGTGATTACTGTGGGTGCTATGTCGGATAACTACACACCAGAGGACGGTGGCGACGATGTGTTGGCTTCATTTTCGGCAGCTGGCCCTACGTACAGCGGCTTCATCAAGCCAGAAGTGGTTGCTCCGGGCGGTCATATGCTTGGCCTGATGGACGCTAACGACAAGATTGCTGTCTCGCATCCAGAGTTCGTTGAGCCGAATGACGAAGAGTACTACATGATGTCCGGCACATCGCAGGCGGCGGCAGTGGTGTCAGGGGCAGCCGCGCTGTTATTGCAAGCCGATCCGACCCTGAGTCCGGACGATGTCAAGTGCCGACTGATTGCCTCCGCGCGTCCGGCACTCGACGCCAACGGAAACCTAGCCTACAGCCCTCTTACGCAAGGCGCCGGCATGATTGATGTATACGCAGCGGTCTACAGCGCGGAGACGGGCTGCGCCAACCGCGGAATGGATGTCACCCTGGACCTCGACGGCGTTGAGCATTATGGCGGTCCGGTCAACCAGCGCGAGGACGGCAGCTTCTATCTAATGGACCCTGCTGGCGGTGAATATAACCTCTGGAACGGTGCCTATACCAAGGGTGACGGGTATCTGTGGAGCGATGGTTATCTGTGGTCGGACGGTTACCTCTGGAGTGACGGGTATCTCTGGTCCGATGGCTATCTGTGGAGCGACGGTTACTTGTGGAGCGACGGGTACCTCTGGTCTGACGGCTATCTGTGGTCGGACGGATATCTTTGGAGTGATGGCTATCTGTGGAGCGACAGCCTGACCGAACCGGCTTCGATCAACGTCTGGGTCGATCAGGAGTAACACCCTGTTTCAACCGGCTTGACGGCAGGATCGTGTCGTCCCGCTATTCGATGCCCAGGGTATGTCGTTCATCTTGAACGACGGCCAAGGCCAATACCGGGCGGTCGCTGATGCGAGCTGCCGTGCGGCAAACGATGGGCCAGGTAACAGATTCACCTAAGCAACCGATGCAAACGGTCAAGATCCTCGAGTTGGTGCTGATCGGACTGCTGGGGGCGGCGACGCTCCACTCGGTCCGCGCAGAGGGGCCGACCGTAGAGCGCGACATCTCCGAGTTCGTCGCGGCCCAGGGCACAATCGGTTTAGAGAATGATGCTGTGCGCCTGTTTGTCCCACCGGTGCCAAACTTTCTTACCTTCACGGATCCGCTGGAAGGGCTGGCCATGTCCATCGACTACGCCGGGCTCGCCGACAAAAAGTGTGAGGCGGTTTCCGGATCAACCTTCGAGGGTAAGGTCACGGAGACTCAACTGCCCGACGGACGAGCAGCCGTGTCGGTCACACTGTGGACCGAGAATGCCACGACCTGGGTCCTCGACACCTTGAGTTTCAACAGTGCTGTCATCCTCGGTGCTCGGTGGGTGGATGTGGGGGGCGAATGCACGTTCGACGCGGTCCCCACCCTGGGCGCTTCAGCACTCGAGGCCACATTCATCATCTCGGAACCTGGCGCCCCGTTGCCCGACCTGTTCGCATTCGTGATTATCGACAAGGGTCTCGCGGACTTCTATCCCGAGCAGATCCCCGAGGGTTTGGAGCTTGTCACGCTGAGGATTTGGGCAGTGGCAAACGGAGTGTTGGATGACGGGACTCCCACCGAGGCGGTCATGGAGCAACATTGGCTGAACGTCGACGGAGCGATCAACTTCCTAGAGGAGAGGATCGATTTGTTCGCCGATGAAGACCTGGATAGTGACGTCTACGAATGGTGATCAGTGGCCCGTTCTCACACCTTCGCAACAGACTGCAGGCGAAGGGCGGCAGATCCGACGATTTGGACGTCGCCTAGACACGGCCACGGAAGGTAGAAGAGGTCTTCGGACTTCACAAGGAGCTGAGAAACTCGGACACTGCGTAGATGTCCTTGTCGCTCATCTGTCTGAGCACACGATGCATCAGATTAAATTCATCGGCCCGGCGAATGCCTTGCTGAATATCCTTAAGTGATTTGAACAGGTACTCCCTGTTTTGCCCGCCGATTACCGCGGTCTTTGAAATCATAATATCCTGGTTGAGATCGTAATCATTATGGCAAAACAGGCAATTCTTGTTTCTGAATACCTCTCTGCCGCGTAAACCGATAACGGTCAATGGTTTTTTATCCGACATGCGCGGTAGGCTGGCGTAGAAGGCGGTGATGTCTTCGATGTCGGCGTCTGTAAGGTTGACCTTGTCGAAGACTTCGCCCATCACCGTATCAAAGCGCTGGCCTTTTTGATAGAGCTCAATCTGGTATATCAGGAAATCCTGGTCTTGTCCGTCGAGTCGAGGAATGACCGGGTCGGGAGTGACTCCGTCAAAGCCATGACATTCACCACAGGGCAAGGCTTTTTCACGACCGCGTTGCGGATCACCAGCGGCATGCACCTGGTTCAAGATCAGGCAGAAAATAACAAACAGCAACCTCAGCTTCATGTCAATGTTTTGAACGCAGCGGGATAAGCTGACAATTTATGAATTATGGAGGGATTGAGATACCGCGTTGGCGAATTTGTGCAATGATTTTCACCGTTGACTGCTCAAGCTTTTCGATAGCCAGTGAATGTTTATTGTCCGCGGCCAGTGTTTCAGCCTGCTTGCGATAGTCCTTGGCTTGCCTGATAGTACCGTTTATCTGCTCGATGGCCTGTGGCGAGGATTCCTTGTCTGAGAGAAACATGTCGATCAGCATGAAAAAAGTGTCATTGCGATCCAGTTCGTATTCATACTCTTCTTTAGCACTGGTGAAACTGAGCGAGCGGGTCAGCGTTTCACCGGATCGCATCTGGCTGATTTCTGATTTAATGGTCTTGAGCACTTTTTCAAGTTTACTGGTTGCGCCGGTATATTCTTCCTGGAAGTAAAGATTGTCAGATTGAGCCAGTTGATTCCTGATATCGTTGTAAATTTTCTGATGTTGATCCTGCCGGCCTTTTTCATCGCTGATCCTTTGCAGGGCAGTAATCAATGCATTGGCACTTTTTCTCAGGGATTCGTAATGGTTCTTGCTGCGCTGATTTTGCGATCCTCTCAGGTTGGCGAACTCTATTGAGTCGAATAATGCCTGGCGGGACTTGTTGATTAATTTATTCGATTTATCCAGCTCTCCGGCTTTAAACGCTTCAACGGCATCCTCGTACAGGGTTTTTGAGAACTGGTAGTGCTGAATGGCAGCCTGGTTGTTACTGTGCAGCACCTGCTTGCTGATCGTCGAGCGGGTCAACAGGTTGGCCACAGCCTGGAGTTTTTGTTCATGTGTTGACGGGGCTTGCTCGGCATTGGCACCCCAGCTTGAGCTGGCTGCGATGCCGAAGAGCAGTGTTAAAATCAGAATTTTCATGTCAGCCTCATTACTGTTGGCGGCAGCTGTGTTATCACGGCCACTTCCACTTCGACTTTTCGACTTCCTCCATCGGCTTGTACTGTGAGTGGCAGGCGGTACAACGAGACAGTGGGAAGGCTACCTTGCCATGACAGATACCGCACATCTGTCCCTTCAGATTTTTCGCCATGCTCATCTGATTTGCGCCTTTCTGCGGGATGAATATGCCGGGGTGACAGTTGGTGCAGTCGAGTATTTCGGTATGTTCTTTGTGTGGGAACACCACGTCGGGCATGGAACCCTTGACCTGGCGCACTATGTCCAGGTCCATGACGATCGGTTTGACCTGAGGATCATGTAAATCGCTGCGTGGCTGGATTGCGCCACTTTGCAGTGCCTTGACCCAGTCGACGTCTTTTCCGTTTGCTATTTTAGGAAGTTCGCGGAAAGCATCTGCAGGCTTTTGCAATATCTCGTTGGCCGGACTGTCCAGATCATAGATTCCCTCGTCGGCCAGGCGCTTTTCTTCCTGGAGCTTTTGCAGCAGGCGGTTAAAGCGGTTGACATCGCCTGTTGTGGATGTTGACTCGGGGGGCGGAATGACGATTGGAGGAGCGGGCATTGACTCAGGAACCGATGCCGCATCGGCTACAGAAGGTGTCTTTTCGGATACAGCCTCGGCAGCAGCAGTGGACGTTGGTTGTGGCGGCTTGTCTGGAATCTGCTTGCCCGGTGCCGCTTGTTCAACCTCGTTTGTGGCAGCCTGTTCGGTTGCCCCCTGGGGAGCCAGTTGTGATGTACCGCAGGCACTGACCAGTAAGCTGACCAGGCAGACTGTCAGCCAGCTATAGTTCCGATGAAAACTGAGAAACCTATTGTGCATTTGGGATTGCTCCTTGCTGGCCAACAGGTTGTGTGCTGCTTGGATCAAAGATATTTTGCAGGGGATCGCGCTGGATATGAGTCTGGATGCGGGATTTGCCGGAGTGGCACAATAAGCAGTTTTCCGAACCCCAAGCGATGTCGCCGTTATGGCACTTACCGCAGAACTGCCCTTCGAGGATGTCGATCATCTTGATATCGTTGGCGCCGGCCTTGAGTTCGAAACCCAGATCCGCATGGCAGACCTTGCAGGTAAAACGGATTCGATGAAACCAGTGTGGAAATACCACCGGATTCATGCCGGAGGCTTCTGAGTAGTTGTTCAGAAGCACATCGCCATATTCTGCACTGGTATCGAGGCTGAACAGCGCAGCGGACAGGGTGGTGAGCAGTAATGCGACTTTCTTCTTACAAGTCAATAAAGCCATAAGCGGGACCATTTATCGACATTACTATAAACGAATTAAATGTATCACAATCGAGATTGAAAATCATTAATTTTCATTCATTCAAGACCAGGACGAGCGCAAATAAATCATCAAGAACATCCGACTTTTGTCTTGTTCTCCTCATTCCAAGCAGCTATAGACGCTTTGAGGTGAGGTTCATCCTCGCGGAGGATTCCCGTGTAAATTCAAGCATGCTGAGGGTCGGGACTAGGATTATTGCAACTCCTACAGTCTGTCTGGCGCCCGAGAATACATGAGCCCAGTGTCTCGTTTTTGTATCAGGGTAAATAATGTCTATGGATATCGATGGCCCTGTCTCGCTTCCAGGCAGAGAAACCCTCAAACTTTCCACGTTCCTGCCGAACATTCCCAGTGGTGCTCTGTTTAATTGTCGTTTCAGGCCTGGCGAGCAATCGAATGTCTTAGAACTGGTAGTTATAACAATAGCTTGGGATCTCTTCTTGTGGTCGGAATGATAAACAGTCAATTAATCAGATACATCCTAACAGTCCATCCTCCATGGATTGACGCTGCGGTATGTTGAGACGACCTTGATGAGGATTCTCGAGCATGCAGGGTAGATGGGTTCAATTTTAACGATCGTATTAGGTTATTCGTTCATAATCGATGGAAATACATACTGCAAGTCTGCAAACATTACAGCCACTGTTTGAACAGAGGGATATCCGTGGGATCATCCAGCATGTCAGAAAATTGATGGGTGAGCCTGATTTTTCCAAGCTGCAGCTTCAATGGAGCAGCGCGGGAAAGATGAATTCCGCTAAGCCAAAAGTCCCAGAGGTTGCGGCGTTGCTGCTGCAGGAGCTTGAAGCCTGGTTGGATGAGCAGGGTGTGCTGGATGTGAATGATGATTTTTTCACGCTTGAGCAGCAACTCAATGAACTGTTTGGTGAGCAGGTTGCCAATATCTATATCAAGACGGTAATGCCCACTGGGTTCATCAGTGTCGTACGGCAGAACAACACACGGGGTGATGGTGGTAAACTCTCCGAAAAGCTGGTCGAGCAGTACAAGAATGAACTCATCAGAATTGATCATGGCCTCGAGAGCTTGCTGGAAGTATTGCAAAAACACAGTCATTTCCCGATCAAGCATGTAAAGATTCTGTCCAGACTGGTAGAGAGGTTGTATCTTAAAGCCAAGTCGGATTACAAGTTTATCTCCATCAAACCCTATTTTCAGAAGCTTCTCCAGATCGCGGAGGTTACCTCTGAGGTCAATTGTGACAAGGGGGGGGATCAGGCATGTATTTCACTTTTCAGTCGCTATCAGGATGGCTCTCCGGAACCACCAATCATTCGCCAGATCGAATTTTACCTTGCCCTGGATCAACTTCTGATGCAACTGGCACAGCGGGAGATTGTCTCGAGGAAGGAATACAAAGAGAGCACAGAGCTTGTGAGTAAAATCTCAGGTTATCGTGCTGACCAACATCTGGATATACAGTTCCGCAACATCCTTGAAGAAACCCTGGTGGATATCTTCAAGGATCGTGATGCCATCCTCAATAAACTGGCATATACCTTTCTCGACGAATACCGCTGCGCAGAAGAGTTGATGGTGTTACGGCATAAGATGATCTGCCGGGAATTGGCCTACACGAATGAATATCTGAAACGAAAAAATTTCAAGGACGATAAGACAGCCGAGACCAATCAAGAGAAGGTCAGAATGGCGCAGGAGAAGACCCAGAGGCTCACAGGTATATTCACCATCAGTGAAGCACTCAGGGAGGCGGCTGCACAAACATCCACATTGGAGCTTGAACGGATTGCCTTGGGTCTCTCCACCTCGGTCAGTCCCGAGCAACTGACCGACTGGATAAGAATCTATTCAATCATATTTTCCAATGCGGATTTTCTGGCTTATGCCGACCAGCCGGTTGATTTCTCAATCATGCGTCAACAAATCTCCAATCTGAGTACCTTTCATCTCACGTTGAGTGTTGCTGAACTCAAATCAACCGTCGAACGAGGGCTGGATGGAGGGGATGAAGAAAATATCCATAAATTCAAACGATTCAATGATGCCCTCAAGCATCGACTACAGGGCCTCATACAGAAAAAAGAAGGGGAGGGTAAATCCTTTCTGCAAATGGTCAAGGAGTTGGAGTTTCTACAAGATAATTCAGTACAGTTTGTTATCGCCGATACTTTTGAAGGTTTTCAGTTAATAGCCGATGCTTTTACAGCTTCGCAAAACGACTACTTCGTGAAAGATCGTACCGCGATGATGGAGGAATCGAGAAAACTCTATAATCAGATCTGTGAACAGTGCTTGAAACATTTCGTCTACAAACCTGCCAGGTCCACCAAGGCTGAGGATCCAGACAAGGGTTCTGAGAAAAAAGTCTGGTACAAGCGCATTTTCTCAGAACCATTGTCTGGATCCTCAGCCTTGGTGGACCTGGCAGGTTTGTAGACGAAATGTTTCAAGCACTGTTCACAGATCT
>JASJBU010000282.1 GCA_030066355.1 Gammaproteobacteria bacterium | reverse complement strand
CTCCACCGGCAAGCTCTACGCGCAGATCATCCACGGTGCACCCTTTGATATCTTGCTCGCGGCGGATGCAGAGCGCCCAAAACGGCTCGAGCGATCGGGCAAAACTGTCCCGGGCAGCCGCTTCACCTATGCCACCGGCAAACTGGTGCTCTGGGGACCGACCCTCAACTCGGACAATTCCGCCACACAACTCCTGCAATCCTCGCAGATTCGCTCTATCGCCATGGCGAATCCTCTAACCGCCCCCTATGGCTCGGCGACACGGCACAGTCTGCAGAAGATGGATCTGTGGAACAGCTTGCAGGACCGTCTGGTCAGAGGTGAGAACATCGGGCAAAGCTATCAGTACGTGGTCAGCGGTGCCGCACAGATCGGATTCGTAGCCTACTCTCAGGTGTTGCGCCGCAAGCATGACACCGGTTATCTCTGGCAGGTACCGGCAAGCCATCACCCGCCGATCCGGCAACAGGCAGTGCTGCTCAAGCGCGCCGAAAACAACCCGGCGGCTTTGACCTTCCTGGATTATCTCCGTTCACCGCAGGTGCAACGGAGGATTTCCGAGCAGGGCTATGACATTGAGTGATCCCCGCCTTGACTGAAGCGGACATCAGCGCCCTCTGGGTCACCCTGCGGCTCGCCCTGGTCACGACCCTCATCCTGATGCTGTTCGGCACCCCCCTGGCCTGGTGGCTGAGTCGCAGCCGGAGCCGCTGGCGGCATATCGTCGAGGCACTGGTGGCAATGCCCCTGGTATTGCCGCCCACCGTGCTGGGTTTCTATCTGCTCATCGCACTGGCACCGGACGGCATCATTGGCGGGACCTGGTTGGCGCTCGGCGGCCAGCAGCTGGCTTTCTCTTTCAGCGGTCTGGTGATCGGTTCGGTGCTCTACTCCATGCCCTTCGTGGTGCAGCCGATGCAGAATGCCTTTGTGCAGATCGACAGTCGCGTCCTCGAAGCGGCCAGCACCCTGCGCGCCTCTCCCCTGGACCGTTTCTTCAGCCTGGCGCTGCCGCTGTCCCGACGCGGACTGATCACTGCGGCCACCCTGGGCTTTGCGCACACCATCGGTGAGTTCGGCGTGGTATTGATGATCGGTGGCAATATACCCGGAGAGACCCAGGTGCTCTCCATCGCCATCTATGATCACGTCGAATCCCTGCAATACACCCAGGCACACCTGCTGTCCGCCGGCCTGTTGCTTTTCTCATTCATCATCCTCTATCTGGTGAATGTCACGGACCGCCGGAGCCAACGGAGAGATCCCTCTTGAGCAGCAGTATCCATTTCCATTTCGAGCTGCATCGACCAGGCTTCACCCTGGACGCTCGAGGAAGCCTGCCGGCGAGAGGCATCAACGCCCTGTTCGGTGAATCCGGCTGCGGCAAGACAACACTGTTGCGCAGCATCGCCGGACTGGAGACGGGAATCGAGGGACAGCTCCTGGTACACGATGAATGCTGGTTTGACAGTTTTCAAGGTCGCTGCGTCCCCGCCCATCGACGGAGCATTGGCTTTGTATTCCAGGAGAATAGTCTGTTTCCCCATCTGAACGTGCACGCCAATCTGCTCTACGGTTGGCGCAGAACACCCCGCAAGAGACGGCAGAAACAACCTGATCAGGTCATCGAGATGCTGGGACTGGAACCTCTCCTGCTGCGCAACTGCACTGATCTCTCCGGTGGAGAACGCCAGCGGGTGGCGATCGGCCGTGCCTTGCTAAACAGTCCGCGCTTGCTGTTGATGGATGAACCTCTGTCAGCCCTCGATCGACGCCGCAAACAAGAGATCCTGCCCTACCTGGAGCGCCTGCATGCGCAGGCTGAGATCCCGATCATCTATGTCACCCATGACCTGGAAGAGCTGGTCAGCGTGGCGGATCACCTGTCTTTGATGGAGTCGGGGCGCATCATTCGCAGCGGCCCGATCGAGGAGATGCTGATCGATACCGGGCTCAGTATTGCCACGGAGGAGAATGCCGGTGCTCTGCTCAGCGCGGAGGTCGAGGCTCACGATGAGCAATTCAAGCTGACGCGGCTGATCTTCCCTGGCGGTAGCCTGACCATCGGCCGGATCGACAAACCTCAAGGTGCACGGGTGCGTCTGCGTATTCACGCCAAGGATGTGAGTCTCGCCATGGAGCGCCCCGGGCCGACCAGTATCCTGAATATCCTGCCGGCGACCGTCCTCACGCTGACGCCGCAAGGCAACAGCCGGGTCATTGTCAGCCTAAGCGTGGGCGAGTCGACCCTGTTGGCAAGGATTACCCGTAAATCGGAATCCGTTTTACAACTCAGGCCGGGTTGTAAGTTGTTCGCCCAGATCAAGAGTGTGGCCCTGCATACTTGAATCCTTGCGTCATCTGTATCAGGGAAGGGTGAGGGATTGAATCTTGAGCTTCTCCTCAGATGAAAAACGCAACAGGTTTCGGTATTGGGTCTGACCGGATCGTTCGGTGATCTTTTTCAACGATACCACCAGACCCAGGGCCGAGGGGTCTTCGGCATCCAGGTCCAAGGCCCGTTGCAGGGCAGCGATCGCCTTGGCGGCGTCGGGGTAGGCGCCCAGTTGGGCAATCACCTGCAGATTATAACTGCTGGGATCATATGGGGTGAGGCGGCTCGCCTTTTCCAAGTCGGCGAGGACCGCATCCTTATCTGCGGAAAATGCGTGCTTTGCCTTCATTAATCGACTGGCCGCCCGTAACTGATAAGCCGTGGCCATCACCCGGTTGCGGGTGTTTGCACCGGCCCGCTCGATGAACTGGCCGAATTCCTGTTCTGCCACGGCGTAGTTTTGCGCAAAGTAGCGGAAGAGTCCCGCCAGGAAATGCACTGCCGGCAAGGAGAAGCGGGGGGTCACTCTCCAGCCTTCGACCCACCCTGCGGTCTCTCCCGCCTTTATGCGATACCAAACACCCTTGCGCAGATAGCGCGAATCGAGCACCCGGTAGAGGCCACTGAGTCTGAGCTCCTTGAGCTTGGTCGAATCCTTGGTGGGTTTGGTGTGGAACTTCACCCGTAGACCCGTCGCAGCCACCTCTCTGGGTGGCAGCATCACACTGGCCGCATGCACATAGGCATGGCTCCCGTCTGTTTGACGAATCTTGAACCAGGCCCCCTGCATGTCCACGGCCTGCAGACCACGGTTGGCAGGCAGCCATGCTAGACTCCGGGCATTCTCCGCTGGCTCCGCCCTGAGTACGGCACCTTCATAGCCACTTACCAGGCTGCGTTCGAACAATTTGTCCCGGGTGGTCTCCACCCAGGCGAAGCTGAAACGGCTGCGCGGGATCACCGCCTGCAGGGTCAGTGGATCATCGGCCGCAGCCTGAGGATTACCTGCCGCGAGGCGAACCTTCAATACCGACTGATTGATCTCTGGCAACAGGGTACAGGCCGTATCGATGATCAGCTGACCCTGTTCCCGGGTGATACGCCCCCAGAGGGCGATGGGGGCCTCCTCATACTTGGCGATCTCCAGTGCCGCCTGATGATAATCTTGGCGAAGCATCTCCACGATCCGCTGATCGCCTGGAGGATGAGCCAGAATGACCCCTGCACCCCTCTGATCACTGATGGCCGCCAGGGTTTCCCGCCACACCAGGTATCCCAAGGACTTGCCCAGGCCGGTATCCTGCGGATCGAGAAACTCGGTGATCACACTTTTCAGACGCAAATGGCCGAGAACCTGCTCACCACCGATCTCGGCTCCCGGAATGAAGGCGACCCTCTCCCCGGCAGTCAAATTGCAGGCCAACCCCACGAGCAAGCCGAGCCAGGCGACGGGTATGAATCGGTTCATGGCTTACGTGCCTCCTTGACCCGTTGCAGCAGACCGTCCAGTTCCGCCACCAGCGGTTCATCCGAACCGGCGTCGCTCAACTCCGCCTTGAGAAACGCCTCGGCCTTTGCGAGCAGCTGCTGTGCGGTCAGAGCATCCGCTTCCATGGCCCGTTGATAGGTTGCCAGAGCGATGGCAAGCACCGTATTTCTGCCCCACAGACGATTGAGGCGATCCGCAATCGCCCGGGAGCTGATGAGTCCGGTCGGCAGGATATCGTCCCAGCGCATCACACGGCCGGTTTGCCCCTCGATACCGGGGACGATCACGTACCGGGAGTTAAACGCCATCTGTTCTCGCTGATCATCAGTGAGCCGTGTGCCAGCCCTGCCCCCGACGATGGCGAGGGCATTTTTCAATCGATAGCCATAGTCGATGACCTGGGAGGTATTGGAGATCTCCAGCGGGGTATCCATCTCCAACCGCTGCAGACCGAAGGACTCGATGGGTACCGGTTCCGCGATCTCCTGCAGATAAATATCGACTCCCGAGGTCAGATATTCGGTGATGAGGATCTGCATCTGCTCCGGATCGGAAAGCGTAGAACCACGCGTTACCCGATAGGGCAGGACGTAGAGGGTCGAATGGTTGCCGGAAATCGGCGCGCTCAAGCCACTGATCGGAGACAGTTCGATACGTTTTCGCGTCAGTTGGAAGACATCTTCGGGACTTCGTTCGAGCAACAGACTCTCAGCAATATAACCCGGCTGTGAAAAACGCAGATTCAGGCTGCGCCGCAGGTGTGCGACAGCCGGCAGGACTTCACTCAGTGGGTATTCGAAGCGACCCTCCGCGTCGGTGGCATTGTCAAGGAGGCGTTCGCCCCCATACCAGGTCAGATGGATCTCTACATCTTGCAGCGGCTGGCGGCTCAGTGCATCCACGACCTGCCCGGAGATCGTTGCTGCGTCCGCAGCACCGATGAGTAGCAGGAGAAGTATCAGGTTTGACCAACGAGGCCTCATGGCGACTCCCTGCAGACGAATTCCAAAATGAAGCGTTGTTGTGATTTCAGGCCTGCCTGGCTGATGGGAAATTCAGAATCGCCACAACCGGGCTTTTTCAATAACAACCGCCTTGGATAATCCCCCAGCCTGGGCTGATAGTTGAGCGCAAAGCGGCCGGTGATGCTATCCACATATTCCGGTCCCGCAGCAAAGGGTTCGTTCCTGAAGCCGAGCAAACCGACCGTCATATCGTGAAGATCGTCGGCGACCACACGCCCCGACACGTAGTCAGGCAGAGGATTGAGCCATTGCCCCAACCAAGATGCGAGGATGTACATGATGACCAATGCCAAGGGCGTCAGCCCTGCAAGTGCTGCATATCTCGCATGCCGGGTCTTATTCCAGGCGACCGTCAACAGGATGATGAATACCGCCAGTGTCAAACTAAGGGTTGCGACTTGCAGCCCGAAGACCGAAATACCGATCCCGACGTTTTCCAGAAACAGACTGAGCTGCTCCGTGGCTTCGGCGACCATACTGAGATCCGCAAGGGCATCCTGAGCATCAGACATGGGCAGAGAATTTTATTCTGTTCGTGTTTAAAGTCTGGCAGTGGATCGGAGCAGCGTCAACCAGGCTCACAGCATGCCAGAAAGGCGGATAGGATTATCGCTCGACCAACCTTTGCAGGATGAACTCCCGTATTGCATCGGGATCATTGAGATCCAGAACCGGCAGCTCTGTAGCGACCGGCAACTGCCCGTCCGTAGCAACCGCAATGATGGAGCGGTCCTGCGGATACAGCGGTGGTTGACCCAATGCAGGCCGGTGCAGTTCGATCTTCGGAAA
>JASJBU010000281.1 GCA_030066355.1 Gammaproteobacteria bacterium | reverse complement strand
TTCGACGTCCTGGTGGGCATCAACCTGCTGCGCGAGGGCCTGGACATGCCCGAGGTCTCCCTGGTGGCGATCCTGGATGCGGACAAGGAGGGTTTCCTGCGCTCTGAGGGTTCATTGATCCAGACCATCGGCCGCGCGGCGCGCAACGCCAATGGCAAGGCGCTGCTCTATGCCGACCAGATCACCGGTTCCATGCGCCGCGCCATCGACGAGACCGAACGGCGTCGGGCCAAGCAGATCGCCTACAACCAGGCGCATGGCATCACCCCCCAGACCATCCAGAAATCCATCGCCGATATCATGGAGGGGGCCTATCCGGGCGCCCCGGTGGCTGCCAAGACCTATGCCAAGGTGGCGGAGGAAACTGCGGAGTACGCCAATCTTTCACCCAAGCAGATGGCCAAGCGTATCCGTCAGTTGGAAGAGCAGATGTACCGGCACGCCCAGGACCTGGAATTCGAGGAGGCCGCCCGTGTTCGCGATAAGATCCGTGAGCTGCAGGGTCAGGGGCTGGTCGCCTGAACTTTCATTCGCTTGTGGAAGGGACTGACCAGAAAAAAATAAGTCGGATACGTTAAGCGTAATTCGACAAACTAGTCGTTACTGGCCCGTTGCTAGCGTTTCGGTTTTCCCGAAACGGCTTTGTGCCCCTGAGTAGCCCGTCCCTGTCTTTTGCCTTTCGGTTGATCATCCCGTGGCCGTGCGGGATGTCGTTTAGACCCACCCTTGTCCAACTGAATCTTCAGTGGCCGGCCGCACACATAGACCTTGCGCAGGTGCTGATAGATCTCCTTGGGCATGCCCTCCGGCAGGTCCACCAGGCTGAAGTCCTCATGGATGTCGATAGCGCCGATGTAATGGCCTTCCAGCCCCGCCTCGTTGGCGATAGCCCCGACGATTTCCCGGGGCGACACTTGGTGCTTGTGGCCCACCTCGATGCGATAGCGCTGGCGCCGGATAGCATCGTCCTGATCCTTTGCACGGCGTTCCCGTTTCGGTTTGCGCGCTTTCAGTTCTCGCTTGTCGGCACGCTGTGACCTGCCACTCTTCAGCTCCTCGACGATAAACGGACGCTCGCGTTGTTCCAGATAGGTCAGCGCCGCCGCGATGTCGGTGCTGCTCATCTCCTGTTCCTGTTCGATGCGGCTGATCAGTCGATAGTAATAGTCCAGGTCCTGATCCGCCAGGGTCTCCCGCAACAGGGCCATGAAGCGGTCGATGCGGTGTTCGCTGAGATCGTCTGCACTCGGCAGTTCCATGGGTGGAATGGGCTGGCGGGTGGTGCGTTCGATGACTTTGAGCAGGTTGCGCTCCCGGGGCTGCACCAACAATAGCGCCTTGCCCTCCCGTCCGGCACGCCCGGTGCGGCCGATGCGGTGCACATAGGACTCCGGATCATTGGGGATGTCGTAGTTGACCACATGGCTGATGCGTTCCACGTCGAGTCCGCGGGCCGCCACATCGGTGGCCACGACGATGTCCAGCTTGCCAGATTTGAGACGGCCGATGGTGCGCTCGCGCATCGCCTGATTCATGTCCCCGTTCAGCGCCTCTGCAGCGAAACCGTGGGCCTGCAGCTTGTCCGCCACCTCGGCGGTGGCGGTCTTGGTGCGCACGAAGATGATCATGCCGTCGAAGGCTTCCACCTCGAGCAGACGGGTCAGGGCATCCATCTTGTGGTGGCGGGTTACCACACAGTGACGTTGTTCGATGGTGGAGACCGTCTCGGTCTTGACCTTGACCTTGATCTCCACCGGGTCGGTCAAGTGCTTGCGCGCCACCCGACGGATCGGCTCCGGCATGGTCGCGGAGAACAAAGCTACCTGGCGCGGTTGCGGAGCCTGCTCGAAGATCCATTCGATGTCGTCAATGAAACCCATCTTCAGCATCTCGTCCGCTTCGTCTAACACCAAGGCACCGAGATCCTGCAAGCTGAGAGTCTTGCGCCGTAGATGGTCCATGACCCGACCGGGGGTACCGACGATGACCTGGGCACCGCGCTTCAACTGACGCAACTGCACTGTCATGCTCTGCCCGCCGTACAGGGGCAGTACATGGAAGTTCTGCAGGTGGTGCGCATAGCTCTGAAAGGCCTCGGCCACCTGCAATGCCAGCTCCCGGGTCGGTGCCAACACCAATACCTGAGGTTTGTTCAGCGAGACATCTATGCGGCTGAGTAGAGGCAGGGCAAAAGCGGCGGTCTTGCCGGTGCCGGTCTGGGCCTGCCCCAGCAGATCGCGACCCTCTAACAGATGGGGGATGCACTCCGCCTGAATGGGGGTAGGGGCTTCATAACCCAGTTCCTGGGTGGCACTCAATACATTGGCGGAGAGTTGCAAGCTCGCGAAACTGGGAGCGGAAGAGTCGGAAGACATGTGGGGGAGAACCTCGAGCAGATGGGAAAACCATCGAGCGGGCCCAATGGAGTGCCAGAAAATCCATTATTATAACGTGAAACTATGATCAACTCGAATCTCTCAAGGATTCTTAAACACTTTGTCGGCCCGATGAGCCTAGCCTTATCAGGCCATTCCACTTTGCATGAGCCCTCAGTCGATGAAATACTCCGTTCCATGGACCTGGCTCTGATCTGAAATTGGAAATTACCTCATGACCGACGCACAGAACCTTCAGGAAAGTTTCGAACTTCGCATAACCCTGGCCGACAATTATCTCAATGAGCACCTGGAGGGTCAGGAAGCCTGGTACAACAACAAGGCAACCCGCTATAAGCTTTGGAGTAAATGGCTGGGCTTGTTGATCATCGCGGCGGGTGCCGCCACCACCATGCTGCAGATATGGACACCTGAGCCCGTTGAGTCCGCAGTGAGCTGGACGGCGATCGCCACCGCCGCCCTGGGTGTTATGATCATTCTTGCCAAGGGCATTGAACGGCTCTGGTCGTTCGATGAGAACTGGCTCAACTACCGTCAGGCCAGTGAAGCGATCAAGCGCGAGAAACGTTACTACATCAACGGCGCGGGACCCTACCGGGACGAAGCCGACGAGACTGCCGCCTACCGGTTGTTCGTCGAACGGGTGGAGGATGTGATCATGGCGGAACAGCACACTTTCTGGCAAAACAGCGGCCAAGCCAAAGGTCAAGATCAATAGATCCTCTATTTAATAGCTAATCTTATGATATTCAACCAGCAGTCCTTGATGCGAGGTGAGATCGCCTTACAGGGTTGGTGATCAGGTAGAAGGCTAACAGTATCCCGATCAACCAGACAAAACGATCTCCAATCACTGCGTAAAAGCTGTAGGGAGCGGGTACTGCGATGCGCTGTGAATGTGCGGCAGGAAGGCCTGCGGGGAGTTGTGTGTCGGTGACGATGCGTCCACCGGTATCTATCATGGCGCTGATGCCACTATTGGTGACGCGAACCAGAGGGACGCGAAACTCAACGCTGCGGAAGAGTGCCAGCGCCAAATGAATCTGCAGACCGTGACTGCCCTGGAACCAGGCATCGTTGACGGTGTTGATCAACAGGTTTCCTCCCATCTCGACTGCGGTTCGGGTTAAATCAGGAAAGACTGCTTCGTAACAGATCATCGGAATGATTGAAATTCCGGATTTAATCGAAAACAGTCTGCTTCCGTTACCCGGCACATAGTTCAAGGCGGAGGGGAACAGCTTGCGCAAGTAGGGAAAGGTATCCTCACCGGGGATATATTCACCAAATGGCAGGAGTTGCTGCTTCAAATAGATATCAGTATGTCCTTCGGTTGACACCAATTCCATGCTGTTGAAGTATTTTTTCGGTTTGTTGCTCTCAGTGACAGAAGTACTGTCGATAAAATCCGTCAGCAGTAGCGGGCTTTGGATATCTTGGATCAATCTATCGATGCGTAACTTATCTTGCGTGTAACCGCTATAGGAAAAAGGGGTTGGAATCTCGGGCCAAACGATCAACTCTGTGTCAGGGTGCCGATGCTTCAGTTGCCGGCTCATCGCTTCCAGCCTGGGTGCTGCTGACAACCAATCCTCGCGTTCCCGACCGGTGACCGGCAGATTCGGTTGCATGATGCCGATGCTAAGCTGCGGGGTGGACGGATCCTTGAGCAGGGTATCGATCTGTGCCAGCCGCCAGCCTCCGTAGCAGCAAACAGCTAGCAGGATGATCGTGGCCGAGGCCAAGGGGAACAACCAGACTCGTGTCCGGCTCTTACGTTGCACCCAGGCAGCAACCAGCAGCCAGTTGACCCAATGCATCAGAAACAGCAAGAGTGGCACACCCGCTAAATCGACGACCTGGATGGCCAACGGGTAGGTGTATTGAGTGTGTGCCAGATTGCCGGGTAACAGATGTGGGACAGAGTATGGAATCACGGTCCAGGCGAGCGCAGCCTTGAACGCGCCCTGGTGTGATCCCATCCAGGCATTTCGGACAGACAACCAAGCGGCTATGGCGTAGGGCAGGGCATAAAAGAGGCAAAAGAGCAGCGCGAAGGGAATGGTCACGGTGACAGGTGAACGGGCGGCGAGACTCAAACCGGGGACAACCCACCAGGTGGATACCAGCCATCCGAAGAAGGCGCAGAGAAAAGTCAGCAACATTGCCTGGCGTGGTTGCAAGCGACTGATTGCGATCCCCAGTGGAGCCATGGCCATCCAGCCCAGCCAGGGAGCTGGCCCACCGGGAAAGGCAAGATAGAAGCACAGCACAGTCAATGTGGCTTGCAGTAGCGCCAGCCCCTGATTCAGCCTGATCGCGGGCAGAGTGATGCTTTCAACCGCTGCTTCATGCCCTGGCATGGTCATTCCAGCTTAGCCGGCAACAACGCTTCAGCGAGATCGCCAGTGCGAGCGCATGGCAGTGAGGCCACAGACGGCGGCAATGAACATGGGGTGAAGGCTGGTCAGCGGTACGCTGGTGGTTGGGCCACCGCCGCCACCTCCACCGCCGCCCCCACCGCCGCCTCCACCTAAGGCGAATACAACACCATCCAAGACACCCCACAAGACCAGGACAGAAGCAAATTTGAACCAGCCAGGCAGGTTTCTATCCCGAGTTTTACCCGGGTCTGGCGGAGTGGGTCGTCGAGTGCCATCCAGGGTTGGGGAATCTGGATAGCACATGGGCGCCGCAGTGATCAGGATGGTGATGGCTATGCTCAGCATGAGGAATTGCCATACCACCAGATGGAAGAAACTAAAGCTGACCTGGTAGTTGTGGAATATCACGATCAAATGCACGATCCGCAGGATATTCACCAGCTGGAGCACTGCCGCGGCAGCCAAGGTTATAAGGAGCTTGCGCTTGAAAGGTCCCGGCATGACCAGGATCGCTCCTGACAACATAAAGGTTAGTACGATCCCGGTACAGGTCTCATCAACCGAGACAGGCAGATGTTCTGGAGTCAAAACCAAAATCTGCCCCACATGCAGGGTTTGGATACCCGCAAAATCCAGGATTGTACCGGCCAAACCTGCCTGGTATTCAGCGATTTGGTTGTGCAACTGACCTCCAAGCTCACTGGTCAGTAAAAGCATGGTAACGCTGGCCCATACGAGAAACCCGAGTAGGAAATGAATCGCTCGCAGGTCTCGCATAGACAGAGCATTCTTAGTGAGCACACCAGACCAAATCGGAAATCGCATCGTTTTCACCCGTTTGTTGCTAAGGCTTCGTCA
>JASJBU010000280.1 GCA_030066355.1 Gammaproteobacteria bacterium | reverse complement strand
CCCAGGAAGGCCTCAGCGGCTTGTTCACTGATCAATGCGACCCACCATTCGATGAGTTCATAGAAGGCACTGAATGCAAGACAGAAACATACCGTCAGAAAGAACAGCCAGCGCCCCTGGCTGAGTGGAGAACGCCTGATCAAGACCTCCCTGGCAAGAATGGCCGGTACAAAACCCTGTACGAAATGTCCAACCCGATCGTAGTGATTGCGGGACAGCTCGAAGTAATCACGCAACGTGTTGAAAAGTGGAACCTCAGCGTAGGTATAGTAGCCTCCAATAATGAGGATCAGTGCATGGAAACTCAGTAATCGGTAGGTCAGCAAGGTCAGGGGGAATCGGATACGGGTTGCCGCCAATATAAACAGCCCGAGCATGACGGGCAGGGTTTCCAGCAACCAGGTCATTCGATCGGCTTCCGGATTGATACCGCTCAGAATCAATATCAGGAGGACGAGCCCCCAGAGCCAGGTTGGCTCTTCTTGCATAAGTCCGGATGCCGATATCTGCATTTTACTGACTGCGTCTGATAAGCCGTTGAGAATCAGAATCGACTCAATGCAGACTTCCCGGCATGGCCAATGAAAATGCGGGTATCAGAGCATCAAAGTGGTTGCCGAAATGATCAACCATATCGTATGTGCCCTGCATGCTGCCGACGGGTGTATCCAGAACTGTCCCGCTGGTATAGCGGAACGATTCACCCGGTTTTAGATTGGGTTGCTCACCCACGACTCCCTTGCCCTTGACCTCTTGTACCTCGCCATTTGCATTGGTGATGATCCAATGCCGATTCAACAATTTGGCTGCTGCCGAGCCATCGTTCCGAATAGTAATAGTGTACGAAAAGACGTAGCGGTGTTTTTCTGGAACCGACTGATTTTCAACGTAATCGGTTTCAACCTGTACAGCTATCTGGTGTGGGGTTTCTCCAATCATCATAGGTTGTGTGCGGATTTCATTTCGTACTGAGTAGATCAGATACAAGGGTACTGAGCGAGCAAGTGGAGCGCAATGGAAAAGTTAATTCAAGAATTAAACGTTTCAGCCGATGGAGATGATAGTAAAACGCTTAACGGTGATACAAGGTGTCTAAGGCTATCTTACTGTTCTGTATGGTTTTGTCGGCATGTTCTGTGTGGAGTGCCGATGAATCCATGATGGAGCAGGGGTTGGTCGCAGCGGCTATGACAGGCCGGATTGATAAAGTCAGGGATTTGTTGGCCCAAGGTGTTGATGTAAATAGTAAAAATGGGTCAGGTCGCAGCGCCCTGCACCTGGCGGCGTTCAACGGAAACCTATTGACCGTACATGCCCTGCTTTCTGCCGGCGCAGATGTCAACCAGGTAGATGCTCGTGGTGCCACGCCTTTGATGGACGCTTCGGCTTTTGGGCATCTCGAGGTAGTCGAATTACTGGTCAGGGCTGGGAGCGATGTAAATATGAAGGATACGGTCGGCAACACGGCCTTGAACCTTGCCGGCAAAGGAGGTCAAGCAATGATCACTGAGCTTCTGATTGCTGCCGGTGCAGTCGAAGAGACAGAGCCAACAGAGGAAGAGGATAAATAGAGGCCGTTCAATCGGTTTCCGGCAAAACTGATCGATGACTGAGTTGGTACTGTAATTTCATCAATCACTATAGTTAACTGGCTGATATATCAGCGTGTAATCATGAATAGACAGCAATCAAACCATAAGCCTGATTTTTTCACTGTTCTAGTACTGTTGGTCGTGCTGGGCTTTGGATTGACAATAGTAGTGCAAATTGGATTTTCCGATAAGCAACAAGTGGTTGATGGTCAGTTGGTAGAGACGGTGGTTTCGGGCTAGAGGTAGTAAACGGTTTTCGTCATCACTTTCGAGGTCAACTGCATCGCCAGTTTGATTGGTGCCGGTAACTCCGCTCCACCTGCTTCCAGTGCGACCGCTGCATGGTGGATTTCGTCTTCTTTCATCTGTTCCAGAATAGCCCGGCTTTTTTCATCACTTTCCGGTAAACGTCTTAGATGCTCGTTCAGATGGGCTTCCACTTGATGTTCGGTTTCCGCTACAAAGCCGAGGCTCCATTTATCACCTGCCAGACCTGCGAGTGCACCTATAGTAAAGGATCCTGCATACCATAATGGGTTTAGTAGGCTTTTCCGACTATCGAGTTCAGACAATCGTTTATCGCACCAGTCCAGGTGGTCGTTTTCCTCAAGGGCTGCCCGTTCCATACTGGCCCGCACTTCCGGCAGCTTGGCAGTCAGGGCTTGACCCTGATACAGCGCCTGGGCACAGATCTCTCCCGTGTGATTGATGCGCATGAGGCGGGCAGTCTCATCCCGTTCTTGCTCGGTTAGTTCGGATTCATTGATGGCGAGCGCGGGATTTTGGCGCTCGGTGACTTGAGGGCGTCCGAACAGGGTGCGCAGGGCCTGGTCAATGCCGATCATTATTTGGTCAGCTGCGTTGAATTTTCGCTCTTGCATCGTGAAAAGATACCGTCATTCTTGGGTTGAATTCAAGTTCTGAATGCTTTGTGTTTCAGTTGTCTGTTGATGAGCTCAACCGGGTGCAAGACTTCAACATGCAGATTTGCCGCTTCGATCTGTATCCGGAACTGGAGAGCACATCCGGTATTTGTGGTGACGAGTATATTTGGTTTGGTCGCCCTCAGTAGCGCAAGTTTTTCTTCTCCAAATGTCTCGGCAAGCTCCGGTTGATTCACTAGATAACTACCTGCAGCACCACAGCAAAGGGCGTTTTGGGGTAACTCGAAGACCTCTAGATTGGGGATGACTGTCAACAGTTGAAGCGTTTTGTCTTTTAATGAACTACAGGGCGTGTGTACAGCCACCCTGGCAGATGAGGGGGCAAATTCGGGTGTGGATGTTGATCTGAAAATATCCAACAGAAAATCCGTAATCGTCAAGACAGGATTACGGCTGACTTGTTGTTCAATCAGTTCGAGGTGACAGGCGGTAGCCAGGGTCAGGAGTGCTTCAGCCCGGCTGTTTTTCAGCCATTTTTGGTTGGTCGCGCAGAATTGGTCTGCCCTCTCTGGGTATCCGTTGTGCCGGTGGAGGGCCCCACAGCAAACTAGGTTTCTCGGAATTTCAACAGCATATCCAAGCTTGGTCAGTAACTGTGTGGCGGCATCTATGGCTGGCTGGTCAGCGATACTGGCCGCACAGCCGATGAAGATCTGGAGGCTTTTACCACTGGGGCGGTGGGCAGGAAAAAGACCGGGTTCTACGATTCGGTCAGGTAGGATTTCCACAATCTTCAAGAGTTTTTTGTGATACGCCGGGAAGAATTTTTTCCCGGCTGCAAGAAAAGGTCTGCATCGAATGAGTGGTAAAAGGCGTATTATTTTTTTGAGTCGAGTTCGGTCGCTGAGTTGTTCCAGCAACCAGGGTCTGGGTTGAACTGAATGCTTTATAATTGTTTTTCGAACCCATTTGCGAGCCCCGTCAAGCAGTTTTCCAAACTCGACACCGGAAGGGCAGGACTTTTCACAGGCGCGACAGCCAAGGCAGCGGTCGAGGTGTAGTCGCAGGTTTTTACCTGGATTGAGATCTTTTTTGACCAGCGCCTGTATCAGAGAGATACGCCCTCGAGGTGAATCTGCTTCATCGGTCAACTTGAGGTAAGTGGGGCAGTGTGGTAGGCAAAGACCACATTTTACGCATTTGTCTGCTTCTTTGAGCAGTTGATCTGAGATCTCAGGTTTACCGTATGGGTGGTTTTTGTCTTGCACACCTTATAATAACGAGTATTTACAGCATGATCACTTCGGATGCCGTCTATGTCCTATTTTCGATACCATCTCTTCTTCTGCACCAATCGACGGGAAGATGGTGCTCCCTGTTGTACACAACATGGTGCTGTGAATATGCGCGGTTATCTCAAGGAACGAGTTAAGAGACTCGGTTTGGCGGGGCCCGGTGGGATCAGGGTGAATACGGCTGGCTGCCTCGATAGATGTGAAAAAGGTCCGGTCATCGTGGTCTATCCTGAAGGGGTTTGGTATACCTTTGTGGACCGGGAAGACATAGATGAGATCTTGGAGAAACACCTGGTCAATGGGGAAATCGTGGAGCGCTTATTACTGAAATAATCATTTCAGTTTTCTAATGATCGGCCGCTAGACTATGCCAGAGTCCTAGCTTTGCTGAAAAATGTCAGTGGTGGGTTTAAAACGTGATTCTCGTCTACAAACCCAATATAGCGATCTGTGCCGAGTGAGGCATTGCTACTAGCCAATATTAATTTAATGTATATTACGAAGAGATAATCATAACTTTATCTATTTAGATGAAGTCTCAATACGGGATTATGGAGTTTGTCATGTCATTGTTGACGCGTCTGGGAATCGTCTGTGGCCTCTTTCTGTTACTGGTTGCCTGTGGAAGCGGCGATGCCGAGAAACCATGGGATATTGTAGATACTGAGGAAACTACTACCACAACCGAAGAGGAAACGGTGGTCGATTATTTTCTTGGCAGTGGCTCAGGTACGACTTTTGAGGTCGGGGTATTAGATGTGGCGCTCTCTCCAATATCGGCGGGAGGGTCCACAAGCATCTCTGCTTCGGTGGCTGATGCAGAGGGCAATCTCTACCAGGAAACAACCACAGTAACCTTTACCTCTGCTTGTTCTTCGATTGGACTGGCAACACTCGATTCTCCAGTGGTGGTTTCAGGGGGGATTGCTACATCTACCTATACCGCGACAGGCTGTACGGGGGACGATGCAATTACAGCAACCACTACGGTCAATGACACCACACTGAACGCGACAGGCTCTGTAACCATACTGCCCGCAATTATTGGTTCATTGCAATTTATCGATGCGGTACCCAGTACTATCGGGATCAAGGGCTTTGGGCTTGTTGAGGTGTCAAGAGTGTCATTCAAGGTCCTCGATACGAATGGTAACCCGGCTCCTAATGAAGTGATAACCTTCGAACTTAACACTGACATCGGGGGTATCACTCTTTCTGATGCGTCTGCAACCAGTGATATCGACGGGTTGGTACAGGTGGATGTGACTTCCGGAACCGTAGCAACAGTAGTGCGAGTTACGGCGACCCTGGCATCCAATCCCGCCATAAAGACTCAGTCTGACGGTTTGGTAATTTCTACCGGTGTTGCAGACCAGAACAGTATTTCACTGAGTGTATCTACAAAAAACCCAGAGGGTTGGAGTATTGATGGTACTGAAGTGGTATGCAGTGTGTTGGCAGCTGATCATTTCAACAATCCGGTGCCTGACGGAACAGCTGTTTACTTTACTACTGAAGGTGGGCAGATCGAACCACAATGTCAGACAGTGAACGGCAGATGTTCTGTGACGTGGACCAGCTCAAATCCCAGACCGATCGATGGCCGATCAACTCTTCTTGCAACGATGATCGGTGAAGAGTCATTTATCGATAGTCAACCAAGTAATGGCCTTCTGGATAATCTGGATACCTTTGAGGATATGCCAGAAGCGTTCAGGGATGACGATGAAAGTGGTGACTATACAGCGGGTGTCGATGAATTTTTAGATTTTGATTCAGATGGTACATATGATACTGGTGATGGTGAATTCAACGGTGTGCTTTGTTGTGATGCAACTGCCGTTGCAAATGCTGTAGCAGGTGACGC
>JASJBU010000001.1 GCA_030066355.1 Gammaproteobacteria bacterium | reverse complement strand
TCCTCTGGATTAGAGTGGAGCCTGATCTAGGCAATGATATAATGAATACTAGATTGTTCAATTTTCTTTTATCCTGAAGTTTTCTAAAAATTAAAAATCTTGATTGTCCAGAAACCAAGGTGTTTTTTTACTTCATACATCGCCCAAACATTCCACATTATTACAGAAACACTTGTCGCCACTGAAACACCTAGATAACCGAAATCCCTTACTAATAATATACTTAATACTATATTAATGACTGAAACTTTAAGCAAAATGTCTCTAAATATTTTTTCTTTACCTGTCATCATCAACAAATAACCAACAGAACCACATACTACATTAAAGAATTGCCCTATAGTCAAAATAACTAATGCATTACTTCCTTCTATGTATTCATCACCAAACAATCCCATTATATAATCTGGAAAGTACAATAAAATAAACGTGGGAAAAACCACAATAAAAAATAAAATACTTGAAGTAAATTGTGCAAGTTTAGTTATTTCTACATTGTCTTTTATTTTATATAACACAGCATACTTTGGAGCTGTTATTGAATTTATCGCTATTAGTATTAATGAGGTAACTAATACTGTTCTTGATGCGGCTGAATATATACCTACAGCTTCAGGGTCCGAAAAAATTCCAAGTACGAGCACATCAGACCAACTTAAAATAAGTGCGCCTGATGATATTAACAACATTGGCCACCCTTCTTTCACTAGGCGCATATATTCAATATCCTTTTTAATTATTTTTTTTGTTAAATGATTAATATAAACCAGAAGAATGACTGCTATAGAGAAATATCCGATTGTTACAGACATATTCACCACATATAAATTTACATCACTATAAAGTGAATATACGTAAATAAAAGCAAGTGTGATGCAAGGTGTTAAAACAGTTTGAAAGAGTGTAGCTAATATTGGTTTATCGTATGCCTTTAACACTTCACCAAATACAACATTTATGGCTAAAGGTATTGTACACACGCCAAGTAATTTTAATGTATCAGAGAATTTAATATCATCAATAATGATTGAATAGAGAAATTCACTAAATAAAAGTAATGCTAAAGAAAATAACAAGCCTAAATAGATAACAATTTTAAGCGCCGTAGTTATATATCCTTTCGCTTTTCTAGGATTTATATTTTTATAATATGAGACACGCTTTAATAAAACATTATCAAAACCGAATCTAGTTATCACTGATAATATAGTTATCAATGAAATAGAAAAAGAATATATACCAAATTCACTTACATCTAGTAATCGAGCAAAAACTACTATAATAATGAAAGCTAAAGCTGCACCTGTCGACCTAGCTACAAGCACTAAGGAACTTTTTTTTATAAATTTTATAATATCCACTATCTTATCAAGTTAATAAATTAAACATAGTGTTTAAAAATTAATCTGTCATACAATTTATAAACCATTATATTCTCATAGAGATTTAATATTATTTATAATTATTTTTTACACTCTATAACTACCATTAACAATTCTATACCACCAAGTTGTGTTATTTAGATACCACATAATTGTTTTAGGAATCGCAGTTTCCATTGACTCTTTGGACATATATCCCAACTCATTTAACATCTTGCAACTATCAATCGCATATCGTGTATCGTGACCTGCTCTATCTTTAACATAGGTAATAAGAGACTTGTGTGGTGATCCGAATGGATGATACTTATCCATATAATTACAAATCATATTGACTATTCCTATATTACGTATTTCATTTCCTCCCCCAATATTATATGTATTACCTACGACACCTTTTCGAATTATAAGATCAATGCCTTTTACATGATCTTCCACGTATAACCAATCACGAATTTGTGTACCACTTCCATAAATTCGCAATTGTCTCTTCTTCACACAATTTACTATGACAAGTGGTACTAATTTTTCTGGAAATTGAAAGGGACCAAAGTTATTTGAACAATTACTAATCGTAGTCTTCAAACCATAGGTATGGTGATAACTCCGAACAAGAAGATCTGCACTTGCTTTACTAGCCGCATACGGGGAGTTAGGAAGATATTGGTGATGTTCAGTGAATGCAGGTTCATTAGGTTTTAAACTTCCGTAAACCTCATCGGTAGAAATATGATGGAAACGATGGTTAGCACAACCTCTATCAAGCCAGATTCTTTTTGCTGCCTTTAGCAGTGAATGCGTACCTTCTATATTTGTCTTGAGAAATACATCCGGGTTTTGAATTGATCGATCAACATGTGACTCGGCAGCGAAATGTACAATTGTGTCAATCTGCTCTCTTTCGAGCAATCTTTCTACTAAAGAAGTATTGAGAATATTTCCTTGGACAAATTGAAAATTTGGATTTCCTTCAAATACAGACAGATTATCACGATTACCGGCGTAGGTGAGTGCATCCAGTACAATCACTTTTTCATTTGGATATGTCCTAAGCCAATAATGGACAAAATTACATCCAATGAATCCTGCACCACCAGTGATTAAAAGCTTTTGAGGGTTGTGTTTCACTGTATTAACAAACTATCCAAAATCAATATAAAGGCCTATACGCCTTATTTTGTGATATCGAGCTCCCTTGTAATTTTATCGCATATGAGGATTGAGCATATGGGGCATATGCAACAGTCGGATAGTCTTTAGTCGATAATGGTACAACTATAGGGGGACCTGATTGAGTAATCCCTTCCCTTTAGCCATGTCCATAATAGCCTTTGTAAAACCATACCAAGTAGTCGGTGGATTATCCACATAATGGTAAATACCCCAGGGAAAGGTTTGCTCTAATAGATAAGGCTTCGCGATATTTAGTAACACATCCTCGATGTCACCGACCCATGTTGGGCAACCGTGTTTATCGCTAACCACACGACAAGTACTTTTCTTTCTCCACTCAAAATAAGCATTGTTTTGACATAACTCTGGCCTGTTCTGGAGAATACCCAAACAAATCGTAAGATAATATGCTCATCTAAATATTTCCTGACGATCTGCTCATCTTCTAGCTTACTAAGACCTTAGATACTTTGCGGATTCGGCTAGTCATCCTCTAATTATGGGCCTCTTTTCTTGCCATCGAAAATATATTCTGTCGATAGTTAAAATGTTGATATTCGCTGATTGAAAAAAAACTATGAAAGGTTTATTGGACCATCTCTGTTTATTGAATAAGCTAGCTCTGATCTTTCTTCTACATCATCACCTACAGTGAGTACTGCTGCATTGATAGCTAAATCAGGTTTTACTTAATCAATGACAGTGCTGACATCTTCTAGGCTCGTTATATCGACATCTCTATAACTTGTAGCCATTATTATCAGACCATATTTATTGCATAGTAAGTGCCTGTGCTAAACAATCCGGGCTTGGCTGATTCGCATAACTCAATTCTATACCTCAATCACTTCCTGAGCCCAGTAAGTTATTAAATACATTTTGATCATATGGTGTTGTGATTATTTATCTCTCTTTAATACCAGCAAGCATCAGTATAGAAAGCGGATAATAAATCATTGGCTTGTCATAGACCGCTATCAACTGTTTACTAACAGACCATGTCAAGGGATGAGGACATGTGCTAGTTCCACCAGCGAAAACAATTGCTTTGTAAATATTAGACATAAAGTTTATTGAGAATGGTGGTTTCGTCTTTTGGCTTTAACGAGATCTCGGATGTAGAGATAAATTTTGCAGAATAACTGTGAGGTATTGGATCAGACGAAGGTTGAGACAATCAGATCGACATGCGTTGGAAGTGGAGTAGTTTATCCTTTCTGAATGGCGATGGGCCAGCAATTTTCCTTAAACTACCCCAAAATTGTGATCAGACAATGGACTATCATATCATCCATTTACTTTAGATACGGCAATGATGCTTCCCATCAGGTAAAATCCTTATTTTCTCTACTATTTGTGTAAATATGAATATGTACAAACATGGACTATTCAAGGAATTCAATCCACTATTATCCTTGTTTATACGTGCATTCGATTTACTAATGGTTATATTGGGAGCCATCAGTGCTCACTACTATCGTTTCGGTCATATCTCTCTCGATACACGATATGAGACGGCAATCATACTCGGAGTTTTACTTGCGGCGCTGATATTTCCGGCCTTCAA
The DNA here is from genome assembly GCA_030066355.1 of Gammaproteobacteria bacterium. GTDB lineage: Bacteria > Pseudomonadota > Gammaproteobacteria > Chromatiales > Chromatiaceae > JASJBU01. The sequence continues at coordinate 30,224 of JASJBU010000001.1, read as the reverse complement.
CATATATCATTCATGGCGTGGTAAGCGGGTAATCAAACAACTTTGGGTGATAACGCTCGCCTGGTTTTCAACAAGCTTTCTCCTCGTAATCATTGCCTTTAGTGTAAAGTCAGGCGCTTATTATTCTCGTATTTGGGCTGGTCATTGGTTAGTACATACTTGGCTATTGCTAATAGTCTCGCGTATCTTCATCCAGTCAATTTTTGATTACATAAGAAAACATGGATGGAACCGGAAACAAATTGCAATCATCGGCGCCGGAACGCTTGGAAAAAGGACCTTTTCACAGCTTACCCAAGCAGATTGGGTCGGTTACGATCTTGTCGCATTCTGGGACGATAGAAAAAACCGGTCATATGAAAATGTAGGAAACACAGGAATACCAGTAATTTCGGTTGAAAAAGGCGTCAATTTATTAATGTCTGGTGAAAAGCAGTTGGATGAAGTGTGGCTGGCACTTCCGTTACGGGCAGAAAATAGAATGCACGAGATACTTAATTTATTGCGACACAGCACGGTTACAGTAAGACTGGTACCAGATATTTTTGGGTTTAGATTGCTGAATCATTCGATTACTGAAATCGCGGGCATTCCCGTTCTGGATATCAGTGCATCACCCATGACAGGAAGCAACCGTATCATTAAAGGGTTGGAAGATAGACTGTTAGGCTTTTTATTTTTAATCATAGTCATACCCTTCGCCATCATCATTGCGATTGGCATCAAATTGAGTTCCCCAGGTCCCATTCTTTTCAAACAGATGCGTTATGGCTGGGATGGCAAGCCCATTAAAGTCTATAAATTTAGAACCATGGTTGTACATGAAGAATCAAATGGAACGGTAACTCAGGCCTCGAAGAAAGACAGCCGAATCACGAAGTTTGGGGCTTTTCTACGCCGTACGAGTCTCGATGAACTACCTCAATTTTATAACGTGCTACAGGGAAGAATGTCCATAGTCGGTCCCAGACCACATGCCGTAGCACATAACGAACTTTACAAAGATCAGATCGATGATTACATGCAGAGGCATCGCGTCAAACCGGGGATCACTGGGTGGGCTCAGATCAATGGCTGGCGAGGGGAAACAGACACATTAGATAAAATGAAACGCCGTGTGGAGTATGATTTATTTTATATTGAAAACTGGTCACTCTGGTTTGACCTTAAAATTATATTTCTTACCTTGTTCAAAGGATTTGTAGGAAAAAATGTCTATTAATTACCAGGCCAAACTAAGTTTAAAAAGTTGACATACACAACTCATTTGCTTTCAGCTAACTGAGACTGTACCTTAGACCTGAATTGAATGATAAATGTACTCATTACCGCAATAAACCCAGCCAAAACAATAGCAAAAGCAAATAACATTATCTTAGTAAGACCGACAGGCTCTTGTGATCGCATTGGCTCAGCAACGGATTGAGTTTCTAAGATATTTTCAAGACGTTCATTAAGATTGATTATCTCTTGTTTTAAAACCGCTATTTTTTGTTCGCGTTCAGCCGGTATTTTTAGTTTCTGAGCCTTGATGGTGATGATATCAGTCTTCTGTTTCTCAACATTCAGTCTATGTTCCACGAGAAATTTCTTTAGGTTCTTTTCTTTTTCATCTATCAAGGCAGTCTGTTGAATCTGATCACGATTATTGTCATTGATCTCTTTCTGTAAATCAGCATGTTGATTTTCCAGATCTATATAGAGTCTCTCTTCAAGTGATGAAAGCCTTGTCCTATTTTGTTGAAGTTCATTATCGATCATGAGCATGGTCATACCTTGTTCGCTACTTTTAGCATCAGAAACACTACCTTGCTGAACTTTGATAGCCCGCTTGATTTGCTCTTTCAATTCAGCAATCTGGTAAATCAATAAATCACTCAACTGGTTGAGTCGTTCCTTTTTTGAGTTAAGTATAGCTCCCCTTTCTTTGAGGGATTCCAACTGACTTTTTTCATTATCAATCTGTATTTCCAGTGCTTTTATTCTATGTTCATGTATCGTTGGATCCTCAAGTTTCGCCAAATTTACTTCCTCCCCCTTCAGTTTCGACTCCATGTCTTTAATAATCGGTTCATAAATTCTCTGATCATTTTCCAGTTGCAATTCCAGTTCCTTTTGTAGGATAGTTTCTCTTATGCTGGCTCTTATTGGCCTTAATATCCTTTCATGATCCTGCTCAATCGCTTGCGCCATTTGAGTCACGATTTTTTCGAACTGGCTAACCTGATCCTCTTCAACTTCGGTTGTTATGAGTACCAGATCGCTATTTTTTGGTATTGTTATATCAAATTCAGTTAACCTGATATCTTCATCATCATATTGGATTAATATTTTTGGGACCAATGCATTTTCAAGTTTTGCTTTCACTGATTCCGCAGATTCAAGTAGGATGACCTGATCATCTCGTATCGTTTGGCCAATATCGATAGTCGAAGTGATAGAATATTTTATTGGGATTATTAACGCTACGATAAAACCCAATATCAGTGTAATGAAAAATACCTTCCAAAAAACATTTTTGTGTTCAAGGATCACCAGCCAAATATCAACCAGGCTGACTTCGTCTTCTGGGTAGACATATTGGGGGATGTTTACCGGAAGCGGCTGTACTTCTTTTTGCATATTTGGAGTTAAACCTGTTCCTTAAAAACCTGTTAGCTTCGTGAAATTAAAAAGGACAGAGACATACCACTGTTCCTTTTGGTTACTTAACAATTAATATATTGATTTCAACATTGTTAACGAACCAATCCGGCTTCCACCTGATTCCGCTTTTCCTTACCTTCCAATCTCTCGATCAACTCCAAAGCGAAATCCATCGCCGTGCCAGGCCCACGCGAGGTAACCACTCTCTCATCAACCAGAACCGGTTCCAGATTGACACTCACATCGGGTAAATCCATCTTGTCTAAGACCCCGGGATAGCTTGTCGCGCTACGACCCTCCAACAGGCCTGCATTCGCCAAGACCTTAGGGGCCGCGCAGATCGCGGCAGTATATTTGCCTTCTGCCGCAAGGCGCTTTAACAGGGAAAGGATACGGGAATCGTTGTTCAGATGATCGGCACCCGGTAAACCACCGGGGAGTACGATCATATCGAATGCGTCATCCATAACGTCATCGAGCGTCGTGTCGGGGATCAAGGTGATCCCCCGGGAAGCCTTGACCGGTTGATCATCAAGACCTGCCGTAACGACTTCGATACCGGCTCTTGTCAAAAGATCGGTGACGGTGACGGCTTCAAGTTCTTCACATCCCTGGGCAAGGGGGACGAGTACGCGTGCCATAGTTTTTCACCTTCATTGGTCAACTCAGAAGCTGGCACCAATTCTACCCCGAGTGATTCCAATTTTGGTAATTCTTCCGCCAATACTGCGACAGTTTGCGGGTAGGGATGCCCGATACCTATGGCTTTGCCCGTATTCTTGGCGATATCAATCAATTTGTAGAGTTGTGTGCGGATCTTTTCCTCGTCTTCCTCGTTGTCGAGAAAGACGTTCCGCCTGGCAGAATCGATCAGGTTTTTCCGTGCGACTTTTTCTGCTACGGTTTTTTCTGTCGTACGGCTGTCGATAAAAAACAGGTCGTCATCCCGAATGGTACTCATCAGCCAGCGCATGGCAGTCGGGTCTCGGGTCAATAGACTGCCCATATGGTTGTTGATTCCGGCGACATAGGGTACCGAGTCAAGGGCGTTCTCGAGGCTGTTGATAAACTCTTCCTTCGGCATATCCAGGGTCAAGCCCCCATCACCTAACAGATTCCCGTTATGCGACTCCATCGGAAGATGCAACATGACCTCTTTTGAATTTTCATAGGCCCAGGTTGCCTGATCCCAGGCATGCGGTGTATGCGGAAGGAACGCATATGTGACGGGGCCTGGAAGCCTGAGTGCCGCTTCACCGGCCGATTTGTGATAGCCCAAATCATCGATAATCACTGCGATCTTAGCGCGAGGTGGCGAGATTTCACCAGTTTCGGCCAGTCCATCAGTCATGTTTATCAAGCCGATCAATCCGGCTAGCCAGCCGGATAGATATCTTTTGGACATAGTGAGTCTTCCCAATTGTCATCCTTCTTAGTTACGATGCAAAATCACAAGTCCTTTCAGTAGGTTAAGCGCCTCGCCGAGTTGGTAATCCTTAGCGGCCAGTGGTGTGTTATCTTCATTTTTCTCTTTACCATCAGTCTCTTCAATCGACTTACCACCGTTACCGTTCAGTAAATGACGGGACAGGTCCGACTCTTTCAGCGGTTTCACATGCTTGGCTTCCGCTTGAGAAACCTTGACGTCTTCGAGCACGATGTCCGGCTTGATGCCCTCTGCTTGGATGGATCTGCCAGACGGTGTGTAATAGCGTGCCGTGGTGAGCTTCACCGCAGATCGCTTGTTGACCGGAATGATGGTCTGTACTGAACCCTTACCAAAGGTTGGTTTACCCATGATCACCGCTCGCGAATGATCCTGCAGTGCCCCTGCTACGATCTCTGAAGCCGACGCTGAACCCTCGTTCACCAGCACGACGATCGGTGCGCCTGCCATTACGTCATCGGGCGCGGCTTCGAAGCGAAGTTCCGATTCCTCTTCACGCCCTTCGGTATAAACGATCAACCCTGATACCAGGAACGCATCGCTCACGGAGACCGCTGCATTCAGTACGCCGCCCGGGTTGTTGCGCAGATCCAAAATGAGTCCTTTGATTTCGCCATCCACCTTTTTATTCAACTTCTTGATGGCCTTTAGCATGTCTTCATTGGTATGAGATTGAAATTGCGAGATCCGGATATACGCGAAATGGTCTTCCAACAATCGGCCCTTGACACTGGTGACCTTGATGACATCTCGCACGACGTCTATTTTGATCGGCCTCTCTTCTCCCTCGCGAACAATGGTAAGACTAATACTGGTGCCCGGCTTACCCCGCATCAGTTTGACCGCATCATTCAACGTCAGGCCTTTGACCGGTGTATCATCCAGACGCACGATCAGATCACCGCTCAACACACCGGCGCGCTGCGCGGGGGTATCATCGATCGGTGCTATGACCTTGACAAAGCCGTCCTCCATCCCGACCTCGATGCCAAGTCCACCAAACTCTCCCTTCGTACCGACCTGCAGGTCTTTGAATTCATCCCGGTTCAGGTAATTGGAGTGCGGATCCAGACCGGAGACCATGCCGCGGATAGCGTTCTCCAGCAGGACCTTGTCTTCTATCGGTTCGACGTAGTTCGATTTGATACGACCGAATATCTCAGCGAACAGCCTCAGGTGCTCCAAAGGTAATTCACCGTTTCCCGCTGAATCAACCGCCGGCTCGTCAGCAAAGGCAAGCCCCGCCGCAAGGACCAGACAAAGACTCAACACATGGTATTTTAAGAGGATGTTTTTCATCCGATATATCCTTCCTGCATCCCGCCCAATTGCGGGAATAGCATTATGTAGCTAACTGAGACAGCACTGATCCGAGAACGCTTCATCAAATCCACCTAAATAGCGGCCGAAAGACCCTGTGGTATATCGAGACAAGCCAGTCGTTGCTTCAAAAATGCCCTAAGCTTTTTGTTCTCTCCGCCAGACCCTATTATCGTCTGAGTTCCACAAACGATCTGGTAGTGAGAGGCCTATCACGCCATTTCTTTTTATCCGCTTACACCATTTTTTGGGATCTTTGGCCTTGCCATTCTGCCTGATACCAAAATAGACACCCGAGGTACTGCGCCCACCGCTGTTTCCTACCTGTGCCACCACCTCACCAGGTTCGACCCATTCACCGGTCTCCTTGAACAGACTCTGATTATGGCCATATAAGCTCATAAATCCATCGCCATGATCGATGATCAGGAGCAGGCCGAAACCACGTAGCCAATCCGCAAAGGCAACCCGGCCATGATGAACGGCCCTGACCTCCCGACCTTCGGGTGCTGCGATCAACACCCCGTCCCACCGTAATTTGCCCACCTCCCTGGGTGCCCCGAAACTGGCCGCCAAACGCCCTTTGGTTGGCCAGGGTAGCGTTCCCTTGCGACTCTTGAATGGATTGAACGTGGTTCTATCCAAAGGTATGTCGGCCAGCGCCTCCTGCAGTCGAATCAAGAGAGTTTCCAACTCCTTTTCGTCGGCTTTCAAACCTTCCAGCTCTTGCCCTTTGGACTTCAGCTCCTTGCTCAAACCGGCAATGATCTGTTGCCGATCACTCTGCGCCGCCTCCAATTCTTGCTTTGCCTGATTTTCTTTGGCAAAGAGTTGTTGCAGACGCTGCTCCTCCTCGGTGATCTCCAGCTCGATACGGGTCAGTCTGGATAAATTTTCCTGGATCATTTCCATCTGCTCCATCCGTGCAGCATTGAGGTAATCGTAATATACCATCAGCCGACTGACTATCGCCGGATCCTGCTGATTTAAAAGAATTTTGACCTTTTCCTGACGCCCCATCGCATAGGCGGCCCGTACCTGACGTTCCAAGACCTGGCGATGTCTGTCCAATTGCAAGCGCGAATCCGCCCGCTCCCGCTCAAGCGATGCCAGACGCCGTTGCTGCCTCTCCAAGCGCTGACCAACCACCCGGATACGGCGGGCGATAGTACCAATCCTTCTCTCAGTCTGACTCAAGGCACTGTTTTGTTGCTTACGCTCGCCCTCGACAGCCATCAACTGTCTATGGAGGTGTTGAATACGCGCCTTGATCTGCTCCAGTTCACGGGACTTAGCATCGACCTCATCTTGATTGTCGGCCGCGCTCACCCAGGCCGGCGTCATGCAGACCAGCATGACCCAAAAAACCCGTATAAAGGAGAGCAAGCCCATCAGGCCCCGTCCAGAAACTGGATCAACGGATGCCCCTTCATTTGGGATGGCTGTGGCAGGTGCATCATCTTGAGCAAAGTCGGGGCGATGTCACAGAGTGCGCCATTTTCATCCAGTAGCGCATGTCTGCCGACATAAATCAATGGTACAGGATTCGAGGTATGGGCGGTATGTGCTTGATTGTATTTGTGATCGATCATCTGTTCTGAGTTTCCGTGGTCAGCGGTGATCAGCATCTCACCCCCGGCTTCATGGAGCGCCTGGCTGACTCTACCCAGGCAGCTGTCGATCGTCTCGACAGCGCGGATCGCCGCATCCAGTTTCCCGGTATGGCCCACCATATCAGAATTGGCGTAGTTGCAGATGATGGCATCGTACTTACCGCCCTGAATCGCCTTCACCAACTCATCCGTCACCTCTGCCGCACTCATCTCCGGTTGCAAGTCGTAGGTGGCCACCCGGGGTGAGGGAACCAGAATGCGGTCTTCTCCCTCGAATGGTTTTTCTCTACCACCGTTGAAGAAAAAGGTCACATGGGCATATTTTTCGGTTTCTGCGAGCCGTAGCTGCCGCATACCCTGCTTGGAGACGTATTCACCGAAACAATTGCTGATCTTTTCCGGGGGGAAGGCCACCGGTATATCGAAATCGCTTTTATATTGAGTCAGACTGACGAAGCGGTTGAGCTTGGGCACACGTGCTCTGGAAAAACCATCGAATTGCCGCTCGATGAAGGCACGTGTCAGCTGTCTTGCCCGATCCGACCGGTAATTAAGGAACAACAAGACATCACCGTCCTCGATACGCACCGGTTCCTCGTTGTCCGCTGTGATGGCCGTTGCCTTGACAAACTCGTCGGATTCACCCCTTGCATAGGCTGCATCCAAAGCATCACAGGCACTGGCCGCTCGAAATTCACAGGCTCCGTCCACCAGCAGGTCATAGGCGTATTTGATCCGGTCCCATCGATGATCCCGGTCCATGGCGTAATAACGGCCGATAACACTGGCGATCTTGCCCCGACCCAGTTCCCTGAACACCTCGTTCAGCGCTCGAATCGATTTGTCCGCACTCTTCGGAAGGGTATCCCGACCATCCAGAAACGCATGGACGTAGACCTGCTTGGCCCCTCTTTCGACGGCCAAGCGGGCCATTGCATGGATATGCTCTTCATGACTGTGCACCCCGCCGGTCGAGAGCAGCCCGACCAAATGCACCGCCTTGTGCCACTTTATCGCCTCATCCACGGCTCGGGTCAGGGTCCGGTTGGTGTAGAAGGAACCTGTGCGGATGGAACGCCCCACCCGGGTAAACTCCTGATAGACCACCCGTCCCGCCCCGAGATTCAGGTGCCCCACTTCAGAATTACCCATCTGCCCACCCGGCAGACCCACCGATGCGCCTGAGGTCCGAATCAGGGTATGCGGGTTGTCCCGCCACAAATTATCCCAAACCGGGGTATTGGCCGCTGCAATCGCATTGGCTTCATGATCTTCGCTATAACCCCAGCCGTCCAGGATGATCAGAACGGCGGGCTTTGGGATCTCCTTCATGCTAGGCCTCGAGAGGTCATCCAACGGATGATTAGGGATAAATTTTCCCGTGAAATTTCAATAAACCCCCGATTAAAGCAGCTATTATATGCAGAGACCAGGAAATCTGACGAACCCTTCCCCTTTGGCTTGTGAAAAACCGGGTAAGATCAAAGGCTTCTCAAAACCCACAAAAACAGCGTATTATTGTATTAGGTATTAGTGAAAGGCTTGCGCCCATGGAACATAAATTCAGTCGAACCAACAGACCCATTCTGAATACGGACACCAGTGAGATGGAAGCTCTCTTCGCCAATGACGATGACATTGACCGAGCCTCTCGCTCATTGAAGGCCATGTCCCATCCGTTGAGATTGAAAATTCTCTGCACGCTGGGCGACGAAGAAGTCAGCGTACAGGACATCGTCGAGCAGGTCGGCACCTCTCAAAGCAATATCTCTCAGCATCTGGCGATCCTGCGCGACAAAGGCATACTCGCCTCACGCAAAGACGCCAACAGGGTCTACTATCGGGTCAGTGATTTCAGAACCCTGAAACTCATCGGCATGATGCGCGAGGTCTTCTGCACTCACACCTAGGCAGGTCTCATCGAGACGCCACAGGTACGGGCTGGTACCGGTACCCAAGCTGTGCCGGGACCGGACAGTCGCTTGCTGAACACCCATGAAGCAGCCCGTTACGCGCAAGATACGCAATCCTTGAACCTATGTTGAGGCGTCTGGGATAAGCTTGAGAATACCGCTTGCTGTTGCAGTCTGCTCAGCACAGCCCTTGTTGATGTCTTCAGCCAGCCCTAACAATCCTTTGTTTTACAGAGAGATACACTAACAATTCACTCGCTCATAGGGTTTTACGCAGGAATCACAAACTGACTGACCGGTTCACGGGCACATTTTCGGGTTAACCAAGACACGCGACTGTTATACACTCTCACCCCTTTGATCTCTCCTCTCATCAAGCAACGAGGCTTTACATGCAACAACTCATCGAATTTACGATGAATCACTGGGTCTTGGTGCTCTCATTCCTGGTTGTCGCAGGTTTACTGATACACAACCTGCTGCTGGGAACCAAAGGCAGTGTCGATCCGCAAAGCGCCACCGAAATGATCAACCACCAGAATGCCGTCGTGGTGGACGTTCGTCCGGCTGCCGATTTTCACAAGGGTCACATCATCAATGCGATCAGCATCCCGATCAACGGCTTCAAAAATCAGATCAACAGCCTCAACAAGCACAAAGAGCAGCCGATCATCGTCAGTTGCCGCTCAGGTTCACAATCCCAGGCCGCCTGCCAACAACTGAAGAAAGAGGGTTTCGAGCAGGTCTATAATCTTCGCGGGGGAATACTGGCCTGGCAGAGTGCAAACCTTCCCATTACCAGAAAGAAATAACCCAAGGAATCCATAACCATGACAGAAGCAGCCAAACAGGAAGAACCTAAACGCGAATTCGCACTCCAGCGAATCTACACCAAGGACATCTCCTTCGAAACGCCCAACTCCCCTGCGGTCTTTCAAAAGGAGTGGAAACCGGAATCCAGCGTGAATCTGAATACCGAAGTCGCCAAATTGTCCGACAAAGTGTTCGAAGTCATGCTGACCGTCACCATCACGACCAAAATCAGCGACCAAACGGCCTATCTCGCCGAAGTCAAACAGGCTGGGATCTTCGGCATCAACGGCTTTCCAGAACAGGAGATGGGGCCGCTGCTCGGTTCATACTGCCCGAATCTACTCTTTCCCTATGTGCGGGAAGTGGTCTCGGACCTGGTCACCAAAGGGAGCTTCCCCCAACTGCTGCTGCAGCCGGTCAATTTCGATGCCCTGTACGCCCAGCATCAGCAGGAACTCGCCAAGAAAGCGGCGGACGATCAATCCACCGCCAAACATTAGTGAATAATCCGGGCTCCATTGCGGTACTGGGTGCAGGCTCCTGGGGCACCGCCCTGGCGATCCTGCTGAGTCACAACCGGCTGGATGTAAGGCTTTGGGGCATGCCGGACGAGATTGCCCGGCTTGCCGAGGACGGGCAGAACAAGCGCTATTTGCCGGGCATCGAGTTTCCGGATACCTTGTCGCCAATGGCCGACCTGGCGGCAGCCCTGGATAGTGCGGACGAGGTATTGATCGTGGTCCCGAGCCACGCCTTCCGTTCCGTGACCCAGACCCTCTTACCCCTACTGCCCCCGACAGCCGGGGTGTCCTGGGCCACCAAAGGTTTCGAGCCCGGCACCCAACAGCTACTCTCAGACGTGGCCAAAGCCCTCCTGCCTGCACGGAACCTGGCGGTGATTTCCGGACCGACCTTTGCCGGTGAGGTCGCACGGGGCCTGCCTACCGCCATTACTGTCGCCTCGGACTCCCTGCAACACGCAGAAAAACTCGCCGGCTATCTGCATGCGCCCTGGTTCAGGGCCTATACCAGCGATGACATGATCGGTGTCCAGGTTGGGGGCGCAAGCAAAAACGTGCTGGCCATCGCCGCGGGGATCGCCGATGGTCTGGGGTTTGGCGCGAACACCCGTGCCGCGTTGATCACCCGTGGTCTTAGCGAGATCATGCGCCTGGGCACCCGCCTGGGCGGCCACACCGAAACCTTCATGGGTCTGGCCGGCCTGGGTGATCTGGTGTTGACCTGTACCGACAATCAATCCCGCAATCGCCGCATGGGGCTCGCCCTGGCCAAAGGACTCAGCATCGAAGCGGCCCGTGAGGAAATCGGTCAAGAGGTTGAAGGCATTCATACCGCCCAGGAGGTCTATAAACTGGCTCAGAAATGCGCGGTGGAGATGCCCATCTCGGAACAGGTCTATCAGGTATTGTTTGCGGGCCTGGATCCGAAACAGGCCGTCCACAACCTGCTGGACAGACGGCAAAAAGCCGAGAGCGCCTGATCATTTCCGCTATCTGGCACCGGCAAATCCCTGTTGCCGCCAGGCTTCATAGAGAATCACCGCAACTGCATTGGAAAGGTTCAGGCTGCGGCTTTCCGGCAGCATGGGTATTCTCAGCCGCGCCCCGGCGTCCAGACTGTTCAGGAGAGAGGTGGGCAATCCCCGGCTTTCCGGCCCGAACAACAGGGTATCTCCCGGTTCGAAGGCCACTTCTGCATAGTGCCGCTTGCCTTTGGTGCTGCAGGCATAGAGGCGCGTCACTTGGACCCGTTGCAGGAACGCCTCGAGTGAGGCATGCTCCTGCAGACTGGCCCATTCGTGATAGTCGAGGCCCGCGCGGCGCAGGCGCTTATCATCCAGATCAAACCCAAGCGGGTGGATCAGGTGTAAACTGCTGCCTGTATTCGCGCACAAGCGTATGATGTTCCCCGTATTCGGTGGTATTTCCGGTTCAAAAAGCACGATCTTGAACATACTGACACCTTTTGCAGCCCATTCACGAACATCCAGCCCGCAACAGGCCCTGCCTTCCGAGGAATGACTCACTGCAACGATTATTCAATAATCAGTCACTTGCGGCCGACACAGACTCAGGTCAATGATATACCGAGGCTTGTGGCAGGGCACCTAGCAATAAATGGAAAACAACATGCCTGATTCCGTCAAATCTCCTCTCAACATCGATTTCTGCGGCATGCCGTTCAACACCCCCATTGTGTTGCTCTCCGGTTGTGTCGGTTTTGGTGAAGAGTACACACGGGTCAAGGGCTTCAGCAACAGGGAGACCGGTGCGGTTTGTTTGAAGGGCACCACGCAGGAACCCCGCCTGGGTAATCAACCCCACCGCATCTATGAAACACCCTCCGGTATGCTGAATGCCATCGGCCTGCAGAATCCCGGTGTCGACAAGGTCGTGGATGAAATCCTGCCGACGCTGGATTTCACTGAGACCCATTTCATTGCGAACGTCTCCGGCTCGACCGTCGAGGAATATTATGAGGTCACCCGGCGATTCGATGATTCCCCCATCGACGCCATCGAAATCAACATCTCCTGCCCCAATGTAAAGGAGGGCGGCGTTGCCTTCGGCAACGATCCCGCCATGTCCGCCAGAGTGGTAGAGGCCTGCCGCCAGGCGACCCGCAAGCCACTGATCACCAAACTCTCACCCAACCAGACCGATATCGCGGGCAATGCGCAGGGCTGTATCGAAGCCGGCAGTGATGCCTTCTCGGTAATCAACACCCTGATGGGGATGGCCATCGATATCGAGAGCCGGGTCCCGATCATCGGTAACAATCAGGGCGGCCTTTCCGGCCCGGCAATCAAACCGGTGGCCTTGCTCAAGGTCCATCAGGTCTATCAGGTCTGCCGGGATCACAACATCCCCATCATTGGCCAAGGCGGTATCACCAGCGCAGAAGATGCCCTGGAGTTCATGATTGCCGGGGCGCATGCCGTCGGTGTGGGCACAGCGTTGTTCTATGATCCCCTGATCTGCCAGAAGATCAATGCCGGCATCCGCGACTATCTGACCCGACACCAACTGGCTTCGGTCGAGCATCTGGTCGGGACCCTGCAACTCCATCAACAGACACGACCCAAATGCAGCTGTTGATTCATCAGGATGAGTAATAACACGGAGCGACACATGTATCACCCCAGCCCGGAAACCCTCGGTCAACTGAAACCCATGCAGGAGCTCAGCGAGGTCCAGTTGAAATTGCTGGCCCAGTCCCTGCAGGTTTATACAGCGCCCATAGGCAAGATCCTCATACCATTGGGCGACACCGCTGATTACAGCCTCTATCTGCTGAAAGGCCAGTTGCAATTGCGCTCATCCGACAATCGACATATGGAGATCACTGACCATACCCCCCAGGCCATGGGGCCGATCGCCAGCCTGATTCCGCGACAGTACCAGATCAAAGCCCTAACTCCCGTTGAATACCTGCTGGTGGACAACCACTTGCTCAAGGGTTTGTTTTCTCCCGAGTCTCAAGGCATCACCGCCACCGAACTCGAGGCGGAAGAAGGGGAATACACCCTCGATGAGACAGAGGGCCTATTGGCGCAGTCGTTGTCGGAAGACCTGGAAAACGACTGCCTGAAGCTCCCCAGTCTGCCGGATGTCGCCATCCGGGTCGGCCAAGCCATGAAAGATGAAACCACCAACGCCCACAAACTGGCCAAGATCATCCAGACAGATCCGGCCATCACCACCAAACTGATTCGCGCCGCCAATAGTCCACTGTACGCGGGTGTTTCGGCCGTTGATACCTGTAAAGAGGCCGTGGTCAGACTGGGTTCCAGCACGACTCACAAACTGGTTCTCACCTTTGCCCTGAGGGAACTGTTCAACACCCGGTCGAGCGTGCTGAAGAATCGCATGCAGAAGTTATGGGAACACAGCGTCAAGGTCAGCGCGATCTGTTACGTATTGGCGAAACTGTCCAACAAACAGTTCAATCCGGAACATGCCCTGCTGGCCGGACTCCTGCATGATATCGGCGTCATCGCCATTCTCAGCTATGCGGAACGCTTTCCGGATATTGCGAACGACGAACAAGAACTGAACACCGTGATACATGACATGCGCGGCCCGATCGGCGCCCAGATTCTGCAGACTTGGGGCTTTATGGAAGACCTGGTAACCGTCGCCAAAGAAGCGGAAAACTGGCAGAGAGAGAATCGTGGACCGGCCGATTACGCGGACCTGGTGATCATCGCCCAGCTCCACTGCTTCATCGGTTCCCCGATGGAGGTGGAGCTGCCCAGCCTGGACCAGGTGCCTGCGTTCAATAAACTGGGGATCGGTCAGCTGTCGCCGAAACTGAGTATCAAGATTCTCGACAAGGCGCAGGAGAAGATCGCCCGGGCTGAATCACTGCTCAGCACCTAGCCTGTGTAGACTCGACCGCTGGTCAGCTCTGCTGGCAATCCTGATTCTGGCCCAGGATCAGGGAGATGGCACGGGTTTCATGGTTGCTGTCGAGTATGATCTTCAGCGTCATGGTCAGGGGTACTGAGAGAAACATCCCCACCGGGCCCAGCACCCAGCCCCAGAACACCAGTGAAACGAACACGATCAGTGGAGAGAGCCCAAGCCCCCGGCCCATGAAGCGTGGTTCGATCAGGTTACCCACCACAACGTTGACGATCAGATAGAGCGCCCCGCTCCACAACGCCACCCAGGGCCCGAGCTGGACCCAGGCGAGCAGTACGGCCGGTACCGCTGCGATGATCGAACCGATATTCGGCACATAGTTGAACAGAAAGGCCAGCACCCCCCAGAGCACCGGGTAATCCACGTCGAGAAGCGTCAGCCCGATGGTGACCAGGACACCGGTCAACAGACTGGTGCTGGTCTTGATCATCATGTACTGCTTGATGCTCGAGGTGATTGCTTCGATGCGGGCGACCGAACTGTCCGGATCTGCCGATATCGCTCGCAGTTTGGCCTGAAAACCGGCGGCCTCGACCAGAATGAAGATCACTGTGATCAGGATGAAGAAAGCCTGGGTCAACACATTGCCCAGGCCGCTGAGCAGTTTGCCCGCCAGGGCCATGGCCTTGCCCGGATTCAGGTAAGCCAGCAGTGTGGCCTCATCAAGCACCACCCCATGGCCCTGCAGCAAGACCAGCAGACCATGGCTTTGGGCCGCGAGACGCTCCTGATATTTGGGCAGGTTATCCGTAAAATCGCGCAACGATCCACCGACCATCCAGCCCAGCAAGAGGCCGACCAGGACAATGCCCAGGACGACGATGAGCATCGCCAGCCACCCCGGTAACCCCCGGTTTTTCAGAAAGAACAAGGGCGGAGCGGCGATGACCGCGATAAACAACGATAATAAAAATGGCACCAAGAGGGGCTTGGCCGCCTGCATGCCCGCCACCAGTACCACGAAAGCGGCCAATACCAACAACCAACGGGTGGCCGAGGTGAGCGGATAGTGCGCAGGGTTCATCTCAGCAGATCCTGGTCATTTGAACACGGGTAGTGGACTTTGCAAGGTCCACTGTTCGGTCTCCGGGTCATAGCTCCACACCTGTTGATCCAACAGTTCCCTGACACTCTGGCTGGTCTCGTGCACATACTGAATCAATACCGTCTGTAATGCCTTGTCCTCACTCACCTGCGTCGGCCCCTGCACGACCTCGTAGTGGATGATGCGGATGTCTTTCTGTCTGGTCGGGCTGAATTTGGCGATCTCCTCCGAGGCGAAACTCTGGGATTGTTGCATGGAGCCCCAGCGCAGGGTCGCCTCATATTTTCGCAGGGTTTCCACGAGTAACGCCGACTGCCGCTTTTCGCTTAGGGTTTGACAGGCACTGAGCATCCAGAACAGCAGGAGCAGGAGTGCCAGACGAGTCAAGTTCTGCCACCGGCTCCGTTCGCAATCCCGCATGCAGAGCACCGTTTATACCACCCGATTCGGGATGATCCCCCGTTCCTCGAGTGCCTTGATCATCTGCTCGACCGACTCCTGCAAGGTATCGAGTTCCGTATCGACTACGATTTCAGGATTCACGGGGGGCTCATAGGGCGAAGAAATCCCGGTGAATTCCGGAATCTCACCCGCCCTGGCTCGTTTGTACAAACCCTTGACATCGCGTGCTTCACATTTCTCCAGGGAACATTTGACGTAGACCTCGAGAAAATCACCATGCGGAAACAGTCCCCTGGCCCGGTCGCGATCTTCACGGATCGGAGAAATGAAGGCGGTCAGGGCAATCACCCCGGCATCCACAAAGAGCTTCGCCATCTCACCGATCCGCCGGATATTCTCGGTGCGGTCTTCGACAGTGAATCCCAGATCACGGCATAAGCCGTGGCGAACATTGTCGCCATCGAAGACATAAGTGCGGCAACCTCGCTGATGGAGTTCCTCTTCAAGGGCATGCGCCAGGGTGGATTTACCGGAGCCGGAGAGACCGGTAAACCACAACAGTTTAGATCGGTGTTTATTGAGTTTTTCTCTGCGATCACGGGTCACTGTTGCGTGATGCCAAACGATATTGTTATCCATCGATACCATCCTTCTGAAAATAACAGGCTACAAAAAAATACACTTCCAATCGGTAGAGTCAGAAATCCTTTGTTTGTGTTGCGGCTAGCGTTGGCGATTCTGTACAGGTTTGCGGCCCGGCAAGGCCATTCGAGCCGAGTGGCTCGGGTGTTGACAAGCACTGGAGATGACTCGTTGTTAGGTGACAAGTCCACGGGTTGTCTCGACCAACATCGGTCCTAACCTGTCGGTAGAACGCCCAATCCACTGCAACAAGTCGTAAGGAATCGGAATTGTACTACAAGCAATCCCTGAAATGGACACCCCAATCACAGATTCGACAAACCGTCGGCAATTCAGTGTTTGATATAGACTGAGGGAAGTTACTAAACAGACAGGGGTCTTCAATCGCTGATAGAATGTCCCCGTTTCAGGAGTGGTTGGACGATTCTTTATGCAGAACAGTGAACAGGAACCCCGGATCGAAGTCACCCTTGGCGACAGCCGGATCACCCTGTTGGGCACAGCCCATGTCTCCAGGGCCAGTGCCGAAAAGGTCACTGAACTGCTAGAAACCGGCGAATATGACGCGGTAGCCGTAGAACTCTGCCCGAGCCGTTACAACGCCCTGCTGAATCCCGATTCACTGGCCAAGATGGATCTCTTCAAGGTACTGCGTGAAGGCCGCGGCACGCTGGTCATGGCCAGCCTCGCACTGGGGGCCTATCAGCAACGGCTGGCGGACCAGTTCGGTATCGAGCCCGGTGCGGAACAACGCGAGGCGATCCGCATCGCCCGTGAGTCACACCGCCCCCTGATGCTCATCGACCGGGAGATCAGCACCACCCTCAAGCGGGTGGCCGGCAACCTGCCCTGGTGGAAGCGATTGGGTCTGTTCACCGGTCTGCTGGCCGGTATCCTCTCCAAAGAAGAGGTTTCGGAAAGCGAAATCGAAAAGCTCAAGGAAGGGGATATCCTGGAGACCACCTTCGCCGAGTTTGCTGAGGATCGTCAGGATCTGTATGTCCCGCTGATCGACGAACGTGATCGTTACATGGCCGCTCGCCTCCGTGAAGAGATCGATAACAAGGGTCATGAGAATCTGCTGGTCGTGATTGGTGCGGGACACATGCAGGGCATCGCCCGTTACCTGCAACAGGCCGACGCACCACCACAGACCATTATTGCCGAACTCGATCGGCTTCCGAAACCCAGTCGCTGGCCGAAATTGATCCCCTGGCTGATTGTGATGCTGGTGCTCGTCGGTTTCGCGGTGGGTTTTCTACGCAGCCCCGATCTCGGCTGGCAACTGGTTGCAGACTGGGTGCTGATCAACGGTGGTCTGTCCGCCTTCGGTGCAGCATTGGCCGCCGCCCACCCCTTGACCGTAATGACCGCCTTCCTCGCTGCTCCCCTGACTTCCCTCAACCCGACCATCGGTGCAGGGATGGTCACCGCTGCCGCTGAGCTCTACTTGCGCAAACCCACCGTGGCCGATTTCAGCAAATTACGGAGCGAAACCACGAGCCTCAAGGGTTGGTGGCACAATCGGGTATCAAGGACTCTGCTGGTCTTCTTTCTCAGTACCCTGGGTTCCGCCGCCGGTACCTATCTCGCCGGTTTCCGGATCTTTCACCGCCTCGCAGGCTGAATTCACAGCGCTGCTTTGAGTGCCCGGATTCTCAAATCATGCAGTGCCTGCCCCACCACCCTGCCTTGCGGGAGCTGACTCAGGCTGCTCCGATCCACATCTCGGGCCAGTTCAAAACAGTGTAGAAAGCGCACTGCCTGAGGATAAGGCCTAGTCTCGAAGCCTTTACGCCCTCGATAGTCTGCCTCACAGACCGTCAGAAAATCCCGAAACCTTCGCGGTAAGCGGAAGGCATCCAGCTTTTCCAGGACCTTGAGAATGGTTCGCGGTTTCAATTCGTCAAGCCGATGGCAATGTGTGTGAAATCTCGCACTCAGCGCCGCCAGACGTCGGAATCGATTGGGTGCGCGCAGGCGATTGCACAGTTCACCAACCAGTTCGGCCCCCCGCGCTTCATGCCCCGCATGGCCGGGTAACTGCTGCTTCGGGGTCAAACCCTTGCCCAGATCATGCGTCAGTGTGGCGAATCTGACCTCGATCGAGTTCGACAACCGACAGGCGACTTGCAGCGCCAGCATACTGTGCTGACCGCAATCGATCTCCGGGTGCCAGGAAACGGGTTGAGGAACCCCCCAGAGTCGATCCAATTCGGGCATGATCCGTACCAGGGCCCCAGATTCACGGAGGGTTGTAAAGAAAGGTACAGGGTTTGTCATCGAGAGTGCCTCGTGAAGCTCCTGCCAGACCCGTTCGGCCGCCCAGCTGTCCAGGTCCCCCCGCTCGACCAGCTGCCGCATCAGGGTCATGGTTGCAGGTGCTACCCGAAATCCCAACTCATGATAGCGTGCCATGAACCGTGCCACCCGCAAGACACGCAAGGGATCATCGGCGAATGCAGGTGAGACATGTCTGAGCAACCTTTGCTGCAGATCCCTTCTACCGCCGAAAGGATCGATCAAACGACCCTCAGCAGACTCCGCCATGGCATTGATCGTCAGATCCCGTCTTGCCAGATCCTGTTCGAGGGTCACGCATCCTGCATCGGCCTCCGTACCCGACCGTCCGGACCTGGCGAGCGCATACTCCTCTTTACTCTGGGGGTGCAAAAAGACCGGAAAATCCCGACCGACCTGCCGATAGCCCAGCTTCAACATCTGCTCCGGGGTGGCCCCGACCACCAGAAAGTCACGCTCCGTGACAGGCCGCCCCAACAGACGGTCTCGCACGGCGCCACCCACCAGATAGATTTGCATCAGCGCGCCTTACGGGCTTCTTCCAGTTTATTCCTTGCCGCCTCCACCTCAGCCTCAGCCTTCTTCACCCGTTCGAAGTAAGCCGGGCGGATGCGCCGAACGCCCGCTGCCAAGGATTGCCGGTCTTCATCCCGCAGTTGTTTGGCAAAAGTAAGGCGCTCCTCGGCCTCAGCCAAGGCCTTCTCCGCCTGTCTGATGCGCCGATTCTGCTGTTGGTTCTCCTGGGAGCGGGCGTTTTGCACCTCATCCAAGCGCTTGCGGATGGCCCGATTTCTCGATTCGGTCGACCTGACCGATTCGGCAGACGGCCCCGGAGGTAATTCGATCTTCTCCAGTTGACGGGCACCTTTTGGCGGTGAGTCGGTAAAGATCACCTGCCCCCTATCGTCCACCATCCGGTAGACTTGGTCACCCATCGCGCAAAGGGGTATCACCGCGATACTCAGCAACAAGCTCAAACTCAATCGTTTCGACATGGGTGTCTCCAAGATTCACACTTCACACAGGAACCTCAAGCAAGGAAAAAAATGACTGAAGCCATCATTCTGCTCTCTGGCATATTGATTCTCACCAAATACTCCTCTACAACTATCTGTCAGAAAACCGTCGCATTGACTTTTTTCCATCATCGCCCAAGATAAGCAATGGAATCGGTTTGAGACTACAAGATCTTGTATCGTTGCAGAAACCAAATTAGGGAGTATTACATATGCACGATTTCGCCGAAAAGCGAGACTTCATCCGCATGCCTATCGACTGTCCCGCCCAGTTTCGCATCGCCGGCTCTGACAGCACCCAATCCGCTATCGTTAAAAACCTCAGCAGCAATGGTATGCTGATGCTGTTCGATCGGGAGATTGATCCCGGTACTCAATTGACTGTCGAGATCATGCCCGGTAAAAACATCACACCGCCCCTGTCTGCCGAGATGAGCGTGTTGCGCAGCTATACTGCCGATGAGGGTAACTTCAACATCGCCTGTGCCATCGAGCGCATCCTCTCTGAGGAAGAGGTTGGACCGGACTTTCCCTGATGGCACGCAGCCCGCGGTCTTTCAACCCGGGCGAGACTGTGTCAACAATCAGTTCTTGTAGGCCTTGTGACAGGCCTTACAAGTCTTGCCTACCTTACCGAACGCCGCTTTGATCTCGGCCTGATCGGAACTTGCCGCTACCTGGTTCAATGCACGGCTGGCCTCTTGAAGATCTGCGTATTTCTGTTGAAAATCATCGAAATCGAGCCAGATGTCCGCCAAGGCATCGGTCTCGCCGTCTTCGGAATCCTCGGGAAAACCGCTCAACAGATCCAGTCCCGCCACCGCCGACAGATCTTTTGCATGTCTGGCGAAAACCGCTGCATCAAAGGGTCGTTTGCCTTTGATCATCGCCCCCATCGGCTTCATGTTCCAGTTGTACAGGGTCATGACCGACTGCCTGTATTCAATCTCCCGGTCGAATGATCCCACTTCATCAGCCCTTGCCTGACTGGATAAAGCTAAGGCCGCCAACAGGCCGAAACCAAGCGATGTCAATTTGCGCGTTTTCTTGTTCATGGTCGCCTCCTCAAAATTAGTATGACCTGTTCTGGTCGCCGTAATGTCAATGAATAGCATACAATCGATGGGCTACAATAGCCTCCCATAGCTCTTCGCTCAAAGATTGACCTCATTGAAACCCCCTAGATGAACGAACAGTCCAGACCGCGCATCCGCGAGATTCCCTACAACTACACCTCATTCTCTGACCGGGAGATCGTGATCCGGTTCCTGGGCAAGGCCATCTGGAACCTGATCGAAGAGTTGCGCGGCAGTCGCCGAACGGGACGTTCTGCAAGGATGCTGTTCGAGGTACTCGGAGATATGTGGGTCATCACCCGCAATCCCTACCTGATGGATGATCTGCTGGAGAATGAATCACGCAGGGAAGCCCTGATCGAGGCCCTCCAACACCGCCTCAATCAGTTTGAAGAGCGCACCAACGGCAACCAACAGGCCTTGGAACTGCTGGCGGCCGCCCGGCAGGCCGTGACCGGTTTTGCCGAGCGCTTTGCCGACCACATAAAACTGCGCCACACAATCCGAAGAAATCTGGCGGGACTCACCCGCCGTGACAATGTGGATTTCAGTGCGATTGCGCGGGTCTCACATGCCACCGACGCCACGGACTGGCGGGTCGAGACCCCCTTCGTGGTCATCACCCCGGACGACGAGGATGAGGTCGCCGATATCGTCCGAGGCTGCATCGCAGCGGGCCTTAGCCTGATCCCCCGCGGTGGTGGCACGGGCTACACCGGCAGCGGCGTACCCTTGGATCCCCATTGTGCCGTGATCAATACGGAAAAACTTGAACGACTGAGTCCGATTGAAATGTTCGACCTGCCGGGTGTACCTCGACAGGTACCGGTGGTCGACGCCGGCGCCGGGGTCGTCACCCGCCGAATCTCTGATCTGGCTGAAGCTGCAGGGCTTGCCTTCGCCGTCGACCCGACCTCACAGGACGCCTCGACCATTGGCGGCAATATCGCCATGAACGCCGGCGGCAAGAAGGCGGTGCTCTGGGGGACGACCCTGGACAATCTGGCCAGTTGGCGCATGGTCACACCCACCGGGCAATGGCTGGAGGTGGAGCGACTCGACCATAACCTGGGTAAGATTCACGAACAGGACAGGGTGAGGTTCCGGATTTCACGTTTCGACAAGCAGCATAAAAAACTCCTCGTCGACCCGGAGATCCTGGTGATTCCCGGCAGTCATTTCCGCAAGACCGGGCTGGGCAAGGATGTCACCGATAAGTTTCTCTCCGGCCTGCCTGGCGTACAGAAAGAGGGGTGTGACGGACTGATCACCTCGGCACGATTCATTCTTCACCAGGTCCCGGCGCAGATTCGCACCATCTGCCTCGAGTTTTTCGGAACCGATATCGGCAGGGCGGTACCCGCCATCGTGGAACTCAAGGATTACCTGGAGACCCATGCGGAGGTACAACTGATCGGCTTGGAGCACCTCGACGAACGTTATCTCAAGGCGGTCAAATACTCCACCAAGGCGGCGCGGCGGGAACGCCCCAAGATGGTGTTGCTCGCCGACCTCGCTGCCGATCACGAACAGGCCCTGGAATCGACCACTGCCGAAGTGGTGCGTATGGCCGAGGCGCGGGACGCAGAAGGTTTTGTCGCCGCCAGTCCAGAGGCGAGACGTAATTTCTGGCTCGACCGCGCACGCACTGCGGCGATCTCCGCCCATACCAACGCGTTCAAGATCAACGAAGACGTGGTCATCCCCCTGGACCGACTGGCCGACTACAGCCGCGGTATCGAACACATCAATATCGAGGAATCAACCCGCAACAAGATCCATACGGCGGAGCAGGTCCTCGGCTACCTGCAAGGCGCGCGGCTCTTCAACATCCTCGAGGAGGAATTCGAGGCCAGTGAGGAAAATCGAGCCATCCTGGAGGCCAAGGTCGAGCTGGCCAGGCAAGCGGTCTCTCAGGCTAAACAGCGTTGGGAGCGGATTCTGCAGCAGATCGAAGCGCCCGCACGCCAGCATACCCAACTCCTGAGCGAGGCAGAACAGGCGTTGGTGCAACCTGGAGATCGGCTGCTCGATCTGTTGCTGCGGCGGGATCTTATCATCTCATACAAACGCGAGATCGCCTGTCGTCTGGATGAGATCTTTCCAGGGCAGGAACTGCGTCCTTTACGACATGCCTTACGGGAGATCCACGCTCAGCTTCGAGACGCACGCCTGTTCGTTGCCCTGCACATGCATGCAGGAGACGGCAATGTGCATACCAACATCCCGGTGCACTCCGACAATTACGCCATGCTGCAACAGGCCGAGCGTATCGTCGATCGCATTATGCAACTGGCCAGCTCTCTCGGAGGCGCCATTTCTGGCGAGCATGGGATCGGCATGACCAAGTTACAATATCTGGAAACGGATAAGCTCGAGGCCTTTTCACGTTACAAACAGCAGATCGATCCCGATGGCCGGTTCAATCGGGGCAAACTGCTGGCAGGCGCAGACCTCGAGCAGGCCTACACGCCTTCCTTGAGGCTGTTGGAGCAGGAGGCCATCATCCTGGAAGAGAGCGAACTCGGAACTCTCAACGACCTGATTAAACACTGCCTGCGCTGCGGCAAGTGTAAACCGGTCTGCATGACCCATGTGCCCCGCGCCAATCTGCTCTATTCACCCCGCAACAAGATCCTCGCCACCGGCTTGATCATCGAGGCCTTTCTGTATGAGGAACAGACCCGGCGCGGCATCGCGCTGCAGCATTTCAGCGAGCTGAACGACGTGGCAGACCACTGCACCGTGTGCCACAAATGTGAGAATCCCTGTCCGGTGAATATCGACTTCGGGGACGTCACCATACTCATGCGCAAACTCTTGGTGGAACGCGGCAAGAAACGGCGCAGCCTCGGCACCCTTGCAGCCATGGCGTTTCTCAACACCACCCACCCCCGAACCGTTCGCTGGTTGCGCAAAGGCATGGCCGAATGGGGCTTCAAAGGCCTGAACCTGGCGCATCGTATGGCCACGCGGGCAGGTTTGCTGAGTTCTGGCAGACAGCCGCCCAAATCAACGACCGGTCTACCGAGTCCCAACTCGTTGCTGGTAGAAATGGTACAGAGGCCCATTCGGGTCGAACCGCCAAAACGCTCCCTGCGTGATGCCCTTGAACTGCAGGACAGCCATTCGGTGCCGATCCTGAGCTTTCCACATCGGGTTGACGAGGATAGCGACGCCATCTTTTATTTTCCCGGTTGTGGATCCGAGCGTTTGTATAGCGAGATCGGCCTGGCGACCCTGGCCATGCTCTGTGAACTGGGGGCTCAGACCGTGCTGCCCCCCGGCTATCTCTGTTGCGGTTACCCGCAGACCGCCACCGGTCTGAGTACGCGGGGAAGGCAGATCACGACCGACAACCGGGTGCTGTTCCACCGCATTGCGAATACCCTCAACTACATGGATATCAAGACCGTGCTGGTCTCCTGCGGCACCTGTATGGATCAGCTTGAGGAGTATCAATTTGACAAGATATTCCCTGGCTGCCGCCTGCTCGATATCCATGAGTATCTGCTTGAGAAAGGCAGCCTGCTGGACGGCACGCAAGATACGGAATATCTCTATCACGATCCTTGCCATACCCCGATCAAGCAGCACAATCCCCTGCAGCTCGCCCGCAAGCTCACCGGTAAACAGGTGCTGCTCAGCGACCGCTGCTGTGGTGAGGCTGGAACCCTGGGCACCAGCCGGCCCGATATCGCCAATCAGTTACGATTTCGTAAAGCGCAAGAACTGCAGCAGGGTCTGCAAGCCCTCAACGATCGCCATGCGGGCAATCCCCCCGAGATCAAACTACTCACTGCCTGCCCGGCCTGCCAACAGGGGCTCAGCCGCTATACCGACGAGACCGGTCTGAAACCCGAATACCTGGTATTGGAAACCATCCGTCAACGCCAGGGAGAACAGTGGCAAGAAAAATTCCTGGCGCAGATCCAGCAGGACGGAATCGAGATGGTGCTGGTTTAGCCAGAGCCTGTGATCTGTCTGGACAACGGCGAAGCTACTTTTCGAGGGTAATGACACGGTCCCCGGTATTCTCGAAAAACCAGATTTCACCCTTTGCATTCATCAGCGAGATGCTGCCGCGTCCCAGCGTATCCACGCAGCCGCCGAGGGTGACACTGTGATTGTGACGCAATAAACCCCTGTACAGAGTGTTCGCGCAGAGATTGTCGTAGACGCAGATGTCCCAATCACTGCGGGATATGTTGTGCACTACCAGACTGATTGAATTGCCGAAACCGGTACTGTGCCGCATTCTATGCTGTCCTTCACTCCAGCATGCGTCCCAGATCTCCTCCGCTGTCATGATCACATCCGCGACGACGGGAGCAAAGACGAGTTGCAAGAGGAGTAAAACCGTCAAGCTCTGATAGAACCGTTTCATCACATCCGACCTCGATGCCATGGGTTGCAGAACCCCTTTGCAGGGTCTGCCTAGCGAACCATCGTTGAACTCTTTATCCAGTCTGCTCGGGAGCCCTCCGCTGCTGAAAGAGAAACGACCGACTCTCACATCTAAAGTATAGTTTGCGGACCGCCCGAGAGATCAGCCCGGATAGCAAATACGGCAACCCCCGCCTAGGAGTCCTTCACCGCAGCATACAGTGATTTGAGTTCGTGCAGACGCCTGTTCCACTCCTCGTCTCCCTCCATTGCGGCCATGGAATCGGTCAATTTTTCTCCTGCTGTGCAGATTTCGCCCAGTTGGGCTGGATCGAAGAGCGTGACCGCGGCCTCGAATTCCGCTCGACTGGCGCACAACAAACTGGGCAGCAACTCATTTTCCTTGATCGGTGAGTCCGGGTCCAACAGATCGGCCACCAGAGGATTCTCCAACAACTCGTAGTGAGTCATTCGTGCCTCCTCCTCCTGAGTCAACTCCTGGTGGGCGAGGCTATCGTTACCTGCCCCCTTCCAGACCGCCTGCATGATCACCGAAACCAGCTTTTTGATGGCCTCTTTATTCGGGGTCTGATCATCCGCCAGGCGACAGGCGGTCTCGTAGGATTTGTCCAGTCGCTCCTTGAGTTCCAGGATCACTTCGCTCTGTTCATGGGGACCCAGGGACACCGCTTCACCAACCAATTTGCGCAGATCACCGATATAGGCGACCAGCTCTTCATGGTCCAGGCGTTGCGCCTCATTCAGTTGGTCAGATGTTAGTGTGCGCTCACTTTCCGGAAACAGCTGGTTATTGTACTTGCGTATCAGATGCCTTTCGTGGCGTCCCGGCATTTCACTAAACAGCAATCGCATACTCAACAACCCTCATCCACATCCATGTCGAAACCCGGATTGATCGCCTCGTAGAGCGAAGCGTAATCCTCTTCGCAGTAGCCTGCATCACAGCCTTGTTGAAGGACCGCCAACATGCTTTCGGAGATCGAAGGTTCGATGCCATTCTTGTCTGCTGCCTCTTGATAGAGTGCAAGGTCCTTGATCAGATGTTTCAAAGGGAAATTCGGATTGGCATAGTTGTGTTCCAGCATCTTGCCCAGTTTCTTATCGAAGGTCGGGGCATACAGGGCGCTTTCCCTGAGCAGACCCATGAACTGTTCCACATCCACTCCCTCGGCCTTGATCAATCCGAGACTCAGTGAAAATCCCGCGGTCAATGCGGCGATCAACTGATTCATGGCCAGTTTCATCGCGGCCGCTTGACCTACACCACCCAGATGTTCGACCTCCTTGCCCAGACACCGCAACAGCAACAGGCAATGTTGATAGGCGGCCTCCGGACCGGCAGCCATCACGATCAGGCTGCCGTTCTTTGCCTCAGGTATGCTGCCGAGCACCGGGGCTTCCAGGTATTCGGCCTCTGCAGCAAGGATTCGATGCTGGATCTCCCGGCTCTCATCCGGTGAGATCGTGCCCATCTGAATCACCTGCTTGCCCTTCAGCAAACCGTCTTCCAACTGCTCGAAAAGCACCGTTTCGATGGCAGCGGCATCGCTCAAAGTGAGCACAACTATCTCACCCTGGGATATGACCCGATTGAGATCCGCTGTGGCGTTGAGGCCCTCTGCCTGGGCCGCTGCCAAGCGTTCCGCCGAGCGATTCCAGCCCAGCACATCATGACCGCAGTGCATCAGGCGTTGCGCGATCGGCAGACCCATCAAACCCAAACCTATGACGCTGATTTTCATGATTGATCCAGAACTCTGTATAACGATTGCAATCTCAAGGAGAAGTAATTACTTACTATTTATGATACTGCCGACTCAATTCATGCACAGCCTGGATGAAGACGCCGGCATGGTCAGGATCGATCTCCGGATGGATACCGTGTCCGAGATTGAAAACATGGCCGCTGCCATGCCCGAAACTTTGCAACACCAGGCCAACCTCTTCACGGATACGCTCCGGCGAGGCGTATAGGGTGCAGGGATCCAGATTTCCCTGCAACGCCACCCGGTCACCGACCCGCCGCCGTGCCTCAGACAAATTCAATGTCCAGTCGATGCCCAGGGCATCGCAACCGGTATCCGCCATCTGCTCCAACCAGAATCCACCTCCCTTGGTAAACAGGATCACCGGCACCCGGCGACCTTCCGATTCCCGCTTCAATCCTTCGACGATCTGTTGCATGTAGGCCAGGGAAAAGGTTTCATAGGCTAGGGGCGTCAACGCCCCACCCCAGGTGTCGAAGACCATGACCGCTTGAGCACCGGCTTCGATCTGCGCATTCAGATACGCGGTGACCGCCTCCGTCACTTTACTCAGCAGACGATGCATCAGCTCCGGGCGATCGAACATCATCCCCTTCACTTTGGAGAAGTTCTTGGTTCCGCCACCCTCGACCATGTAGGTCGACAGGGTCCACGGACTGCCGCTGAAACCAATCAATGGCACCCGGCCATGCAGCTCCCGGCGAATGGTACGCACGGCATCCATCACATACCCAAGGTCTTGTTCCATGTCCGGCAGTCCAATGGCGTTGACTGCTGCCTCATCCTGGACAGGCCGTTCGAACCTGGGACCCTCGCCCTCGGTGAAGTAGAGTCCAAGCCCCATGGCATCCGGGACGGTGAGGATATCCGAGAAGAGGATCGCGGCATCCAACGGGTAACGATCTAGGGGTTGGAGGGTCACTTCACAAGCGAGTTCCGGATTCCGGCAGAGATCCATGAAGCTGCCGGCCTTGGCGCGCGTCGCCCGGTACTCCGGCAAATAACGGCCCGCTTGGCGCATCATCCACACCGGGGTGACATCTACCGGTTCGCGTAATAGCGCCCTCAACAGACGATCGTTTTTTAACTCTGTCACAGAAGATTCCTTTGGTAATCGATGTTGTTATGGATAATGGAGCGGAATTGTACACAGAAACCGCCAGGCCTGCCTCACAGCGGGGGACGCCTTGGGCTGACTGACCCAGAGAATACCGTCACAACCCGATCATGCCGAACTCACCCGACCACACCTGGGACCTCTCTCCAACTGAGGCACGGGAGCTACAAATGGAGCTGTGCGATCAAGTCGTCACCCTGGACAAATTGACTGAGCCAAAGACTGTCGCTGGCGTGGATGTGGGCTTCGAGGCACAGGGCAGGATCACGCGGGCTGCCGTGGCAGTCCTGAGCTTTCCCGATCTCATACCCGTGGAGCAGGCTATCGCAAGACAGCCGACCCGCTTTCCCTACGTGCCTGGATTGCTCTCGTTCCGGGAGATTCCAGCAGTCCTGGCGGCCATGCAAAAACTCCATCGGAAGCCGGACATGCTGCTGTGTGACGGTCAGGGCCGGGCCCATCCACGGCGATTCGGGTTAGCCTGCCACCTGGGTCTGTTGACTGACACCCCCTCCATCGGTGTGGCAAAAAGCCGCCTGATCGGGACTCATGGGGATCTTCCGCAAACCAAGGGCTCATCCACGCCGTTGCTGGACGGGCAAGAGATCATCGGTGCGGTTCTGCGCACCCGGGATCGGGTCAATCCCCTGTATATCTCCATCGGACACAGGATCAGCCTGGAGACGGCCATTCACTATGTTTTAGCCTGCACCACGCGATACAAACTACCCGAAACCACCCGGGCAGCGCACAACCTGGCATCCAATTGAACCGTTGCCTAAGCGTGGATGTGTTCGATGTACTGAGGACGATCCTCCATCATCAATTTGACCCCCGAGGCTGTCGCCTTGAGAGTAACGGACTGGTCGGTGAATCGCAGATCGCAATGGGCCCGCCCTTGACTTTCCAGGGGCAGAGGTAACATGTCGCGGTATGTATACACGTTTTCCCCGACATCCCCACCCGCACAGACACAGGGACAGGTGGGTAGCTCGCCTTCGACCTCAGCATCCTCGAATACCAAGGCGCCGGTCTGCCACCAACGGGTCCGTTCTTCGGACCCACTCATGGTCTTGATGATGATGGCTCTGGAAAAATTGACTGAGAGCACACCATCATTCAGGGTAATCGATGCTATTTCACTGCCGGGAAGATCAATCGTAGAGGAATCCATCGTCTGTCACTGCCTTCAACTTTTCAATCAAATACTGCGGACAGATGATAACGCCACAGCCCTGGAAACCGAAGGTGTGATACCACGGATTTTATGGGGGTCGTACGGATGATGCTGCTCTATACCGGTCAGGTAGGCGGGTCAATCGAGTATGGCATCAGAAATACATGCTGCTGTTACATCCTCGCACCGTTCCCGGATAGACGAACATGTCACGTATCTGCGCATTCAGGCCGAGGTGCGACCTCTAACAACAGGACAATCGCAACACTGCAAGCATGCCTTGTTGCTGCAGACGATGGCAGGCTCGAACAACGGACTGCACGTAAGTCAGCGGTTCAGGGTCTCAAACCTCACGTTCCAGACCCAGCTCCTTGATCTTTCTGGTCAGGGTATTGCGTCCCCAACCGAGCAGGCGTGCGGCATCCTGGCGTCGACCCGCCGTATGCTCCAAGGCGATCTCGATCATGATCGTCTCGAATGCGGGTTCGGCCTCGTTCAGTAAGCCTTCTACCCCCTCTTGCAGCCGTCTTCTGCCCCAATTCCTCAGCAACTGGCGCCAATCGCCCTCGACCGGTTGTTGACGCTCTTCTTCCTTCAACTCATTTGGCAGATCATCAAGGTGGATCTCCTGACCCGAGGCCATGACCGTCAGCCAGCGAGCGGTGTTCTCCAACTGTCTGACATTCCCCGGCCAACTCAACGTCTTGAGATAATTCTGAGTTTCCGTCAACAGAACTTTGGGTTCCACCGACAGCTCATCTGCAGCATTTCCAAGAAAATGCTGCATCAACAGGGGGATGTCTTGGCGCCGCTCACGCAGCGAGGGAAGCTGGATACGAATCACATTCAGCCGATGAAACAGGTCCTCTCTGAAATCACCCTGCTTGACCAAAACAGCGAGATTCTGATGGGTCGCGGCTATGATTCGCACATCGACCTTGACCGGTTCATGCCCACCCACTCGGTAAAATTCTCCATCGGCCAGGACCCTCAGCAATCGAGTCTGCAGCTCCGCAGGCATGTCACCGATCTCATCGAGAAACAACGTACCCCCGTCGGCCTGCTCGAATCGCCC